>NZ_CP017834.1:547406-814477 GCF_001907975.1 Silvanigrella aquatica
GGAATTCTTGCACATTATGATGATGCAGGAAAATTATCTGAATTAGGATTGGGTGCTGAATATAGCATGTTTATGTATAAAAAAATAAATTTATTTTCAAATTATTTAAAAATAAAGAGTAAATTAACTGAACAGAAAGTTGAATTTATTTCAAATTCTGAAGGAATGGAATTTGAAAATAAAAAATTAAACTTATATGCCCCTGATTTAGTGCTTGATTCAAAAGATCTTGCCAATGAAAAAGTTAATGTGAAAGCAATATCAGTTGATTTAAGCAAAGGCTGTAGCGTTTCCTTTGAGCGTCTTATATCGAATCATATTCCTTCTAAAGAAGCTTACATTGGAAGTAAAATATCATCCGATAATGGCCCCGCCATTCGCATAAGTTATGACGATCAAAAATATTTTGCAAGCCATGGTAAAAGTAAGATTGCAAAACAATATCGTGAAATGCAAAAAAAATTAGTGGGCGATGGCGAAGTAATGCAAGCCATAAAAAAAGATGAAGAAGATATAAAGTCTAAAACAAGTTCTAAATATACAATTGCTCTGAAAAAAATGAAGGACTATGCAAGAACATTAAATCCAAAAGATTTTATTAACAATTAAATTATAGGAAAATAAATATGATTTTTGAATATATAGATGACAAAAATAGAGGCAAATTAAAAGCGGGCATGAACAGAGAAGAAGTTCAAAAAATTTTTAATTCCCCAATATTTGAGTTTAAAAAGTCTCCATTTTGTGAAGTCACATCAGATGCTTTTCATGAATTAGATATCCATGCCCATTACAATCAAAAAACAAACAAACTTGAGGGTATAGAGATTTTCCAACCTAATCATCTTATTTATAAAAATGATGTTGTTTTACTGGAACGAGATTTAAAATTCCTTTTAATTGATTTAAAAAACAAAAAGATACCTTTTACTACAGATTGTCTAGGAATAGATCTTGAAAAAGGCAAGCTTGGTGTTTACGTCCCACATATAGATGAAAGTTGTCCTGAATGTGCTTGTGTGTATGTAGATTTAGAGGGAGGCTGTAGTTTAAATATACTAGATAAATAGAGATATTTATCTTTCGTAGATAATCTGTTTGGGGAGGGGGATTCTATCCCCCTTATTCACTCCGCAAGTTTTTTAGCAATACCAACAACAAGTTGTACGCCATACCCCGCGCCATTTTTCTTTGGATAGCCAATGGATAAATTATCGTTAGCAACGCCTGCAATATCTATGTGGGCAAAGGGGATGTCATTTACAAATTCGTTAAGAAATGCGGCGCCCACCATACTTCCTGCCGAACCTCTTGTGTTTCCAATATTTGTAAGATCGGCAATATTCCCCTTGGTATCTTCAACAACTTCTTCCCAAACGGGCAAAGGATAAGCTCTTTCCCCTGTCGCCTCAGCTGCAGAAATAATGATATTTTCCAATTCTTTATCAAATGCGAAAACACCGGCACCAATATGCCCAAAAGTTGTTACCATAGCACCTGTAAGGGTAGAAAATTCGACAATGTAATCGGGTTTTAAGTCTTTGGCGGCGTAATGAAGAGCATCGCTTAAAACAACGCGCCCTTCGGCATCGGTATTTAAAACTTCAATGGTTTTACCAGAGTAGGTTGTGATGACATCGCCAACGCGATAGGCATGGGCATCGATCATATTTTCGCACAGAGCGCCAATAGCAAAAACGCGGACGGGGAGTTTGAGTTTTGCAATAGCAAGAAAAGAACTTAAGGTAACTGCTGAGCCTGACATGTCATACTTCATTCCTTCTTGATGCGTGGAAGGAGATTTAATGGAGTAACCACCTGTATCCATTGTAAGACCTTTGCCTACAAAGGCTATGGTTTTTTTATAGTTTTTTGGTGTGTATTCTAGCACAACAAATTGAGGCTCTTGAGCACTGCCGCTGGCGACGGCGAGCATGGCATTAAAACCTTTTTCGCGTAATTTTTGGGCGCCCCACACTTCTGATTTTATGTTCAATTTTGCAGCTTGCTCTATAATATGTTCAGCTACATATTTGGGTGTTCCTACATTAGGGGGGGCGTCTTGAAGGAGCCGACATAAATTTATGGAATCTTCAATATGCTTTGTTTCGTTAAGAGCATCGCTGCAGCCAGCAAGGGAGGAGACAAAAGTTAAGTTGATGGGGGTTTCCAATTCGGCCAACGATTCTGGATTTGTATTTGAATTTGGGTACTTATACACACCCATTGCGAAACCGAGGCGTGCTTGTACAATTTGTTCTTTCGTTGCTAAAAGAGTTGAGCAAGAGTAAAAAGCCACAGAAGTCGATTTTGTTGCGAGAGAGACTTCTGCTGATTTTATGCCAACTTGTCTTGCTCTTGCAGGGAAATAAGTCTGTTTTTTTCCTGCACCTATGAGTATGATCCTTTTTGCAATTTTTTGGTTAGCTGCAATAGAGCTTGTTGTTTGTAGCCATTTTGCTTCGAAATCGGCAAAGGAAACAAGATTAGAAATGGTTCCGCCAAATTCGGAATCTAATTTTTGTAATTCAGAGGACTTAATTTTGCCCTTTTCGAGATCGAGTTCATCTACTACAATAACGGCTATATCAGCATTAAGGTTTGTGCTTGAATTTTGATGTGAGAAGTTGATGGGCTTCAGTTTAGGGAGAGACATATTAATTTCCTTTTAAATAAAGTTAAAAAATATACATATCAAAAAAATATAATGCGTTAATTACGTATTTTACGCAAGGAATTTGCATGAGACTTTTCTCTTTTTATTTTTGGCTATTTCAATTTCCATTATGGACTTTTCTTATTTTTTTAGTCTGGTTTACTCCTTGGGTTTTTTTGTTATATTCGGGAATACTGATTTATTTTCCATATAAAGAAGATGGCACTTCGCGATATCTTCGCGTTACAGGACCCGTAACTGGTACTTTATTAAACAATTGGGCGAGTTCTAAGGACATTCCTCGCAGTTGCCAAGTGGCCTTGGTAGCATCAGAGGATGCTCGTTTTTATGATCACAATGGTGTTGATTTTCAAAGTTTACGAAAAAATCTTTCCGAAAATAAAAAAAGTCGTAAAATTAAACGTGGTGGTAGTACTATAACTCAACAGCTTGTAAAAAATGCTTTTTTATCCAGAAACAAAAATTACATAAGGAAAACAAGAGAAGTTTTAGGGGCTTTAGCTCTTGATGCCATTATGACAAAAGAAAAACAAATTGAATGGTATTTTAATGTTGTTGAATTTGGTCCTAATTTATATGGTATTGAAGAGGCTTCTCAGAGATATTTTAAGGTAAATACTAAAAAATTAACCCCTGCACAATGTGTGGCACTTGTCGCCATTTTGCCTTCACCTAAAAAATGGAATCAAAGTTTAGAAAAAAAAATATTAACCCAGTTTTTTGTGCAGAGATATAAAAAAATATCTATAAATATAGTAAATATGGGTTTATTATCTAAAAAAGATTTATTATTAGTTCAAAATATGAATTTAGGTTTTTCCTCACAAACAACTTCAACAACTCAATTGCCTACAAAACAAAAGAAAATAGTGCCTCAGGAAGCTCCTTTGGCGCCTTCAAATGAGAGTCTTGATGATGAAGAAAATGATGATGATTTTTCAGGAGAGGAAACTTTATAAATTCTAAACAATCCTTGTGCCTTCAAGCCCTTGGTATGTTTTACTTGACCAGCTTTCTAAGCTTATGTATGTAGGAACACGTTGGTGTTAGAATATTTACGCTAAAAAATGTCCTTGCCTCATGTATTCTGGCTATGGCTTTAAGAAGAGGAATCAAAATGAAAACAGGTTATATAAAGTTCTTCCTTCGTGCTTTTTCTCTGCTCTCAGTTGTTCCAGCTGTTAACTTATATGCCATAGCTTCTGGACTTGAGGATATTAAAAAAGAAGACTTGAGTCTTCAAAAAGTCCAAATGGATAAAACTTTAAAAGTCTGTTCTGATGCTGGTTTTCTTCCTTTTGAAATGAAAACCCAAAAAGGGGAGTGGATTGGTTTTGATATTGAAATGATGAAGGCATTTTCAAAATCAATTTCCGTCGATTTAAAAATGATTCAAATTAGTTTTGACGGTATTATCCCTGCTCTTATTTCTGCAAAATGTGATTTAATTGCAGCAGGAATGACGGTTACGCCTGAAAGAAAAGTTATGGTTTTATTTAGTGAACCTACTTTTACAAATGGTTTAAGTATTGCCATAAAAAATTCGGAACAAAATAAAAAAGAATTTACAGATCTTGAATCACTCGATAAGAAAAATATTAAAATTGCTGTTAAAACAGGTTACACCAGCGATATTTATCTTACTAAAAACTTAAAAAATGCTCAAATATTAAAATTTGATCAAGATGCCGATCTTGTTCTTGCTGTTATGCAAGGTAGGGCAAATGCTTTTGTTTCAGACACCACATATGTCGATCTTATGGAAAAAAGTAACAAAAATAAATTTATTATTTTACCTACAAAAGTTGTTGCTGAAAACTTTTCTGTCGCAGGAAGAAAAGACGATCACCTCCTTATGAAAAGTTTTAATAGCTTTCTAAAAGGTTGGAAAGACTCGGGTGAATATGACAAGGTTAAAAAATCCTTCTTTGTTGATCAAATTTGGCGATCGCAAGTTGTTTCAAATTAAATTAAAATGGACGAAAATTGTAATTATCAATTTAGGCCTGCTTGGTGGCTAAAAAATAAACATTTACAAACGTTATACCCTGTTTTTTTTTCAAATAAAAATAAAATAAACTTAATTAGTGAAACATTGATTTTACCTGATGGTGATACTCTTTTATTAGATTGGAGCGAGAATAAAAATCAAACGGATAAACCACTTTTAGTTTTGCTCCATGGCCTTGAAGGCTCCTCTTCTTCTCCCTATATTCAAAGATTGATGAAGCAGGCTTTGAATTTAGATTTTAGATCAGTTTGTATGCATTTTAGAGGATGTGGCGGCGTAATAAATCAACAGGTTAAATCTTATCATGCAGGAGAGACGGAAGATTTTAAATTTTTTTTAAAATATTTAGCGCAAAAAAGTAATTTTAATTTTGTATATGCTGTTGGATTTTCTTTAGGTGGAAATGTTCTTTTAAAATACTTAGGTGAAAATCCAAGCTCTACTTTTATTAAATCGGCGGTTGCCGTTTCTGTTCCTTTTGAACTAGCAGATTCCGCAGAAAGTATGAATAAAGGCGTATCAAAGCTATACCAATGGTGGTTATTGCGTTGTTTAAAAGAAAGTCTCATTGAAAAAGGAAATTTAGAAAAAATAGGAATCAGTAAAGCTGAATTATTAGGCATGAAAAATTTTTGGGAATTTGATGATAAAGTAACAGCTAAAATCAATGGATTTATTAATGTGCATGATTATTATAAAAAATCCAGTTCAAGACAATTTCTTAACAATATAACAACTCCAACACTTATAATTCATTCTTGTGATGATCCTTTTATGTCTCCGTCCTGCATTCCAAAGCCAGAGGAAATTTCAAGACAAGTGCAATTAGAACTCAATTCAAATGGGGGGCATATTGGATTTATTTCAGGCAAAATACCTTTTTTCCCTGAATATTGGCTCGAAAACAGAATTATGAAATATTTTTTAAAGTAAAATTAAAATTTTGTTTTATAAAAATTTTTTAGATATTTATGTATGAAATATCTAAAAAATAATGGCCTCTGATTTCTACTTTTAGAAGTTGACAAGCTATGTTATTGAAGTTATTTTTTTTTAAAATTTGATTAATATTTTACTTTAATCAAATTGCTATAAAAATATTTTAAATAATAAGCGGTGGGGTTACTTGCTTTGTTAATATTCATTGTAGGATTTTTTTGTGCATTCCTTCTTTTGGGTGTTATAGGAATTTTTTATCAAAACAATGATCAAGAAAAAAAAGAAAGTAAAGAGGGTGAGGTTCATAAAAAAAATGAAGCCAACCCGGATCTGCCTATTCAAAATAAAAAATCTGTTTGCGAATATGATCAGATTCAGAGTAAATTCGCTATTATCAGAGCTGATTGGACAAAAGATTTAACTGAAATTAAAAATGCTCTCAATGAATTAAGTCAATTATGTGACGAGAAAAATAAAATTGTTAAGAATTTAAAAGATAATTTGAATCAAGTGTATTTAAATATGGAAGAATCTATTCATGAATACAAAAAAACAAAAGCGGAAATTTATCAAGAAAAATATACAAATTTAGCAATTGAAAAAGACAAGATTATTGCAAAAATTCATGATATAGAGAGCGATTTATCCGAACAAAATAATTTAATTTGCAGCTACTATGAAAAAAAAGATCAACTACAAAAAAATCTTGAACATTTAAAATATCAAGAACAAGAAACAATTTTAAATATCAAATCATTAAAAAAGATTGAATATTTAGAAGCAAAAATTGCTGCCGCAAATGAACAAAAAATTGAATGTCTTGATTTTGCTAATGATAGCAGTCATAAAATAAAAGCTTCTTTAAATTCTATTCAAACTCAAGAGCAATCATTAGAAGA
Organism: Silvanigrella aquatica; assembly: GCF_001907975.1. NCBI lineage: Bacteria > Pseudomonadati > Bdellovibrionota > Oligoflexia > Silvanigrellales > Silvanigrellaceae > Silvanigrella > Silvanigrella aquatica. The sequence goes on from NZ_CP017834.1 coordinate 553,933, forward strand.
CGAATTATTGCAGTATGGTCTAAATAAAAAATATAAAGAAAATTTTAATATGAATGTAAAAATGGAAGAGCTATGGGAAGAAAATAAAAGTTCTGATGTAGAAAACTCTCAAAATAAAATTCAAAATGAAAATTTAAAAATAAAGAAACAGGATTCGAGTACAATTAATAACCTTTTTTCATGAGGTGATAATTTATGATAACTCAGGAGGAGTTAAATATGAGAAATTATGTTGTTGTGATTGATAGATCCGGTTCTATGTCAGATTCTGTAAGTAGTTCAAACTTTATGTCACGTTGGAATTATGCTAAGGAATCTGTTCTTGCTCTTGCTAGAAAATGTACTGAATTAGATCCTGATGGGATTGATGTTTATACATTTAATAGAACATTTCAAAAGTTTTCTAATACAACTCATGAAAAAGTGGCAGAAATATTTAAAAATGTTTCTCCTAATGGTGGTACAGACTTTGTTCCTGTATTAACGGACGTGATTCAAAATCATTTTGAACATTCTGATAGACCCACATCTGTCATTGTGATTACCGATGGTGAGCCTACTGATGGGGTTCAAGGTCAGCGCAATTTAGCAAATCTTCTTGTGAATACGACAAAAAAAATGGAAAGTGACAATGAATTTGGGATCTCTTTTATTCAAATAGGAGATGACAAATCCGCCCGTGATTTTTTGAAAAAACTTGATGATGAGCTCGTTTCTGTGGGAGCGAAGTTTGATATCTGTGATACAAAAACCTGCGATGAAATGGAAAATATGTCATTAGATCAGGTTTTACTTGATATTATAAATGATTAACTTATTTTTCACCCCTTAAAGGAACAAGAAATCGAAAAATTTTTGTCCAAAATCCGACTTAAAATTTGAAACTTATTTCCGAAGAGTAAATATTGCTTTAAATCATCATATTTGAGCATAGATTTCAGTTTAGGGGTGATAAAGTTTATGATGTACAAATCTGAGACTTTTATTTCAATGCCTACAAGTGGTTGGGAAGTAAATGTAAAGCCTGTATCTCCTGGCGAAATTCTGCAAGAAGAGTTTTTAAAACCCTTTAGAATGAGTCAATCTCAATTGGCAAAAATACTAAGTTGTGACGTTAAAACAATAAATAAAATATGTAATGGACGTTCTTCTATTACTGCTCGTACGGCACTTGGGTTTGCAAAGGTTTTTGGAACTTCCCCCGAATTTTGGTTGCAGTTACAAATTGCAACAGATTTATGGGCGGAAAGAAATCGGGAAGAAAAAATCGCTTAAGTGTGAATTCATTTAAATGTCTAAGTTCAATTTGTCTTTCATCCAAATTAAATATTTTAAATAGTTATCATTTTTTAATAACTTAATATAACGAAAAATCACGTCCTGTATGAACTTGCAATTTCGTTTTAGGTGAACTACTTATATAGAGATGTATATCACCATCGTGGAGCGTGCCCAAAAATGAGGCTTCAAGTCAATCCCCATTCCTCAACCCCAATTTATGCGCAAATTGTGGAACAAATGAGAAATCAAATCCTTTCTGGCGGGATAGGAGCTGGTACGGCATTGCCCTCTGTTCGAGAAATTTCAGAAATGATCGAAGTAAATTCCCTGACAATTCAAAAAGCTCTCAAAATTCTTGAAGTTGAAAAATTTATCATCATCCGCAGGGGAGTTGGCGCCTTTGTTTCAGAAAATATTGTTTCGTTAACACAAATTCAAAAAGAAGAGCTTATTAAACCGGGTTTAACTAATGTGATAACTCATGCTCATGAACTTGGTATTAATAAACAAAGATTTCATGATTTAGTTGAGGAATGTTGGGGTGAAAAAGAACAATGATTGAAGTCAAAAATTTGGTACTTTTTGGCAAAAATGAAAGCTTAAGATTAAAAATTCCGGAGTTAAAATTTCATTCTCCAGGGATTACCGCATTAATTGGCCATAATGGCGCAGGAAAATCATCATTACTTCGTATTGCGGCAGGAATTGAAAAACCAAGTATAGGAGAGGTTTTTTTTAGCGATAAAGAAATTTATAATCACTATGAAGAGATGAAAGAAAAAATTCATCTTCTTTCCTGGGGGCTAGAACTTTATCGCAATTTAAGTGCAAATGATCATCTCAAATTATTTCGTAATGTCTGTAAAAATTGGAATTATTCTATTGAAAATGAATTATTAAAAGATTTAGCAATTCCGACTCATAAAAAAGTAGAAAGAATGTCTCGTGGAGAACAGGTTCGTTTAAGGCTTTTATTGAGTTTACCTCGTTCGCCTCGTGTCATTTTACTTGATGAAGTTACAAATGATTTAGATACGGATTCCAGGCGCGCTATTTTTAAAAAGCTTGACTCTTATTCATTTGAAACCGATGCTCAAGTTGTTGTTGCGACAAATATGATTGAAGATATTGAGCGTTATGCGACGGACATTATTTTGTTACAAAAAGGTGAAGTGATTTTACAAAGTTCTTTAGATAGTATTAAAGAGAAATATAATTCGAGTTTCGAAGAAATTGTAAGAATTTATGAGAGGAAGGAAGCTGTTGTGTGATCTCCATATTCATTTTTCTACTAAAACAATATTGGTCATTTATTTTAATTTGTATCTTAGGAACTGTTGCAGGCGTTTATTTTGGAGGTCTTTGGACATTCCTTCCTTTTATATTTCTTATTCTCTTTTTTTATGAATGGAATATCGCTCCTAGAAAAGAAAAAACTTGGTATTTTTTTGATTCGCTACCACTTTCTTTTTTCAAACGCTATTTTTTAAGAGTACTTACGCCCTTTATTTTTAGTTTTATAATTATATTTGTGCTAACTTATTTTCAAAAAGAAAATGAACACGATATAATAAAAAGTTTATCAGATGGTTTAAGGATTTCTTCACTGTTTATTTTAAGTTCTATTTTAGCTCAAAGTATGTCAGGATTTCTAGCCTGGACAATTATTTCGTATTTTGTGTGTTATCTTTTTTCAGCGGCCTCATTTTATGAAGTAGCCACTGTTATTTATTGCTTAGCTTTGAGTTATTATTATCTTTCAGGTAAAAGAGTTTCTAAGTTTAAATCAGTATATTTACCTATATTAATTTGTATATTAGTATTATCTTTGGGAAGTAGCTATAAATTAAAAGTATATGAGTATTCTTTATTTATTCCAATTCATCAGTTGCAAATTAAAGCATCGCAAAGTCTTATAGAAAATAGGGCTTTTTTAGGAAAAAATTTAGTTGTCGATTGGAATGAGGGAGCAGATCCCAATTCTGCTCCTGTAAAGGTTCTTGTTCCTTCCATTTATAATGACAAATTGTTGACTAAAATAGAATCTATTGTTTTATCTGAATCCACTTGTTCTGTAACGTGCAATCAATTGGCTGATTTGGTTTCAAACTTTCCAAAAAACTGGAATCAAGAGCGTCTTGAGAAATATTTAAATTCTAATAATGAAGTGGAGCAAACATATGCTCTTGAAATATTAGATGGCGCTTTGCAGCCCCTATTTTATAAACGTGTTATCCAGCTTGTCAAAAGTCAAAATTCAGAAGTTAGTGCGCTTGCCATTTCACTTCTCCGCAAATGGGGTGATGACAATACTTCTGCCACAACTTTTAATAACGTTTTTTGACGATTCAATTTTTTTTAATTAAAAATATAATATTATTTGATGAGGTAAAAATTTTGGGAATTCGATAAATATGTTAAAGTATTTTTCTTTTATTCTTTTAATAATAGATTTATCGATTTGTGCAAAAGAGCTTGGTATTAATATTTGTGTCAATGATATTCAGAAAATATCTCAGATATTAGTAGTGAATAATAAAATTACAGGCTCCGAAATTGATGTTCTTAATTTAGCAGTAAAAAAATTAAAAGGTAAATTAAACATTAAATTAAATATCGAATTAACTCCTTGGACACGTTGTATATATATGGCTGAAAAAGGGGAAGTGGATGTTGTTTTAAATGTTTCCTATAATGAAGAAAGAGCTCAGTATTTAGATTATCGGCCCGATGCAGATCCTTATGAAAAATATTCTTGTACATCTAAATATTTATTGACTTGCACGGGTTATGCAGTTGTTGCACTAAATTCAAATCTTTATGAATACGATGGAAATCCCAAACTTCTTCCAAATCCTGTTCGTGTTTCAAGAGGTTATTCCATAGTCTCCGAGTTACAAAAATTATCCCAAATGATTTAGAAATAAGCAAAGATGATATGCTAAATGTAAAAAAATTAGTCCGAGATGAGTTAAAAAATCCTGTTGTTTTTTCATCATCATACCTTAATATATTAAAGTACGACAAAGAATTACTCAAAAAATTAAAATTAAATAAAAAATGTTTGTTATGAAATCATATTATTTAGCTTTTTCAAAAAAGAAATCATTTCAAAATGAAGATAAGCTCATGTTATGGCGTGAAATTGGCGTAATTGCTAACAATAGACAACTCAATAGCAAAATTGAGTCAAAATATTTCATATTTAACTAAACATATAATCATATTTTTTGACGATTCAATTTTTCTTTACTCAAAAATATAATACTATGTTATGAGATATAAACCATGGGAATTTAATAAATATGTTAAAGTATCTTTTTGTTATTTTTTCAATAATTAATTTATCAATTTATGCAAAAGATCTTAATATAAGTGTTTGCGTAAATGATATTCAGCAAATTCCGCAAATATTATTAGCAAATAATAAAATAGTGGGTTCTGAAATTGACATTTTGAATTTAGCTGTAAAAAAATTAAAAGGGAAATTGAATATAAAATTTAATATTGAAATGATTCCATGGATTCGTTGCATATATATGGCTGAAAAAGGGGAAGTAGATGCTGTTTTAAATGCATCTTATAATAATGAAAGAGCTCAGTTTTTAGATTATCCACCTGATGCGAGCTCCATAGAAACTAGTCCGTGCTCATCTAAATATTTATTGACTTGTGCAGGTTATGCTGTTGTTACCTTAAATTCAGATCCTTATGAATATGATGGAAATCCAAAAAATATTCCAAAGCCTGTTCGTGCGTCAAGAGGATATTCCATAGTCGAAGAATTGCAAAAAATAATACCAAATGATTTGGAAATTGATAAAGATGATATGACAAATGTAAAAAAATTAGCTTTGAATCAGAAAGGAAGTGCTGTTGTATTTTCATCTTACTTTAATAAATTAAAACATGATAAAGAGTTGCTAAAAAAAGTAAAATTAAATAAAAAAATGTATGTTATGAAATCATATTATTTGGCTTTTTCAAAAAAGAAATCATTTCAAAATGAAGATAAGCTCATGTTATGGCGTGAAATTGGTGCTATTGCAAACGATAAAAAATTAAATAGTAAAATTGAGTCAAAATATTTAATGTTTAAGTAATTTAATGATTTTCAAGAAAAATAAAAAATAAGTCATGTCAAATTTTCATACATTTAATTTTCTATAAATATTGATAAAATATACTTATTAATATCAATATTTGGAGGATATTGTATGGAAATAATAGAAGATCCCACCGAGAGAATAAAAGAAAATATAACTCATGAAGCAGTTCATAAATCTAATGAAAAAAATATAATGCTCTATGCCATCACATCTGCTTTTTATGCGATTCTTACGGCAACTACAGGGTTATTGGCAGGATATTATTCAAATGAAGCTATGATTGAACAAATAAAAGCATCAGATCAATGGGCATATTATCAATCAAAGAGTATTAAAATGAATATTGCAGAATCAAAATTAGAAATATTGAAGTCTTTAAAATTGAAAACTGATGAAAGTACTTTACATAAAGTAGAAAATTATAAATTAGAATTAGCATCTATTTCTAGTGATGCTAAAGAAAAAGAAAGCAATTCAAAATTATTTTTAAAAAAGCATGTGCAATTTGCTAAGAGTGTTACTTTATTTCAGGTTGCAATAGGAATGACCGCATTTGCCATACTTACTAGAAAAAGAATTTTTTGGTACATTAGTATGGCATTTGCTTTTGGTGGATTGTATTTTTTTGGATTAGGTTTATTCTAAATTTTATAATTTATAATTTGATATTATTTAGGAGTTTTTCATGGAGAAAAAAAATTCCATCTCAATTGCGACAGCACAATTTGCCGCATTTGCCGGTAATTTTGGTCATAATATGAAAGAGATGGAAAGCTTACTGGAAAAAGCAAAAGCGAAAAATGCACGGCTTGTTGTTTTTCCTGAGCTGAGTCTTTCTGGATATGATGAATTTTTAGTCTCAGAAGGACGCTGCACTATTGATATTACGAGTAAGGCTCTTAATTATTTTAAAAACTCTTGTAAAAAGTATGAAATATACGCTGTTATTGGAGTTTGTTTACAAAAAAATTATGGATTTTCAAATAGCGCATTGGTTATTAATAATGAAGGTGAAATTATTGGAATTTATAATAAACACTATTTAGATAGCTATGAGAAAGAGTTATTTATTTCGGGTGATAGTGGATTTTTATTTGAAATTGAAGGTTGGAAATTTTCTCTCGCAATTTCTTCTGATGCCTTTTATCCTGAACACGCAAAAACTATGGCGAAGGGAGGTGCGGAGGTCTATCTCATCTTAGGTTCATTTATCAATGGAGGCCTGAACCACAGGCGTTCCCTTGAGTTTCCTGCGCGTGCTTTAGAAAATGAAATTTATGTAGTCGTTTCAAATTATATTGGCTCCCACGGAGACATGGACTTCTGCGGGAGGAGCTCTATTTATGCGCCAAATGGAGATCTTTTATTTGAAGCTACTGCCGATCAAAAAGAAATCATTGTTTCATTATTGGAGGAAAGAGAATTCATAAAACAAAAAGGATCTGTCCAAAACGTGGAAGAGCAAATGGAAGTGATTAAGTTCTAAAAAATATATCATAAAAATAAAAATACTATTTGTGTATTTACAATTAAATTCAAATATGTTAACTCCTAAGAAAGCTTGCAGTCTGCAAGAATTTATATAAATAAAACCATAAAATAAAATACTACAGTTTCATTTTTAATGTTTAAATTACGAGTAAAAACTAAATGAAAAATGAATTTCTTATTAAATTATTTTACTTTTTTATACTTGTGCATACCAATTCATTTGCCTTTAATATAGTAAATATCGAAAAACTAAGTGAAATATATTCTGGAAATATTGATGAACAAGCTAAAAAAATTGAAGAAATTGAAAAAAAACTAAAAAAAGCTAAAGGAATATTAATTTCAAATTTCGATCATGATGGGAGAATTCAAAGATATAAGGACAGCCAATCAGGGGTGATTTATATTGAGAGAAAATTTTCTAATTCGTCCAATCTTACCGTACTTGGAGTCGATGATAATCCTTGGAAAGAATATTTTGCATACAAATTCAGTAAAGAAATAGGACTCAACATAGTTCCTCCCACATTTATATTTCGGGATGCTGAAAATAAAGATGTTTTTTATATGCGGCAATTATATATTCAAAATGCTAGAAATTTAAAAAAATTAAGGGTAAAAATTCAAGATATAAAAGTTCAATCACCCCTGAATATATTTGATAAATTAGTAGGTTCTAAAACAAGAATGGGAAATCATTTGCTTCTTTTTCCTGATGGCTCTGTATGTACAGTAGGTCATGAATATTTATTTTCGGAATCGATTAATATTTTTGATGATAATAATGAAATAAAATCTTTTTTTTATGATATAAATATTTATAAAAAAATGAAAGCAACAAATTGGGATCGATGGTTAGAAATAAACTTCCCAAAAATTTCAAATTATGAAAAAATGAAAAAAATATTTTTAGAAAATTTAAAAAAATTAATTTTTAAAGTAGATATTATTATTGGAGAAAATGGGGAGAGTGTATTTTTTGATTCTGCACAAAAAATACACTCTAGTAATTTATCGGAAAATAAAAAAATTTTTGATGCTGATAAAATTGTAATTAAAGATCCTAATCAATGCTGTGATAGTATTGAAAAACTATATGATAGACTAAAAAAAGAGAATAGTGTAACAAGATCTTCAATTGAAAAATTCTTATCCCAGATGACGGGCTCTTTCTTAACTGAAATGGGAAATGCAAACCTTATTTATCATCATAAAGATGATAATTCTCAAATTGAATATCTAGAAAAAAAGTTTTTTTCAAATGATCGTTATGAAAATTTAGAAAAAGCAAGACGAGAATATTTTGCTTATCAGCTTGATCGTGAATTAGGATTAAATATTGTACCGCCTACGGTATATATTCAAGAAAGCACAAATAAAGATAATTATATTGTGAAGCAATTTTTTATTACAAATACCATTTCTCCTGAGGGTAAAAATGCAGACAAAAGATATCATTTGAATGGAACGCCTATTCCACTTTTTGATAAGTTACTAGGCGCGCGTGATAGACATTTTAATAACTACTTGATTTCAAGTGATGGGAATGTTGTTGCTATTGATCACGAGCACTTATTTTCTGAGGATCATCCCCGTTTTCAAAATGAAATGGAAATAAAAGCATTTTTTTATGATAAAAAAATTTATGATAGATTTCTTGAAATAAATTGGGAAGAGTGGGCTAATAAAAATTTTCCTTATGAATTTGATTATGTCGAGAAAGTAAGAAGTTTTTTGGAAAATATGCAAAAATTAAAATTGAGAATGAAGAATTTGATAGAAAAATATGGTGAGGAAGAATTTTTTAAATCTGCAGATAAAATAAGACAAAGTTCAATGACTATGAAAAAATCATTATTTATCTCCGAAAGAAATATAGCTTCTCAGGCGAGTAGTCCTAAAAAGGAAAAAAATTATCCTAAAATCAGACTCCCCCTTGCTGATTATTGTTTAAGCAAATGACGGCAATAATTTTACAAATATTGGTAGATGTGTTTTAAGGAATTCAAATTGAATTTAAAATTTCTAAAAATATTTTTTATATTACTTTATTTATCGCATCTTATTTTAGCATGTAATAAATATTCAAATATTAAAGATGATGAAAATTTTATTAATTTAAGTGCTACTGCCTCCTCTACTTGTAATCTGAGTGAAATTGATTTTAATGAAATGAATAAATTTGTAAAAGATAATATTACAGAAGAAAATTATCAAAAATACATTTTGAGACTCGATAAGTTAATTGAGTCTTTAGAGTTACAAAATTTATTAAATCGAAATTTTGATGAAATAAAATTTAATATACAAAATTATGAAGATATAGGAAATTTTTTGTCTATTATTTCAATTGTTCTTAATGAAATTAGAAGAAAATCCAAAAATATTAGTGAAATTTATGAAAATATTTATAAATTAGAGCATTTTGAAACTGAGCTTAATAAGACTCATGAATTCATATTTAATTACTTGCGTCATAGTGAAAAAATTGTCCCCTCTCTTGAAAATATTAAAGAACAAGATAAAAATATTACTCATTTTTTTATGGCGCAAGAGTATGCCAAAAAATCTATCGCAATGTTTCGGAAATATGAGTTATTTATAAATAAAATAAAGTCAAAAAATAACTCGTTAACAAGTGATCATATTCCCTTGCTATATGGAGTAGATGAAAACTCAAAAACAATTTCTTTTGTCAAAATAACTCATAATGAATCAGTAAATGAAGACATCATAAAAGTGACATTGAGTGAAAAAGAATTTCATAATTTTTATGAGTTTAAAAATTTTTTTCATGGTTTATCTCAAAAAAAATTAGCGACAGCAAATCAGATGCATACTATGGAAGAATATGAAGCGAATATTTCAAAGGCATTTGCAATTCAGGCTTTATTTCATTATCTAAATTCGGGAGAAATAGGGGAAATATCATCGACTTTGGGTAGAATATTATATGCTCATACGTATTTAAATTTAAGTCAAATAGGACTTGATCTTTTGTCTGATAGCCTTAAAATTTCAAAAATAATTAAGTTATTAAACAGCTCGGAATTTAGTTTTTCAAATATGAGTTCTCAATTTCAGTGGGGTGGCGCTTTAGGGAAAGCCATTTCAGGAATGGCATCATTATTTGGTATAGTAAATATGGGCTTTGATATTGCTGAACTTGCAAATTCTCAGAATCAATTAGAACGAGCTACATTTAGCACTCAATTATTTTTTGATACCTCAGGAGTTGCTCTTGGATTAAGTGGCTTATTTGGTGGAGCTGCTGTGTCGGCAATAACAGGGCCCCTCTCTGTTCCTTTGGCGGGATTAGGAATCGGTATCACCGCTATTGTGCAGCAGTCTGAATTAGATAATATGCAGGCATTGGAATCGGCTAAGATATTTAATAAATATGAAAATGATCATAATATAAGTCGTTTATTTTATGTTAAATTAGAAAAAAATAGTGAGAATTTTATTTCGTTTGCGAGTTTGCTTGATGAAGAATTGTCGTCGCGCGAAGTTATGAGTTCTGCTGTTATTAAAGAATTGAATTTCACTGACATAAAAAAAATTAAAATTAAATATGGATCTTCTTTTATTGCCAAAACAAATTATGCTGAATTGGCATCTGGTAAATACAATACCTGGTTCCCTGCTTTTCATCCGAATCCGAGTGCTATGGGAATAGCTGATTTTATAAATAATAAATCTTTAAATAAAAATGATTATGTTTCTCTTCGAGTAGATTTAGATATTCCTGAAAATGTGGAATTCTTAAATGAAAATGAATTTAGAACTTTTATACTCCCCATAATGCCTGAAACTTTTTATTCTTACGGCTATGATACGACTCCCCGATTTAAAGAAAATAATATGGATACGCCCGAGACCCGCGCCATCACAAAGTTACAAATGAAAAAAAAATTTCTTTTTATGTACCAGTATGATTGCATTTTAAGAGAATATGCCATTCGTTCAATCAAAAGAAGGTTTGAAAAGTTAGAAATGACTGTAAAGTTGGGTCAGGAAAGTCTTCATTTGGTAACACCTGAAATTCCAGAGTTATTTTATAATAAATTGGATTATATAATTCAAGGAAATTCTGGTGGTAAATATGTATTATCAGTTCAGAAGGGGGTGCATTATCATTTAAATGGTGTTGGAGATGAGCTTTTTTTGATTAATTTATCTGATTTAAAAATAGATATTGATAAAATAAAAATAGATAATTATCAATTTTCAATTGAGGGAGTTCATTTTACATTTGATTCTAAACAATTGCCTGGAGCTGTCTTGTTAAAAGATATTCTTGGAAATTTAATTGCCCTTGATATAAAAAATAATTTAATGCAATATATTTTTTACTATAATGAATCTAATGATATTGAATCTTTAAAAAATAGTTTAAAAAAAGTTTGTTTATCGAATAATATAAAAAAAGAGGGATATATAGAAGTTTTAAATTTTCCAAAAAAGATTTTTAATCATAAAGATAAATTTAAAGTATTGTATGATGTATTAGAAAATAAATTTGTATACCCTAATTTTTTTTCTAATAATAATTCCTATTTATTTGTTCAAAATGATGTTTATTATGAAACTGTTTCAAATGATTTAATTCAATTTATTGGTAAAATAAATAAAATTTATTATTTTATAGATAAATCATTGGGTATTGTCTTTAGTCAAAGTAATGTGGGAGAGCCAATTACAGTCATTGCTAAGTATGTTAAAAATGTATATATTTTTAAAAATAATTTAATTGTTATAGATAAAAATGGATTTATTATTTCTTTTTACTTTGGGAATGATCCTACTCTAGTTGGAATTAAAAATATATCAGAAGATATAAGTGTAATTCAAAATAAAATAAAAAGTCTAATGCGGACTTATAGTCAGCTAAATATCTATAATTTTATCTTGATTGATAACGATCAAAAAATTTCTTATTATATGCCAGAAATGAATGCAGGATTAGGTGTGATTTTGCATAAAAAAGATTTGCTTTAGTTATTTCAATATTATTTTGTTCTCATTATAATTAAAACTTCTTCTATGACTCCCCGGCTATTTCCTTTTGAGTTAATAGAGCGTTTCGCTAAAATGCGTTTTATATCCCATTTTTGATATAATTCGATAATTTTTGGTGATGAAGAATTTGAAATAATGACAGTAGCTCCTTTTTTCACCGCTTTGTCGCATGCGGAAAAAAGACGTTTTTGTTCCGTAAAAGAAAAACCTCCGCTGTTATAGGAATTAAAAGAAGATGTTGCTGAGAGTGGTTCATAAGGAGGGTCACAATAAATAAAATCTCCCGGCGCCGCCTCAGTACAAATGGATTCAAAATCTTTATTATGTAACTGTGTATTTTTTAATCTATGCGACACATTTAACAAATTTTCTTCTTCATAAAGTGCAGGGCATTTTAGTCTTTTACCAAACGGGACATTAAATTCACCTTTGGAATTTATTCTATATAGCCCGTTAAATCCTGTTTTATTTAAGAATAAGGTTCGGGCTGCTTTTTCAATGTCATCTTTAGGTATTGTTGATCTGATTTTATAATAAAACTCTTCTGAATAATTATTGGTCAGTTCTTTTAATTTTTTTATGAATTCAATGGGATGATCTCGGATGATTTTGTAGAGTAAATAGATATCTGGATTAAACTCATTGATAATACTTTGGATATTATTCTCTTCACATAAAGAAAAAAATACAGCGCCGCCTCCTAAAAAGGGTTCAATATATCGGTTAAAATGTAACGGAAAATGGGGTAATAATTGGGGTATGAGACTTGATTTCCCTCCTGCCCATTTTAATATTGGCCTTGTCCTATTTATGTAATCAAAATAAATCACTTTTTGTTGTTGCCTCCTCTTTCTTCATAAAAAAATCCTCACTAAATAGATTAGTGAGGATTTGATTTTATTAATGACTAAAACCGTAGGTCTTCAGTTTAGTTATTGGATTCAAATTCGGCATCAACAACACCATCTTTATTTTTGGAGCCATTTTGTTTGTTACTTTGGTCGCCTTCTGGATTTGGCGCTCCTTGAGCTCCTGCATTTTTGTACATTTCTTCTGCAAGTTTATGGGCTTTTGCTTCAAGGGATGCGATAGCAGCTTCAAGAGCGGCTTTATCTTCAGATTTTGTTTCCAATACGGAGCGGGCACTTGCAAGTTCCGTCTCAAGAGAAGACTTCATATCAGCGGGGATTTTTTCTCCATTTTCACGTAAGTTTTTCTCTGTTTGGAACACAATGCTGTCCAATTTATTGCGCACATCGATTGTTTCGCGACGTGTTTTGTCTTCTGCGGCATGGCGTTCTGCGTCTTCCATCATGCGTTTGATTTCAGTTTCAGAGAGACCGCCTGTATTTGAAACAGTGATCTTTTGCTCTTTACTTGTACCAAGGTCTTTCGCAGAAACATTCAAGATACCATTGGCGTCAATGTCGAAGGTCACTTCGATTTGTGGGACGCCACGAGGAGCCGAAGGAATATCTGTTAAGTTAAAACGACCCAAGCTGCGGTTGTCTCGTGCCATTTCGCGTTCACCTTGGAAAACACCAATTTCAACGCTTGTTTGGTTGTCTGCAGCAGTTGAGAAAACTTGGCTTGCGCGTTTTGGAATCGTGCTATTGCGTTCAATAAGTTTTGTGAATACGCCACCTAAAGTTTCAATGCCGAGGCTTAATGGAGTCACGTCGAGCAAGAGAACGTCTTTAACTTCACCGCCAAGAACGCCCGCTTGAACAGCAGCACCAATAGCCACGACTTCGTCAGGATTTACAGTACGGTTTGGTTCTTTTTTGAAGAATGCTTTTACTTTGTCGCCCACTAAAGGAATACGAGTTGAGCCACCAACCATAACAACTTCGTCAATTTGATCGATGGAGAGGTTTGCGTCGCTGAGAGCGGCACGGCAAGGCTCAATTGTTCTGTCGATAATATCCATGATCATTTGTTCAAACTGGGAACGCATTAAACTGACAGCAAGGTGTTTTGGACCTGTTTGATCTGCTGTTAAGTAAGGAAGATTGATGTCAACCTTGGTTTGTCCAGAAAGCTCGATTTTTGCTTTTTCAGCAGCTTCTTTAAGACGTTGCATTGCCATAGGGTCTTTTGAAACGTCCATGGAAGTTTGTTTTTTGAATTCCGCAACAAGGAAGTCGATTAAGCGTTCGTCAACGTTGTCGCCACCAAGGTGTGTGTCACCGTTTGTAGAAAGAACTTCAACAACGTTATCGCCTACTTCAAGAACGGAAACGTCAAAAGTACCCCCACCAAAATCGTATACCGCAATTTTTTGATTTGTTTTTTTGTCAAGACCATACGCAAGGGCTGCAGCTGTAGGTTCGTTGATGATGCGAAGAACTTCAAGACCTGCAATTTTACCTGCATCTTTAGTTGCTTGGCGTTGGGAGTCATTAAAATAAGCAGGAACTGTAATAACAGCCTTTGAGACAGCTTGTCCTAAATAGCTTTCAGCCGCTTCTTTCAGTTTTTGCAATACTTTTGCTGAAATTTCTTGTGGAGCCATGTCCTTGCTGCCAATTTCAAATAAGACTTTATCACCAGAGCCTTTTTTTACGATGTATGGCATTTTAGTGGATTCTTCAACGCGTTCTGAAAAATGGCTACCAATAAAGCGTTTTGCTGAGTAAATTGTATTACGAGGGTTTGTAACAGCTTGGTTGCGTGCGGAACGGCCTACAATGAACTCACCATCACGCGTATAAGCGATCACGGAAGGAGTTGTGCGCTCGCCTTCTTGGTTTGTGATTACTTTAGCTTGTCCGTTTTCCATGACCGCTACAACCGAGTTGGTTGTCCCTAAGTCGATACCAATTATTTTACTCATACGAAAACCTCCGAAATAAGGGATGAAAATCAATCGCTTTCTATTTTAAATAGTTAGAAAAAAAGAATAGTGTTTTTAGGTGCTTAAATCTATACCTAAGACACGGGATCCTTCTCTTTCCCTGCTTGCGAGGAACATAAGCACCTATTTTCTAGTGTCAACTCAGAAAAGAATAATTCTATGTTATCTGTGTCAACAATATTTAGCAAAATGGGTGGCTAGTTCAAATTAGAATGAGTTTGATTCATAATTCCTATATTAAAATAAATCGAATACTTGAATATAATATCTATAAAAATCGGATTGTTATTATAACATCTTGGACGCATTATGAACTGTAAAACAAACAGTTTTTGAAACCGCTTTTCGTTCTCAGAAAATGAAAGGGCAAAATAAAAATCATTTACAATGACATTAAATCATTGATATTATTATATTAAAAAAAAATATAAGAATTTTAGAAAAAAATAATTCAATCATGTTGCGTATCCAAAATTTGCAGGGTTTGTTAGTATCGGTTAAATGAACATACATTGGTTTTTTTTCTTGAGTGTGTATGGAGTTGCTGTGGTGTTAGATAGTCTCATCGATTTTTTTACAAATTATGGTTCTATTGCCGTGTTCGGAGTTCTTTTACTGTGCGGCTTCGGCTTGCCCATACCTGAGGATATTACGCTCGTCGCCGGTGGTGTTATTTCCTCAATGGCGTGCTCCGTCGGGGGAACTTTTATAGAAGGATTTCAGGGGTGCCAGGAAGTTCACTATATGCTTGCGGTCGCTATGGCGGGCGTCTTGTTGGGTGATAGCACTATGTTTTTTTTAGGAAGAATCTTTGGGGAAAAATTATTAAAAATAAAATTTTTTGCAAAGATCGTCACTCCTGAAAGATATCAATGGGTGCAAGATAAGTTTGCTAAATATGGTATTTGGTTAATTTTTGCGGCAAGGTTTATGCCTGGTTTACGTTCTCCCATTTTTGTAATTACAGGTATTACAAGAAAAGTATCTTATATAAAATTTCTTATGACAGATGGCATTGCGGCATTGATAAGTGTTCCTGTTTGGATATATCTGGGTTTTTGGGGCGAAAGACAACTCAGTGACCTTAATTTACTCGATCATTATGTTAAAAAAGGACAATATGGCGTATTAACTATTATTGGAATTACTATTGTTACTTTGCTAGTGATATGGTTCGCTAAAAAGAAAATTAAAGAAAAAACTGGTTTTTAATTTAAAAATGGATGATTTTATAAAATGAATTTTATGTATTTAGACTCTCAATTTTCCTTACCTAAAGCTCTTTTATTGTATTTAGGATTTTTAATTGCAATTACAATGTCTCAAGCTATTATTGCGATTGTTGCAAAAAAAAGAGGTGATGTCTCTGTGCAAACAAGACAAATGGCAACCCTCAATCCTTTGCCGCATATTGAATTAATTGGAACAGTCATATTTCCTTTTATAGCAATTTTCTTAAATTCACCCGTCATTTTTGGATGGCCAAAGCAATTTAATATTGAATCTCGCTATTTTAAGAAACCAAAACGAGATGTGAATTTGGTTTATGCTTCAGGAATTATCATTAATTTTATTATTGCTCTTATATGTATGCTTGTTCTTAAATTTATGGGACCATTTTATATTGCACCAACAGCGGATCATTCAAGCCCTGAAATTTTATCAAGAATTATTTTATCGTCTATTTGTTACTTAAATGTTGTAATTGGCGCACTTAATTTACTGCCTATACCTGGAACTCCAGGGTGGTATATTTTAATTAATAGTCTTTCTTATGATTTATCGAGAAAGTTACAAGAAAAAGCAATGCTTATTTCAATTGGATTTATGGTTCTTATTATTTCTGGACTCTTCAATTCTTATTTTTCCTTATTTATTTCTTTGTTTAATGTTCTTTAATAACGTAGGCACACTAACATAATGGCAAAAGATCTTGTTTATACAATTTATAGCCACTCCGATGCAGATGGTGGGATTGCCGCGGCCTTATTTTCAAAATTTATATATGATAAATATGCAAAATATGGGTGGAACACAGACATTCAACCTGTCAATCACGTCTCGGTACAAGGCGAGTGGAGTTTAAGAGAAATCAAATGGCCATGCGCTATTCTCGATTTTACATTACATCCTTCCTTACTCAGCAATCGCTTCTTTACCAGCAAACCTTTTCTTGAAAAGCAATTAGGCCAGGCTAAAAAAGTTCCTGATTGTTATTGGATCGATCATCATCCTACAGGTTCTAGTTTTCCTTTTTTAACAGAAAATAATTCAGCAGAATTTATTCCCAATGTGATTACAAAATGGGATACGAATGCGATTAGTACCCCTGGATTATTGCGTACGCATCATCATGAGCTTGGTTTTCCAGCAAAGTTTATAAAGGAATATGAAGAATTTATTGATTTAGCTGAAATTATTGACGGTGCTCTCTATGTGAGTTGTGAAGCCGCTCATGATTTTTCTTCTCATGCCGTAAAGTTACAAACATTATTTAGTCCAGGGCATTCTGCCATTGATAAATCCGCTTTATATAAAAAATTAGTCAGGCAAATTGCTAAAAGTGCTTCTGTTGAAAATCTTTTTGATTCTGACTTTTTATACCGCGCGATTATTAATCATGAAGAACAAAATTTTAATAAACAATTGCGTGCTTATAAAAAAGTAACGAAACTTGAGGGAAAAGTAGCCTACGCTAATTTTGTGGGTAGCCATTATTTTTCTGGTATGGGTCGCTTTTTACCTTATATGTTATTTGAAAATGCCAATTATGCATTACATATTTTTCCAGGGATGAATAAAACGAGTTATTCTTTATCATGTGGAATAAATCCTTGGTATAAACCTAAAGATTCCTCTAAACATCTGGGTAATTATTTTGCGAAAAATTTTTCTGGTGGTGGACATGCTTTTGTGGCAGGTGGGAAAGTAAATGAAGAGGAACTCGTTAAAATTGAAAAATTGCTTGAGTTTTTAAATGAGTGATCTTTTTTTAGATTTTTTTTCTAAAAAAGAAATTCCCTTTAATAAGGTTTTAAACTCAGTTATTGAGGGTGATAATCTTCTTTCTCTGCAAATTTTATCTCATTATTATTTGAATAAAATTAAACTCATTTATATTGATCCTCCCTATAATACTAAAAAGAAATTCATATATAAAGATAATTTTGGATCCCATCAAAACTGGCTTGAAATGATGCGCCCTCGATTAATATTGGCGCGCTCTTTGCTAAAAGAAGATGGTTTTATTTTCATCAGTATTGATGACAATGAATTATCTTATTTAAAATTATTAATGGATGAAATTTTTGGAGAAAGTAATTTTCGAAATTGTATTATTGTACCCCGTGGTATCAAAAATGTTCAAGCACAATTTGATTATTCAAATAGAATTGCAGTCGGCCATGAATATGTTCTTTTTTACAGCAAGAAAAAAGAATCTAAAATAAAAAAATTTGAAGTCAGTAAGCCCGAGCAAATAGAAGGAAAGTGGAATAATCACTGGCGCGGCACCGATAGACCCAATTTAAGATATGAATTGCTTGGATTGACTCCTAAAATAGGTCAATGGCGTTGGTCAAAACAAAGAAGTCTCCAAGCAATAAATAACTATAATTCTTTAATACAAGAAATGCTTAATAAAAAAATAAATATTGAAAATAAGATTATTTTGCAAACAGAAATTGATCAGTGGTATAGTGATAAATTATCTTTTGGAAAAAAAATTGATTTATTAAGAATGGGTAAATCAGGTAAACCTGAGCATTATGTTCCCAAAAAAAATACTCGTTTGGGCAGTGATGTTTGGTTAGACATTGGCGCATCGGGATCGCATGATCTTAAAAAGCAAATTGATAATTGCCATTTTGATATGCCAAAACCTGTCGCTTTAATTAAAAGAATGATTGAACTTGTTACGAAATACAATTCTAATGACATTGTGCTCGATTTTTTTGCTGGATCGGGGACGACCGCCCAGGCGGTATGTGAATTAAACTCATATGATTCAGGTAATAGAAGTTTTATTTTAATGCAAACTCCAGATAAAATTAAATTTAAAAATAACGAATATTCGACAATTTCAAATTTGGCATACCAACGCATTAAAAATTTTTTAAAAAATCAAAAGATGGATATAGAAGTAAAGTATTTAATTCAATCCATTCCAAATGAAATAAATTCCTCTTCTACAGGTGGTGGTGGCGCTTTTTTAGTTTCTCCAAAACCTTCCATTATAAAATCCATCTGAGTTCCTGTGAGCAAAAATTTAGAAGCTTTTGCTGCTTCAGGAGTGGGCTGTGGTGGTGGCGTCGGAGGAGTTTGTTTTGTTTTTGCCTCTTGTGCTTCTTTTTCAATTTTATCTAATAGAGCTTTTGATTTTATATAATTTTTGGGGGATTTTTCTACAGATTTTTTTGCATAGGAGATCGCATTTACTCTATCTCCTAATTTTGAATAAGCTAAAGCAATATTATAAAGTAACAGATATTCTTTTTCAGGAAGATCTAAAACTTTTATAGCATTCTTGTATAAACTGACCCCTTCAGTGTATTTTCCTGCTTTAACAAGCAAAACCCCTTTATTATTAAAGAAACTAGCCAGTTCAGTTCCTTTCTGCAAAGTTGCAAATAATTTTTTACTTTCTTCCGTTTTTCCTTGTGTCGCCAAGGCTCTTCCAAGACCATATGTCGCACGATCATCTGTAGGATTTAATTTTAAAACACTTTTAAAATTCTCTTCCGCTTTATCTGCTTCTCCGCTACCTAAATTCATTTCGCCCATGACAAGGAGGCGTTCCACATTATGAGGACTCAATAACTTTGCTTTTTCTAATGCCTTCATAGCTTCTTCAAAGCGATTTGTTTTTATATAAACTTTTGAAATAAGATTTAGAGCGGGAATATGATTGACGTCTATTTTTAATATTTTATTTAAAAAATCTTCAGCCTTGGTTGTGTCATTGGCTCTAAGTAACAATTCGGCATATAAAGTTAAAAAGCGAAGTGAATTGGGTTCTTTTTTTAATCTTGGGAGTAAAATTTCTTCGGCATGTTTAAAGTTTTTTTCAATTAATGAGTTTTTAAAGTCAACTTGAAAATTTCTATCACTTTCTGGATTTTTTTGTTGTTCTTCAAGTTCTTCTAAGCGCTTTATAAAATCTTTTTCGGCAACGGGTTTCGTTATCGTTTCAAAAAAATGAAACTCAGAAATAATAGCTTTATCTTCTTTTCCAATACTTCCAACTAAAGGAACACAAAAACAATCTCGAATCCTTTTTTCTTTATGCATTTTAATATATTGAACTAAGGCAATTCCTGAAAAAACAGGCATTCTGACATCAACAAAGACCACATCATAGGGTTCAGGGTTACTTTCCATTTCTTTTAATGCTTCATCAGCTCCAGGGAAGCATTTATATTTTTTTTTGCCTATTTTTTGTAGTATTTTATCCATTTGTTTAAGGACGTCGGGATCATCGTCAACAACAATTATGTTATTGAATATAGATTGTGTCATTTTCCCCCCTACATACTGTTACAGATTTTATCATAGCTTTTCGATACACCAATATGTCAGTTAATTGCTACCACTCTCTGATTGGATGAGAGGTATGAAAGCAGAATGTCTTCTCAAAACTCATTAGAAAAGAAGTTAGATAGATATTATGATGATATTATTGATAAAATCATGGAGCTTATCGAAACTCAAAAAAATGTATTGGGTGAACAAAAAGAACTGAGAAAAGATGTTGCTAAATTAAAGGAACATTTGCTTGAAGCCAAAACCGCCATTGAACAAGTTGAAGCTAAGATATCAAATTTGAATCGAGGTTCCCCCAGCGGAGTCTATCCCGGCAGCTCGGTGCGGACTTCCTATTCCTCAAGCCATACGCCTGCAATTCCTCATATTCAACCCAACACAACCACTGTAACTTCTGTGCCTGCTGCAGGTCAGGTTCCAGCAGCAGCAACGACAACGTCTGCAGCAGCACCCAAGAGTTTAAAGGATTACCTCGCTCAAGAAGTTGCTATTTTTGATGTTAAAGTTTTAAATGCATTTATAAAATCTACAAAAGAAATAGTGAAAACAAATACTAAAAATGACCCCACATTTTTAAAACCAATGATAGAAGCGGGAATAAATTTGCCCATTGTGATTGCTGGAAGAATGAATCTTTCTCGTGATAAAGGTAAAGGATCAATGGCTTTTTGTATGGAAAAGGAATCGGGAGCCGCCATAACTCGTGCTGTCTTTATGTTACCAGAGGATGCTAAGGTAACGGAGAGCGATATCAAAGATGTCACCAGCGAGATTTGCAATCAAATTTGTGGGAAGTCGAAATTAGCTCTTAAAAATGATGGATACAGTTTCGAAATTGGTTTGCCTGAAATTCATCAAGGTAAACCTAAAGAATTATTTGCTGTTTTAGGTAGGCCTAAAGTCGCTCTTTTTTTTGAATATATGAAAAAACCATTTTATGTTTTATTTTGGGGTTGAGTGTTTTTTTTTATTTATTGAAAAATTATATGACATAAAAAATATAGGTTTTAAATAATGAAATTTAAAACCTATATTTAACAAGAATAAATAATAAAATAATATTAGCCAAGTAAACGAAGAGCAAGAGCAGGAATTTGGTTTGATTGAGACAGTACGGAAACACCAGATTGTTTTAATATATTTGATTGTGCCAGTTTTGCTGTTTCTTCTGCAAAGTCGGTATCACGAATACGGCTATTTGTTGCCGCATTATTTTCTGCTTGAATGCTTAATTGGGTAATCGTGGAATTGAGACGACTTTGAATTGCACCCATTGTAGAACGGAAGGAGGATACTTTTGTAATAGCGTCATCAATCACGCTAATTGATTTTTGTGAATTTTCTTTAGTTATAACGCTTGATTTATCGTCTTCTTCGGATGTGCCTAAATTGAGTCCGTCTTCATCTACAGAGGCATCGACGCTACTAAAGTCAATACGAATGACGTTTGTTGGATTGATATTATCTTGACTATCTGCCGATTCAAAATAGTTTTTACCAACTTGAATTTCAAGCGGGAAAGGGTTGGAACGTTTCTTAATTTCATCATCGATATTATCTTGATTTCCAACAAGAAGAAGTGTTCCGTTAAATTCAGTGGTTTTTGATATACGATTAATTTCATCTTTAAGTTGGCTAAATTCCTTATTTAAGAAGCCTCTTTCTGTGTTACCAATGGTATCACTTGCACCTTGAATGGAAAGTTCGCGTAGCCTAGTTAATATGTTTCCTATTTCGCTTAAGCCACCTTCTGCCGTTTGAATTAAGGAAACACCATCGTTTGCGTTACGACGTGCCATGACAATTCCACGATAATCCGCTCTTAATTTTTCGCTAATAGCAAGACCTGCAGCATCATCAGAGGCTTTATTAATACGAAAACCTGAGCTCAATTTCTCCATTGAGAGATTGTTCATGTCATTACTTGTTGTTAAGTTACGTTGTGCATTTAATGATTGAACGTTGGTTGCTATGCGAAAACCCATGAGTTAGTGCCTCCCTTAATTCGTGTACTGTTGCCCTGCCTTGGCTTGAAAAAATTTAAATTTTTTCAATTTGCAGATTGCAATTTTTTTGACAGTGTCAAATTTGCAATAACATAATCGTGACACTGCAAATTCTCTTTAGAATTTTTTTTGATGATCATGAGGGAGAAGGTTAATTTCGAATATTTATAAAATGATTTTTATTGGAATTTTAATTTTAATTTTGTAAATTATTAAATTTTTAATGAAGTCTTTTTTTTGCTTCTAAAAATTCAATCTTGAATTTCTCTACTAATTTGGCACAAGTTAAAATGTCTTTAATTTCTGAAACAATTTGACCCACTTCAAGCTCTCCTTCTTGTAAATTTCCATGCAGCATTCCTTCCTTGGCTCTGCCTTTGCCAAGAAGTTCTTCCAGTTCTTCTTTATTCGCGCAACGTTCTTCGGCAAGGGCAACTGTTTTGGCAAATTCATTTTCAAGCAAACGAACGGGAACAAGTTTTTTCATTCTAAGAAATGTAGAATTAAAACGAGCCTGGCACATGGCATGTTTAAAATTGATATGCGCCGAACTCTCTATAGTTGAGGCAAAGGCAGTTCCAATTTGAACACCTTCAGCTCCTAGGGCAAGAGCCGCTAAAATAGCTTGTCCTGATCCAATCCCTCCTGCCGCAATAACAGGAATCGAAAGAAGATTTTGCATTTGCTGGAGCAGTACAAGAGTTGTAATTTCATCGCGGCCATTGTGACCGCCAGCTTCAAATCCTTCTACGACGACAGCATCTACACCGGCATCTTGGCATTTTAAGGCAAACTCGGGCGTGCTGACGACATGAACGACGATGCATCCTTCTTTTTTTAATAAAGGAGTCCATTTTTTAGGAGAACCGGCACTGGTAAAAAATATACGAATCCCTTCATTCAGAGCCACATGAATTTGTTCTTCCGTTTTTTCGTAAAGTAACGGGATATTTACTCCAATTGATTTTTGAGTCAAGTTCTTCGCTTTTTTTATTTGTTCCTTTAATATCTCGGGATACATGCTACCTGCGCCTAATAAACCGAGACATCCTGAATTAGCAGCAGCAGCAGCTAATTTTCCACCACTGACCCAAACCATTCCTGCTTGGACAATGGGGTTTTCAATTTCAAATAATTTTAAAATTCTACTTTCTGGCCATTTTAAACTTTGTGGGTTCATATTATCTCCAGATTAATTATTATTTTCTTTTTTATTTTCAGATTTTATTGATGTGTTATCGAATTCAGGCGATTTTAATTTTTCGTTTTTGCGACGAGTGACTTCATTATCAATATTTGTTGGTGAAGTTGCGAAGAGAGGTTCGGGGGGAAGTTTTACACCACAGCCTGTTATAAATGTCATTATTAATATTAAAATGGAAATAAATTGCATATCTATTTTTTCTTTTTATTTTTCATAAAATCAGCAATCTTTTTTTTATGCTCATCTTTTAAGAAATATTTATTAAATGTTTGAATGTCATATTCCTCAAGTTCTTGAAAATTATGAAAGGATTGTCGATCGAGTAAATCATCTCGCACTGATTTAGGGCAATCGGAAATTTGATTCACCCAATCCTCTATAGCATTCATACAAGCTTTTTTATTTTGAAATTCTTTATCCACTAATCCCATATAAAGCATTTGTGATAAATCGAGTTTCATTTTACCAAGAATTAATGCAGAAACTTTTTTAGGATTTAACTGCGGACAAAGCTCTGATAAACGTAGTGATCCTCCCCATCCGGGGGGAATTCCAAATTTTGTTTGGGTAAAATGAAAATCACAATTTTTGCCAATACTCCAACGAAAATCAGTAGCAAGAGCAATTTCAACGCCCCCTCCATAAGAAGGCCCTGCTAAAACCGAGAGCGAAGGAATTTTAAAATTATGTAGAAGTTGGCAAAAGGCGCGGATAGACGGCCCGTAGTGATGGCAAACCTCAGCAGGATTTTTTTGTAGCTCAATAAGATTACCACCACTTGAAAATATACCTTCGACATCGGATTGGAGCACAATCAAATGGCAGTTTTGATCAATCAAAAACTTTTCAAATAAGCTTTCATTGCTTTCTTTCGCAACGCAAATGCTTTGCATAATGGACGCCATTCTCAGGCTAATCGCATTGCGCGTTGAGGGACTACTTAACGTAACATAGCAAATTTTATTTTTAGCAATAATAGAAAAGTCTTCACCATCAACAAGTTTTGTCATTAATTTAATCCTGAATTAAATTTTTTATTAATTTCTGCTTCAATGGGATCTGATTTTGGAAGCGCAGCAAAAGGGTCATTTTTAACCCCTAGTTTTCCGTCCGAAATAGCACTTTCAAATGCAGAAAGATGCTTAGAGCGTGAGCCGGCCAGTTTTAGCTCTTTATCCATGTCTGTTTTCTCAACACCAGTTAATTCTGTGGAAAGTTTAGCAACGGCTTTTGATTTTTGACGGGCATTGCGAATGGCTTCCAGATTTTTTGATGAGGAATCCACAGACAATCCTGATAAACGGTCGTTTAATTCTTTAATTTTTTGAGAACTCACGATGTCGGCAACTGTTTCTGCTTCTTCTTTATTTAGAGAATCAATTTGGGTTTGAAGCTCTAAAAGGCGTACTTTATAGCGTTCTATGCCTTGATGTTGTTCATCAATTTCCGCTTCCAGTTCCTTAACGCGTTGTTCATTTTTTTCTGCTTTATCTGCTAATTGCGTGTATGCTGCTTTGTAGCGTTCATCAGGTGTTTTCTTATAGAGTTCAATGGCTCCCGCCATTTTTTGCTGTAACTCTTCTGATTCTCTTGAAATTTTTTTAACTTCTTCTGATTTCATTTCACGAATGCGAATAAGTTCAGCAACGGCTTCACGCATTTCCTGATAGTCTTTGCTCCAATCTTCTTTGGTTTTTCGAAATTGAGAACGGATGGCGTCAGGACTCGATGTGACCATTTTATCTGTGGCTCGCTGTGTTTTGCCTTCAGCAAGTCCAAAAACACTTGAAAAAAAACGACCTAAGCTATCAAAAAAACTCATAATTTACCTCCAGAGAACAATCTTACCATGCTCAACAAATGGGCGAGTGGTTTGTGCGCCTGAAATAATACCAGCACTTCCGGATTCTGTTAAGGCAGTTAAGACTTTCTCGTGCGAAAGTCTGAGAATATTTTTAAAATTTTCATATCTTAAATATTATATTGCAGAATATTTTAATTTTCTTCTTGTGTCGCAAAGCCAATTTCAGAAGCCGTCGTAATTTCTTCCGTCTGTTCATTTAGGGAATTCAAGGCGACAGCCGCTTTTTTCTGATCATCTAAATTCATTTGTAAGGAACGTAAACTCGGGAGCTGACTGAGGCTAGAAAGCCCAAACACCTCTAAAAATTTTTGGGTTGTTTTATATTCAATGGGATTACCAACTTCTTTCCTTGTGCCCGATGCGTAAATAAGCTCTTTATCTTTTAAGGTTTGGACAATAGAGGCGCTATCAACTTGTCTTAGAGCGTTTATCTGTGCTCGTGTAACGGGTTGTCTGTAGGCAATAATAGCCAGAGTTTCTAAAGCATTTTTACTTAAAGAACGTGCTTTTCCTGCATATTGTTTTTTTATTAAAGGCAAATATTCATTTTTTGTTTTAATCTGATATTTGTTGCCATTTTCAAATATTTCAAAGGCTCTGTCTTCATATTCAAAGGCAAGAGCCCGCAGCGCCATGCGCACATCGGAAAGGGAGACTTCTCCCCCGATCCAATTTCTGATTTCTCCAGCTTCTAAAGGAGAATCTGCAACAAATAATATAGCTTCAACTTTCGATTTTAATAAATCAAATACGGATTTATTTGTTGAAGCGAGTGACTCATTATGATTTTGATCAGCGTGGGATCTGTCTTCTTCCATATCATCCTAACAATCAATTAAACAGCTTCTTTGGCTTTGTTGCGTTCTCTTTTATGTATTTTTTTTTCGGGTTGTTCACTTATAACTTGTGCTTCAATAATATTGCGATCTGAAATTCTTTTTTGTGCGTCACAAATCAGAGTTTGAGCAATATTTTTTCTGAAATTTTTGAAAGATTCAATGCTTGTTGGTGCATTGTGAACAACGACAGAATTGACATATTTTACAATGGGAACAATATTTTTCCCATTATTATGCTCAACCAGCATACTTATGATTTCTTTTTGAACATCAGGAGTGGCTACGTCTTCGGGTTGTCCCTCCATAATTTTATTAACAAGTTTAGAAATATTTTTCTCAATTTCAGTCCCTGTTTTATGACCTACATCATTCATTTTACCTAATAAAAATTGCATTTCTTCTTTAGAAAAAGAACGTGCTGTATCTACGGCTTTGCGTGCAAGTCCGAACATCGCTTTGGGATTTAAATTTTCTTGGTTCTTTTTTAAAGTATCCACAATTTTAACGGAGTTGATGTTTTTAATGTTATTAATAAAGGAACTTAATTTGCTTTCCATTGTGCTCTTCCTTGTATATTGAAATAGTCAATTTAACGTACACTTTCTCGCTAAAGAGTTGCTATTATTCTGAGAAACTAAAACCTCTATGCTTTCTCATACACCCAAAAAAAAGATTCTTCAAATGGTAACTTCTATGATTTCATTTATTTAACTTAAAACATTTGCCTTTGACTCCATTCTGGAAATCTTTTGCAGAAACTGCTTTTTTCCCAGGAAGCTGCATTTCAAGGATTTCTAAAATTTCATTGTCACCACAACATACACATAGGGCATTTTGTGTAAATAATATTTCTCCCTTTTCTAAATGAAATGAATTGGGGCTGACTTGAGTGGCGATGATTTTGAGATCGACAATATCACCATTTAAGCTAAAGCTTGATTTCGTTCCAGGCCATCCTGCGAAAGCGCGGACTTTATTATGAAGAGCGAGAGCGGGAAGAGAAAAATTTAATATTCCTTCTTCGGGCTTTATTTTGTCTGCTTTTGTGGCTTTTGAGTGATCTTGTTCCACAATTTGCTGTGGGTTTAAAAAGTATTTGGGAAGACTTTTAACAAGTAAATGAGCTCCTTTTTCAAACAAGACATTTAACAAATCGGGAGCTTTTATTTCATGATTTAGGTCAAATTTTTCTTGAGCCACAAGGGGGCCTGCATCCATGGCAGCCACGGATAAAAGAAGTGAAACTCCTGTAATGCTGTCTCCGTTTTCAAGGCATCTTTGCACAGGGGCTGCTCCGCGGTACAAAGGTAACAGACTGGGGTGAATATTGAGAGTTCCATATTTTGGAATACTTAAAAAATCTTTTGGTAAATAGTTTCCATAGGCCGCAGTGATGCAAAGATCGGGTTGTAAGATTTTTAAATCATTGATAAACTCCTGATCTTTTGCTGTTTGTGGCGTAAGTACGGGAATCCCATGTGAAAGTGCTAATTCATGAACGGGGGAAGGGGTCTCGCTTCCGTTTCGGGTGGAGCGTGCCGGAGGTTGACTGACAACGAGTACAATTTTTAATTGACTTTCATGCTCTAATAAGATTTTTAATGCAAGTGCAGCAACATGAGGTGTGCCTAAAAATACTACTTTTTTCCGGTTATCAGATTGCAGAAAGACCATTATTTTAAACCCTTTGTCAAAGCGAAGTTCTGTGCCTTCACGAAAACTTTATAAAACCTGAACATATCCGAATTGGATATTTTGCAAAAGGTTTGCTGCCAAAATTAAACTTTAATCATGTTCAAAGTGCTTTGCAAGAAATTCCTCAGGAATATTAAGCTCTTTTTCGACCATATGGCGCCAAAAAAGGCGGTTGTAATATTCTTTATGCGGTACATTTAAATCAGGAGCGCCTTTAAAAGGGAAGGGTTTTCCTTTTAAAAAGGGAGTGTTGGTATCTCCTTGAACGCAGAACAGAATATCTACATCAAGGGATCGTGGCATCCACCGTCTTTCTCGTGGATGGCCTATGATGTTCTCAATTTTTTTAATATTTTCATATAGTTCTGCAGGATTTAAACGGCTTTCTGCTTCACAGACAAAATTGACATAATTTTCATGATCATTTGTATTGAACTCAGGGTGCTTAAGTGGAGTCGTTTCACTCCAGACACTTTGCTTTGTAATACAAATGTATTCTTCTAGTAATATTAATGATTTATTCAGATTTTGATGCCGATTCCCCACGTTTGAGCCAAAGGCAAGGAGATATTTGTATAATTTTTGATTTGTTAGCATTTAAAGTGATTTTCAGGCATTAAAAAAGGCGCATAAAAATGCGCCTTTTTGTATAAAAATACGAAATTACTTTACGTAAACCGTAGCAGCTAACTGAGTACGGCCTTTAGTACGGCGACGTTTGATAACGTTGCGACCATTTTTAGTAGCCATACGAGCACGAAAACCGTGCTTGCGTTTACGAACTTTATTACTAGGTTGAAATGTTCTTTTACTCATGGTGAAAATCCTCTCAAATCACAGGAACCCTGTAGCTAGCATAAGCCTAAAGATAGCGCAAGCAGAAATTATAAAAATTATGACTTGATAAAATAACTCCTGTTTTTAGTTGGTTGCAAGATTTTAAGGCTTAAATCTCCCTCATCATCTGGGTGGTGTTGCTAAAGCTGGGGCTTGATGAGCGAACTTCATCAAAAATAAACAATGTTTTTAGGTTCATTTTTGATGATTTTGAGTTGATTAAAATGTTGGGTCTCATTTTAATAAAAAAAAATTATTATGATTAAATTAAATTTTTAAATTTTAACTTTATTATTTTAATTTATTAAATTAATAAAAAATAGATTACCAATATTTATAATTATTTTTTTGTATAAAATAATTGACAATTTAATTTTATTTATATATTTATAATTAAATAAATACATTTATTTCAAGTAAAAATATGGATAAAGGAGTTATAATGTCATTTAAAAAAAATTTATTCCGGTTTTTTTTAATTTATTTTTTAATTTCATCGCGCTTTTTATTTGCTAATGAAGTTTATGTTTATTGTGCTGATAAAAAGGAAAATTGGCAATGGCTTAAAAATAATAATGAATATGTAAAAGTAGAAGGAGATTGGGGAGAAAAATTAATGAATTATTCATCATATTTTTATTATTTTATTCCGAAAGGAGGTTTAAATGAAATAAATATATTGAAACAAATGTGCCTGAAAAATTTTGGTAACGATTTTATATATCCTCAGCCTGGATATTTTAATTCCAGTTATTGGTCGGTTTTTGCTTATAATTCTAATGAAATTTATGTGGGACATATTACGCATTTTATAATTTGGCCAACATCTCGTAATGTACTTCTTATGAATATGGGTGATTAAAATGAACAATATTTTTTTAAAATTAATTTTATTATCAATGATAATTTTCAATAAAGAAATACAAGCTGAATATGCCTATGTTTTTTGTTCTGATGAACAAAAAAATTGGCATTGGTTAAATAATAAGAATTATACAGTAAATGGTTTATGGAGTATTCGTAGTGGCAGTTTATTTTCACATTATTATTTTAAAATTGAGGGAGGTTTTAATAAAATTTACGAATTAAAAATGGATTGTATGAAACAATTTGGAGATAAATTTAAAAATGCCCAGCCTTCAGATTATTATTCAAGGTATTGGTCTGTATTTATGGATGAAGCAGGTATAATGGCATCGGGTCATAAGTCTATATTTTTTAAAAATAAATGAAATGAGGTGTGATTATGAGAATTATTTATAGTTTAATTTCATTTATTATTATTATTTTTGTTAATCCCGTCTTTTGTTTAAGTGAAACATATGTTTTCTGTGCGGATAAGAAAAGAAATTGGAAATGGTTAAATACAAAAAATAATAAAATTAGTGGTGAGTGGGGGATTTTTAGTACAAATTCGAAATATGGTCATTATTATTTTATTCCAGAAGATGGTATTCATAAAATCAGAGAACTTAAAATGGCTTGTATAAATGAATTTGGACAGGAATTTATCTATCCGCAACCTTCGGATTCCTACGCAAGATATTGGGCTGTGTTTGCAATAGATAAAAGTCATTTGATACCAGGTCATTATACTCTTTTTAGTTATAATTCTAATTAAAAATTTTGATTATATTTTATTAAATATCTTCTTTAAAAAGGATCTTTTCTTTTGTTAGCAAATTCATGTTTGCTTTGACATCGTTGCCTTAAATGGCATAGCTTTTCCTATGGTGGATTCATATCACGCTTTGTTTAGGAAGAGAGAACGATTACTATGGTTTTTAAGAAAAGAGAGAGCTCAAGCTCCAAGTCGAAACATTCTCCAAAGGCAGAAAAGCCTGATAAAAGAAGTTCTTCAAAGTCTGATAGATATGCGGGTACTGCTAGACCTCAAAGAGATGAGAGAGCTGAGCGTCCAGAAAGATCAACAAGGCCAGAAAGATCAACAAGGCCAGAAAGATCAACAAGGCCAGAAAGATCATCAAGGCCAGAAAGATCATCAAGGCCAGAAAGATCAACAAGGCCAGAAAGATCATCAAGGCCAGAAAGATCATCAAGGCCAGAAAGATCAACAAGGCCAGAAAGATCATCAAGGCCAGAAAGATCAACAAGGCCAGAAAGATCAGAGTTTAGAGATTCTTCTCAGGAAAGAGCACAAAGGCCAGAAAAAAAAGATTTTGCGCCTGCAAAATTTAGAAAAGCACCTCCTAAAGAACTTTTCATTTGGGGAAGAAGAACGGTTGAAGCTTTTCTTGCGAATTTACACCAAGCAGGAAATGCTGATGGCTCTAAATATGCACTGCATATTATTGTAGACAAAGCTCATAAAGCACCTTCTCAATTAAAGCCCTCAGTCGAGTCTGCGCAATTATTAGGAATTAAAATTGTTCCTCACGATTCTGCTGAAGAGACATGGCCTTTGGCAGATGCATCTGAAGACTTAAATCATCAACGCGTTTGCCTTAAAATTCCTGAATATCCTGTGCAAAATATTGTGGAAGCCATCAATGTTGTGAAAGCAGCTAATGAAAACGCGGCGCATGGTTGCGTGGGAGTTGTTCTTGATCAAGTTCAAGACCCTCGTAATTTTGGTGCTATCATCCGCAGTGCCGCCTTTTTTGGATTAAAATTTGTTATTTACGCTACAGATAGACAAGCAGACATCTCCTCTTTGGTATTAAAAACCTCGGCGGGTGGGGCTTTTTCGCTCTCATTAATTCCTACTGTGAACATCAATCGCGCTTTACAGCAATTGAAAGAGGCGGGTTGCTGGGTTGTGGGTACAGCTCTGACGGAAACTGCGGTATCATTGAAGGAATTGCCTAAAGATAGAACATGGGTTGCCGTATTGGGTAATGAAGGTAAAGGCTTGCGTCCTGAAATTATGAAAAACTGTGACTATGTTGCCAAGGTACCTGGTGGTCAGGGAACGGTTGATTCCCTTAATGTCAGTGTTGCGGCTGGTGTATTATTTCACTCTCTTACGTAATATAAGGTTTTTGTATGAGACTGGTCTCTCATTTAAATGTACAACAAAACCCGTTTTATATTCCTGACAGCTTTATGAGTACGTTTCCTATCGAAACGATTTCTTTAGATTTTGATCCTTTTTCGACATATTTACCAAATAAAAGTATGTCTATTTTTGGATTAAAAACAGGAATTGCTTATTCCTTGAACGAGCCTTTGCCTAAGACGTTTACTGTGAAATCCTATCACAGTAACGTTATTGTCAAGGCGTCTGACAGCTGTCCTCAGGCCGATGCCCAATACGTTGCTGCTTCTAATCCAAAATTATCTCAAATTCTTCAAGGTAAAAAACATTTAGGACTGCAAACGGCGGATTGTCTTGCGGTGTCGTTTGTTTTTGAAGAGAAAGAACACTATTTGGGAGCACTAAGTCATGCGGGTTGGCGCGGCTTTACTTCAGGTATTTTGCAAAATACGCTTGAAGTGTTAAAGCAAGAAGCTCTTGCTGTAGGAATATCTTCAGAGCATCTTTTATCAGGTTTAAAAGTTCATATTTCTCCTGCTATTTTTGGTGTGAGTTATGAAGCAGGTGAGGATACTCAGAAAGCTTTGCAAAAGCATGGTGAAATTTTATTTTTGAAGTACCCCAAAATGAATTATTATTCCGAGTGCTATCAGAGCCTTATTGATATTTATCAAGATGCAAAACTGTCTTCTGTGGTCGAAAATCATCTTTTGCAAAATCAGCAGTCCTGCTACTTGCCGCATAAAATTTTTCCAGACTTACAGCTTTTGGCCGCTGTCGAGTTTGTTGCTTCTGGGGTTTTGCATGAAAATATTGAGATTTTAAGGGAAAATACATATAATCATCCCACTCTTTTTAGTTTTCGTGAGGCAACTCATAAAAAAACGAACAGAAGTTTGCGGCAGTGGACACACCTTTGTTTTCCTTCCACAGAGGATTGAATGAAGTGTCTTCCCTTCGTTTTTTAAGTGGGGATTGGTGTTAT
Source organism: Silvanigrella aquatica (assembly GCF_001907975.1). Lineage (NCBI taxonomy): Bacteria > Pseudomonadati > Bdellovibrionota > Oligoflexia > Silvanigrellales > Silvanigrellaceae > Silvanigrella > Silvanigrella aquatica. Next base: position 586,662 of record NZ_CP017834.1, read on the forward strand.
TTTGCCTTGCTCCGCTTCATAGAACCGTGTTAGCCCTGTAGCATTTATAGGGCGCTTGATATCAGTATGGGTGAGCCCCAGTAGGAGATGAAAAGCAAATGAATGAAGTTTCTCAGGTAGCATATCGTTATGCGGCTCTTTTCTATGGAATTATTGCAGCATATTTTTGGTATATTTTTTATTCTTTATGGGGTTTTCTTGGAAAAAACTATTTTCCACAAGACGTTTCCAGTGTATTAAGTATCCAGAACAGTCACTTTCACACAGTTAACATTATTGTGGCAACAGTTTTAACTCTTGCTGTGACGGTCGTACTGGTTCTCAATCGTAAGCTCAAAGATTTTATTGTCGACGTTGGCGATGAGCTTTCCCGTGTTGCTTGGCCAACACTCAAAGAAGCTCAAAAAACCACTGCAATTGTGATAGCTCTTGTAATCGTTTCTTCCATTGTCTTGTTTTTTGCAGATACTGTATTTTTAAGAGTTATTAATCTTATTATGAACACAGCGGCGTAATAAAAATATTAATTATCATTCAAGGAACATGAAAAAATGGCAGATCCCAAAGTAAATGAAATTGATTCTTCTGTAAAACCCACTTCTTTCACTCATGAAAGATTCAAGTGGTATGCTGTGTTGACGCAATCAGGCATGGAAAAAAAAGCCAAAGCAACACTAGAAGAACGTATTAAAAAATTAAAAATGACTGATTATTTTGGACAAATTCTAATTCCAACAATGACAGTAGAACGCATTGATGAAGGCGGAAAAAAGAAAAAAGTTGAGCAAAAAATGATGCCTGGCTATCTGTTTGTTCAGATGGATCCAGAACATAAACCGACTTTTGGTTGTGTTAAGGATACACCTAAAATTTCTTCCTTTATTGGTTCAGCGGCAAATCAGGATCCCAAGCCTGTGCCTGACGAAGAAATCAGTCGTATTTTCAACCGTGCTGCGGAAGCAACGAAGGCTGCTCCCGCTAAGCCTTTGACAGCATTTGAAAAAGGTGAAAAAGTTAAGGTTATTGACGGTCCTTTTACAAACTTTGTGGGTGATATCGATGAAGTGAAAGCGGATAAAATGAAGCTTCGCTTGCTCATTTCCGTATTTGGTCGCGCTACGCCCGTTGAGCTTGAATTCAGTAAGGTGGAAAAGCTCAGAGATGGTGAGTAAAGTTTAAAAATCATCTTACGATATAAGTAACAGTCTCGTCACGTAATTAAAGAGAGCTACAATTGCTCTCTTTTTTTATATAAGTCTAATAAACGATCTTAAAATTTCGATATAGACTTATTATTAGAGGATGCTTTTATGGGATTAGATGAAAATAATGCTTCTGAGCAAAGAAATGCGGAACGTTTTAAAAGTAGTATTCCGGTCTTAATTCAAAAAAAAGGGTTAAGTGGAACATGTGAATGTACATTATTAAATATTTCTACAAACGGATTTTCAGTAAGAATAGAAAATGGTAAATTAAATATAAATGTAGGTGATGATTTTTTTTTAATAATAGATCCTAAATTATTTGATATAGAAGAATTAAATAAAATAAAAATAAACTCAATTTGTAAAAGAATAGAGTCAAATATGATTGTTGTAGGCGCAGAATTTACACATAATGTTAGAATTGTTAATGAAATGATAAAGCTTATATCGAACTATTTTGAAAAAATCAATGAAAATGATTATTGATTTTTTCATGAAATTAGTTGGAGATTTTTTTAATTATGTCTAACATACTTGAATTATCTACTGATCTTTCCTTTCTAATCATAGATGAGAGTGAGTCATTTCGTGATATTATGTCAAGTGGAATCAGAAGTCTTGGGTTTAAAAATGTAAATCAAGCTTCTTCAGCAATAGTTGCGCTTCAATTATTAAAATCAAAACCTATTCAATTTGTTATTTGTGAACTAGAAATGCCAGATTTTAATGGAATTGAATTGTTAAAAGAAATTCGAGATTCCTCTGATATCAATAGAACTGCTTTTTTAATGATTAGTAAAGATGCTAAAAGAGAAGACATTTCATTGCTTGGGGAATATGAAATTGATGGGTATTTAAAAAAACCATTTTCATTTCAGGCATTGGCGCAAAAAATACCAAACTGCATGCAAAATTATAATAATCCCAATACAGCAGAAAAATTATTTCAGGAAGCAAAATTATTTTTAAATAAGGGTGAATTAGTTGGGGCACTTGCAAAATTTGAAACGCTTTTAAGAAAATCTCCCAATTCCTGTCGCGCCCGAGTGGGGATGGCCATTTGTTATCGAAAAATGAAAAACAATCCCAAAGCAGAGTCATTATGCAAGCAAGCCATAGAAAAAAATGAATTTTTTGTGCAGTCATTTGATGAAATTGGTCGTATATATATGTCAATGAACAGAGTTCAAGATGCTGTTCATTTTTTTAAAAAAGCTGTTTCTTTAAGTCCCAATAATCCATTAAGGTTTGAAAGAATAGCAAATTTGCTTATTGAGCATGAAAGATTTAAAGAAGCAGAATCTTTTTTAGAAGAAGCCATTGGTGGTGGTGTGGTTTACATAAATATATATGAGCAATATGGAAAAACGTTATTCTACCAAAAAAAATTAGAAAAAGCAGCATTATATTTTGAAAAATCACTTAGACATGATCCAAATAATAGAAGTATTATAAATTTAATGGGAATATGCTTGAAAGATTTAAATAGGTATGAAGACGCATTAAAATATTATAATATGGCAATAAAAGCTTTTCCAACCGATGCAAAAGTGCTATTCAATAAAGGACTTTGTTACTTTGAAATGAAAAACTACGAAAAAGCAAAAAAAATGTTTGAATATATTTTAAAGTTAGATCCAGATAATCAAAAATCAATTAAAAAACTAGAAGAAATTGCAAATTTAATTCGTAAGTAAATACGATAATCATATATTGGGTTGACAATAATTCTTGAATTTGAGAATTTTCTAGGGTCTACTTATTTATTTAATTGTTCTGAACTTAAAAATGGAGATTGCTGATATGATGAAATGGTGGGGTTGGGGAGATCCGCAAAAAACATTTCCCATGGACGATAAACCTAATTTATGGAACTGGATTGGTAATAAACTTCATATTAAAGAAAATAAAAAAATATCAGAACCTGTGTTAAGGTCACAGGTCATCATTTCTCAGGCAAATATTAATGAAGATTTTTTACAAGAAATTTCAAATCAATTAGAAAAAAATCAAATTTTTATTACCGATGAGGAAAGACTTCTTCATTCCTATGGAAAATCTTATGCCGATTTATTTTATGTGAGAAAAGGAATTGTAAAAAAATCACCTGATATTGTGATATATCCAAAATCCCATGAAGAAGTCGAAGTGATTATGAAATTGGCTCATGCTCATAATGTGTGCGTGATTCCTTTTGGTGGTGGTACCAATATTGTAGGAGGCGTCGATCCCCGTGATCAAACTGTCACTTCAAAAGGGGCTCGCAGCATTGTTTCTTTAGATATGAAATTCATGAATAAAGTGATGTCATTTGATCCCCAATCTCAGACTGCCGTGATACAGGGCGGGGCTTTGGGACCCGATTTGGAAATGCAATTGGGTGAAAAAGGTTGGTCGTTAGGGCATTATCCCGATTCTTTCGAATATTCGACTTTAGGAGGTTGGCTTGCCACGCGCTCTGCGGGAATGCAATCCGATGCCTATGGAAAAATTGAAGACATGCTTGTTTCGTTAAAAATGGTGACTCCGACAGGAACTGTTGTGACGAGAACAACTCCGGCATCAAGTGCAGGCCCCGATTTAAACCGATTTATCGTTGGCTCTGAAGGAATACTTGGTGTTATTACAGAAGCGACCATGCGCATTCATAGGGCTCCTGAGGTGAAAGATTATAAAGGATTCTTATTTCCTTCCTTTGAAAAGGGTGTGGAAGCCATACGCGAATGCATCGATAAAAATTGGATTCCGAGCATGATTCGTCTGCAAGATGCTGGAGAGACACAACTGGCTTTAAATATGAAATCTCCTAAAAAAGGACTGGAAGCCATCATTCAAAAGCAAATCAAAAGATTTCTTATGGCGACAGGATATCAGAAGCCTTGCATTATGATCGTCGGATTTGAAGGGGATTTTAAAAATACCCAAACGATAGGTCAAGAAGCTGTTAAAATACTAAAGAAACACAGAGGATTTTCATTAGGAAAAAGTGTTGGAAAAACATGGTCAAAAGATAAATTTAATGTTCCTTATTTGCGCGACTATATGATGGATTATGCCGTTATGGTGGATGTTGCCGAAACAGCGGCTGTGTGGTCTAAATTATTAACTGTTTATAATAAAACAATTGAAGAAGTCACAAGTCGTTTTCAAGACGAAGGTGATGGGGCTGGGTATATTGGTTGTCATATTTCGCATACCTATAAAACAGGTGCTTGCCTTTATTTTACATATGGCGCAAAACAAACCGTTGGTAAGGAAATGGAACAATATTATAGTTACAAAAAATTAATCACAGATACCTTTTTGAAAAATGGTGCTACTTTAACTCATCATCATGCCGTTGGTTATGAGCATTCTCCTTGGATGGAAACGGAGGTTTCCGCAACAGGATTGAGAGCTTTAAAGGCTGTCAAAGATGCCTTAGATCCTAAAAATATTTGTAATCCAGGAAAAGTTCTGCCTGTTGAAGATGAAATGCGTTTAGGTGTGTTTGGAATTGACGCCCCTGAAGTTGTTCACCAAAGCAAGGCTCGAGCTAAGAAGAGAAGTGGGCAAGTGAGTCGCAATTTGAACGAAAATACGATTGGTTAATCCTGGAATAGCAATAATATCACCTTTCATAAGTGCGTTGTAACCTTGTTCCGCTACTTGTTCCGCGCTCATTCCTGTTGGTTTCGAATTCTTAATACTCTTTTTATTTGAAATTTTATGTCTTCCTACATTTGAGCGCATTCTAAATTCAGTTTGTGTGATTCCAGGACATAGTGCTGTTACTTTTATTCCATATTTTTTATTTTCAAATGCTAGCGAATTGGAAAATGACAGTAAAAAAGATTTGCACGCTCCGTAGACAGATTGAAAAGGAACAGGCGCAAAGGAATAAACTGATCCCACGTTTAAAATATATCCCGATTTTTTAGTTTGCATCATGGGAAGAACAAGTTTCGTTAAAGCTAATGTAGTGTTAATTTGGACTTGGATCATGTCTATTTCGCTGTTTAAATCTGTTTCTTCAAAGGAACCATGAATTCCAAAACCAGCATTGTTAACTAAAGCATTAATTTCTAAGTTTTCATGAATTAAAAAATCTTTAATAATTTGAATGGAATTTGATTTTGTAAGATCAACGGCACAAACATAAACTTGTGAGTTATATTTTGCTAAAAGAATTGATTTTATTTCTTGTAGTCGTTGGTTGTCCCGAGCTACAGTTACAATATCATATCCCTTGCTCGCAAAGTGATAAGATAGGGCTTGTCCGATACCACTTGAAGCTCCTGTAATGAGCGCTATCGGTTTTCTGGTTGTGTTAAAAGTCTTTGGTGCCTTGTTGATGAGTTTGGATAATATCATTGCGATTTATCACTCCTGCGCGTCTTGAATGAAAGTATTTATCTTCCTGGCTCTTAATTTCTTTAGCAATCTGCGTGACAATTTGTGAGCAACCCTCACGGCCAGAAAGTGCCGTCTTAGGAGTAACAATATTCATGGAAATATAAAAGTTTGAATTTTTTAAGGGATAGTTTGAGTAGGTTTCTTGCTTATCTCCTCTAACGTATATGCAAAGAACGCGGCACTCAGGAACGCTTTGAATAATTTTACCCACGCCATAGGTCATTTTCGAGGGGTCAAACCGTCCGCTGCGACTTCTCTTTCCTTCTGGAAAAATGGTGATAATTTCTCCTTTTAAGAGCAGTCTTTTGCAAATATTAAGAATTTCATTGTGGTGCGTTGGTGAGGCATCCCTGTGGATAAAAATACATTTGGTTAGAAAAGCAATCATTCGGTAGCGTCTTTTTTTGCCAAAAAAGTCGCCAGCAGGTAGATTCCATGAGAAGTATTTATAGTTAAATTGGTACCAATAATTAGGAGCGAGTGCCCATATAATAAGGCAAGAATCTATGAATGTGAGGTGATTGGCGCAAATAATGAGAGGGGATGGCTCTCGAATGATTTCTTGGAATTTCTTTCTAATTAATTTAGCATTTTCAATACGATATCTCAGTATGTATTTGAAAATAAATATAATAGAATAGCAAAATGGTATGAGCAGCAGAAAACTGATGACTTTTTGCAAAAGCAGTCTTTCCTCGGTGTATTTTACAAAAACCGAGGTTTTTTTGGACGAGGTGTCTTCTAAATTGATAAGGTCGGTCGAAACTTGCGAATGATCTTGATCCTGCATATTTGTATTCCCTCCCGTTAGCCTCAATTATGATATTTGAATCCCAAATCTGAGTAAATGATCCTATTCAAAAAAGAAGATTTAAATAATTAAGAGAAAAGATAAAAAATTAAAATATTAATGTTTTAATAGATTACCAAATAATATCATTGATTTGATGCTATTTAAATTTGTTCGAAAAGTGCTTGCTCTCATAATAACTATATGTTTTTTGTTATTTATGCTTCAATTGTTAAGGATTGAAAATTTGAAGTATTTTTCTTATTGAAGAGGTTGTAAGTGGCTAATAATAAAAATATAATAGTAAATATTTCGTCTTATTTTGTTTTTTCATCAATTTTTGTAAGTTGTGTATCCATAAATGAGAATAGCAAAGAGACGCATCAAAATAAACAGACTTTTTGTCTTGATATGAGTCTCAATAATCCTCAAAAATATCCTGTTTGCTCTGATAAATCTTTGGAAAATCAAATATGTGCCCTAACTTTGTCACAATTAAAACCAACTCAATTTAATTTTGGCAAAGAATATGTTGAACAAATGTATGAAAGATTTAAGCCTAGTATTGAAAATACGCAGCAGTTTTTATGCTCCAAGCCCGTGAGTATCGTGATTGGGCCTAAAGTATTACCCGGATTTTTTCTTACTGATGGTCATCATCGCATGAAAATGATTGAGCAGTTTGAAAATGAAAGCGGCAATCAGTTCACGATTCTAGTACAAGTAGCTCAAAACTTCAAAAAAAGCTCTCCAGATATGAATAAAACAGAGTTTTGGAATGTCATGCTAAGTAACAATGATGTTTATTTAAAAGATAATGGGGTTGTAAAAACAACGGAAGAACTTCCTGTTAGTTTGCAACACTTAACTAATGATCCTTACCGCTCCTTAACAGCTTTTATTGCAGATGATAGGAGTAAATTTTGCTTTGATAAATCCTTACCATCTTACGGAAATTTTGCAGAATTTTATTGGGGAGATTATTTTCGCAGTTTTGCTAATTTAGAAGAGTACAATGACTATTCTGATTATAAATTATATAAAAATAAAATCCTTTATTTTAATAATCAAAAAACAGGTAAAAGAGAAAATATTTGTAAATTGCAACAAGCAGAAAATTTACCAGGCTATACTGATAAAGATAATGAGCCTTCGTTGGTTCTCGATTATTTATATCAAGAACCTATGCCAAAAAACTTTAGGACAACAAATGATTACTTTAAAATAAATGGAATAAATAAAAAAGGATTAAAAAATTTAAATGCTTCCGGAAGTGCTCAATTTTCACAAGAGGGTTTAGAATGGATTATAAATAATACTTCTAAAAATCTCATTGTTATCGATTTAAGACAAGAATCACATGGTTTTATAAATGGCAATCCGGTGAGTTGGCTTGCTCCCTTGAATTGGGCAAATATTGATAAATCTAAAAATAATATTATTATTGATGAATCTGTTCGTTTAAAAGAATTAAATTTTCAAAAAGTAATAGAATTACCTTTGTCTCAAAACTATAAAGATGGTACTTTAGAGCAAGAAAACTTTATCAGATTTGATATCAATACAGTCTTACGAGAAGATGAAGTTGCTCAAAAATTGAGTGTGGGTTATAGGCGCTTTACGGTACGCGATCGTTTAAAACCTTCTGATGAAGAAGTGGAATCCTTTCTTAAATTTTATAAAACTTTAAATTCGGATACATGGCTTCATTTTCATTGCAAAGCAGGAAAAGGAAGAACAACAACTTTTTTAGCAATGTACGATATGTTAAAAAATGCAGATACTGTTTCTTTAGAAGATATTATTCATAGGCATGCTTCGGTGGAACCTCATACCGATCTTTTTTCAATTCAAAAAGAATATAAAAAAGATCTCTTAATTGAAAGAAAAGAGTTTTTAATCAATTTTCACAAATACGCGAAAGCTTTAAAAAAAGGATATAAGGGGTCTTGGAAAAGTTGGATAACATTAAATAGTTAAAATGAAATCATGAATTAAATGATTTCATTTTTTTTGATGCTAAGTGCTTTCATTTGAGGAAGGCACCATTGTTTTAAACCTGGAATATGAACTTCATTCCAATATTTATCCCATTGAATTTCGTTGGGGCGATAAGAGAACTCTTCTTCAAGAATATTGTACTTTAATAAATTTTCCGATTTAAATGTGTAATTATAATCATAAATAAAAGGTTTGTAAACTTTCATTATCGTGTCAATTGTTTTTGCCTTTCTTTTAATTGAGATTATAATGCTTTCAATTCCAGATTTAGCAAGAAATTTTGCTGAACTTTTATCGAGTCGTATTTTGTCAAATACAAATGTGACAGTTTTTTCTGCTTTTGTAATGCTCGATCCTGATAAAATATGTGTAGGAGTTATAAATTTTGGTTTGGGGTTAGGTAATAATAAATTCGATAATTTTTTATTTTGTGATTTTTTAAAATAATTAAATATATATTCAGTTGCAGAAGCAACAGAAAGCGGATTTATTGAAGAAGTAGAGCTTTGATAAACTTTCGAATGTTTATTAATTAACAATGCGGAGGCTGCGATAGTCAAAGCCTTTGCAACGTAATCAACAGGTATAATATCTAAATTATGGTTTGGTTTTGCCACAATGAGACGGTATCTTGTGCTTAGCATTTGAATAAAAGGGGCTGTTCCATTAAAGTCTTCATTCCAGCCAGGAAAAGGATATTTTTCAGCAGATTCCACAATACTGGGACGAAATAGGCACAATCTTTGACTTGGTATTTTGTTACTTAAAATACCTTCGCCAAGCGCTTTCGTATAAGTATAAGTATTGGGCCAGCCCAACCGTTCTGCTCTTATGGAACCAAGCTGAGTTAATTCTTTATCAGAAGCGTTGCGGGAACGTGCTGCTAAAGATTCTTGTAAAGCCCAACTGTATTCTTCTTCGGGAGAAAAATGAGTTCCATTCGGTGAAGAGGAGGAAACAATGGTTTCAGGAACGATACCATCTGCTACTCCAGCAACGTAACAGGTCGAAATATGCAATAGCTTTGCTTGTTTTGTATTCAAAATAAAATCAGCAATTTTTAAAGTGCTTCCCGTATTTGTTTTTAAAATTTGATCGAGTGGCGCGTTAAATCTTAAATCGGCAGCAAAGTTAACAACCAAATCGAGTTCTTCGGCTAATTGGGATTCTATTTTGTTACTTAGTCCTAATTTTTCACTACAAATATTTCCAGAAATAATTTCCAACTTTTTAATTTGTGAATAGTCATTTCCATATTTGTTATGAAGTTTTTTAAATACAGGGCACTGGGCATACAATTCTTCAAATCGTGTGTTTGCATTTTTTCCTTTGCTAGGTCGAATAAGCACATATGCTTTTTTAATATTTGGCAAATATTCTAAAAGCATGGAGAGCCAGACCTTGCTAATAAATCCGCTCCCTCCAATAATTAAAATTGTTTTACCTTCAAAGATACGATGAATGGAGAGATCAGATATTGTCATATGGTACCCTTTCCTGTACTCTTTTTCCTGTCAAAACAACTTAATTTAATCAAATAATTTTATTTAAAGCTTTTCTCCTTAAAATTTTACAATGTTGTAATGTTCAAGGTTGTCATATCGGAATTAGACTTTCAAGCAAATCTTCATCCTAATTAAAATTGCCAGCTTCCTCCCACGTTGACATAAGGTACCAGCCAGCGGCGCTGAGGAACACTCGCGTCTGCGTTACCTGATTGAGTAGTAGAGACTGAACTTGTTGAGAAATCAAGTCCTAAGCTCCCTAACAAAGCAAAACGTCCTGAAGACGTGCCCGATGAAGACTCATAAGATCCGTTGGCTGCAATGCGGATTCCAAAATTTTGTTCCGTTTTTTGTAAAGAAACATTGTTATAGTTAAAGGAAATATTATTTTGAACATAAAAGGGTTCTAAATGTGCGTAAGCGCGAATGGGGGCGGCTAATCCTGTTTGTTGGCTGCTCCAGTTTGCAAGTTCAAGATCGGCGGGCAAAGAAAATTGGTAAGTCGGGTATTTTTGAGAAATTCTATAAAAATAACTTGTATTGTCTGAAAAGGTACCATGATTAGGTGTTCCATTTGCAATATCAATTTGATCGTTGGTGTTTGAGTTTCCAGCAAAGTAACCAGAAAACGAAATTCCTTGTGAATAAATAGGAGTAATTGATTGGGAGTAATTCACACTTGTCGTAAAACCTTGGTTGCTAATTGTGATGCCATTATTGTTGAAGTTTATTCTACGGTAGCCAATTTGAGCATTCATGAATATTTTCTGTTCGAGATCTCTTAATATTTGGAATCCTCCAAAGACATCGAGTACATATAAAGTTCCGCTATTCCAATTGGGATCCATATATTGTCTTAGTGGAGCATAGGCCATCCCAAAAACGTCGCCACCAATGACCAAACCTTTAGTTAATCCTAAAATACAATTATCGTAGTTGCAAAAGATCTCAGCTTCTTCAGGAAATGCAGAAGGAGAGAGTCTTTGCGCGGACAAAGATTTTCCTGCTGTGTTCATAAAGGGACTAATTCCTTCGGAATAATCTTGTGCCGGAGTGTAAACAGGGCGTTGGTCATTTTGGGCATAGGATGACAGAGGGAATGAGGAGATTAGGAGTGCAAAGTTAAAGTAATTTGAAAATTGAAAACGTTTCATTTTTTCCTCTTAGAGCAAGTTAACATTAAATAAATAATATAATTTGTGATGTATGAGTTATCTCACGACACACCTGAACAAAATTGTTATACATATAATTTTTGTTTCTAACAATTATTCAATCAGATTTTATGCATTATTTTTTAAATTAAAACTAATTTTAATATCAATCTTCTTATTTGATAATATGATAAGAGTGTGGCAGAATTAACTTAAAGTCTTACTGCGCTTAATATGGAGGTTATTATTGAGTATGCTTTTTACAATTGACAATTTTATTTTACTTAATCTCCCGTCAGATATACTTGTCTATGTCATTGTTTCCTATTGGATTGTGGCAGGAGTTCTTATTCAAACATTATTTTTTACAATTGATAAATTTATGCCTGTTGGCTATTTTAGTCATACCATAGAAACTTCAATGACCAGAAGATTATTTTATTTTATAGCAGGTGGTGCCATTTTACCCATGTTTATTGCAATTATACCTGCCGTATTTATTCTATCAATCATTGGAAATTTTCTGCAGGATAAAGTAAACAGGAAAAACTTATGAAAATTGAAAATGAAATAAAAGAAAATAAGTGGTATTTTAATATAAATGAATTTTTAGCAAGTTGTAAAAAATCAACTTCACAAACATTTGAAAATTTAAAAGAGTTATTAAAATATCTTGATATACCTGAAACGCGCATCCAAGCGAGGTGCGCCTTAACTGAATTATATCATTATTTTTCAGATTTAGATCCTGAGCATGATGCCATTTCGAATTACCATTTCTCTATAGATAAATTAATTACTGATGGGAATGAGGCGAGCCCAAATACGTTACTTTTGTTGCAATTGCCGAGCATATTCACTCCCGAAGATTGGTCGTTCACTTTTTTTGAAGGATTAGCGCGTTATCCGGAATCTGAATTTCATCATAGAACTTTAGCAGAATTAGGGTGTGGCAATGGCTGGATAAGTATTGCTCTTGCTAAAAAAACCTCTCCTCAACAAATATATGGACTTGATATCAATCCTAAAGCTATTATCTGTGCAAGAATTAATTTATATTTAAATGCATTGGATAATAAAGGACAACCTTATATTGATTATGAGGGTAAATCTATACTTGATCGAGTCCAATTTTATCAATCTGATTTGCTCGAGTATTGCTTGATAAATAAAATAAAATTAGACAAAGTCATTGGATGTATACCGCAAGTATTAGCTCCCGATTCCGATCTTGTATTTGATATTATTCCTGAAAATGTTACGGATGAAGCGCTTTATGCGTTAAGTAACTATTGCTCAAAACAAGGTTACATTGAAGATCAATTTGGTTTGGGCTTAATTGCAAGAGCTGTTGAAGAGTCATTAGAAACAATGAAATCTTCGGGAAAAATCATATTGAATTTAGGTGGTCGTCCCGGTAAAGCGGTATTAGATCGTTTATTTACACGCCGTGGATTTAAAGTGACAGGCGTTTGGCAAACAAAAATTGAGCAAGCAGGAGATACAGAAATTGCGCCCCTCGTAGAAATTGAAAAAAATTCACCTTTTCGCTTTGAATTTTATATGGGCGCCAATTCATCTGAATCCATTTCGGCCAGAACGGCATATGCTTTTGTAAAAAATGGGGGGCGAATTTTTCATTCTTTGCAAGTTGTTGAAGCAGAAATGCGTGATAATCATAAAATGAAAAAACTTTTAAGGCTTCTCAAAAAGTCAGAGTATGCCGATGCCCGAAGTGGTCTCGATTTAACATATCAAGATCGCCCTTTAGTTGAAGAAAAAATATCATTTTTATCTAGATTATCAGATAAATTAAGTTCGAATCATCCTGTGGATTATGAAGATATCAGAGGAGAAAACTCCTTTAGAAGAAATATTGCAGAATACTTTCGGGCATATTGGCGCGTTCCCATTACGGCTAAAAGTGTTTTAATTGTGCCTTCTCGTGTGGCTGCAATAAAAAATATATTTTCAATTTATAATACAAAAAAAGCTATTGTAGATAAAGAATTATGTAAAGATTTGCCCCATATTTGGTTGCAAAATGATATGGATTTAAAATCTGAAAAAATATCCGTATTAGAGGCACCAAAGCAAACTGAGTTGGTTTGTAAATTAATTGCAACATTAGAGCCTGATCTGGTTGTTTGTTCATTAAATGAATTTGAAATAAGAGGACAAGACTCTATTCTCAGACTCATTGAAATTACCGAAAAATATGGGACAAGACTTATCATTGATTTTAGTAATGTTTTTGATTTGTCGAGCTCTCCAAAATTAAATGGAATATTTGAATATATTTCAGAGCAACCATTACCATCTCATGTTGCTCTTATGTGTGGATTGATTAATAATAGAATATATTCTGATCTTGAAGTTACGTTTTTACTGAGTGAGAATGAATCTTTTATCAATGCCTTTTGTTATGCGGCTGAGCTGACTTACAGTCGCACATCAGTAATTTTACAAGAATATTACAATACTATTTTATTCGATTTATTAAGTTTCCATGTTAAAAATAACAAGCGAGGTTTGTCACAAAATTTACGACTTCCTACTTTGGAAAGTTTGCCTTTTCAAGATAAGTTTCCTGAATTTTCATCTCATTGTAAAAAATCCTTTACCCACCCCGCCATTCAAAATTCTCATCATGATATCGATAGTAAAACAGTGCGCTTAGATTATGGTGAAAATTGTTTTCCTACCCCTAACTTTTTAAAAGCATCTATTGTAGAGAGTTTTGTGAGGCAAAATATTTCATCATCAGAAATTAATTTAGAAGAAGAAATATCAATTTGTCTAAAAAATAGGTTTGGGTTTCAAGTCGAAAATAAAAGTCATATTTTAGTAGCAAATGGCGTTTCATCACTTTTTGCAAATATTTGTGAATATTGTGCAATAAATAATTATACTATTTTATTTCCAACCGGAAATTATGGTTTTTTTGAAGCAACGGCCTTATTTTATGGGACGCCTCTTCTTTCTCTAAAAACAAATTCAGAAAATAGTTTTAAAATATCTGCCGAACAATTAAGTGATATTTTAACAAGAGAATCAAAAAATGTATGGGTATTTTTTAACTCTCCTATTGTAAATCCTACGGGAGCGAAATACACATTAAAAGAAGTAACAGAAATTTTTAAAGTAGTTGAAAAAAACAATGCGACAATTATTTTGGATACAATATTTTCTGAATTAGATTTTAATAAAAATTTTAATTTAATAAATATTTATGACATTATTAAAAATAAAACTCCAAAGTTAAAATTTTTAGTGCTTGGAGGATTGTCTAAAGAATTATCGGCTGGTGGATTAAGAATTGGATTTGGATATTCAGATCATATTCAAATCCAGTCTGCCATGAAATGGGGAGTTCAATATCATTTACCCTCTACAATGCGTTATGCTACTCGTAAGATATTTGCGATGATTAATAGTCAAGAAAAAGAAATTTTAAATCATTACACGGAACAAAGTCATTTTTTAAAAATGCGAGCCGAAAAATTATGCCATGTATTATCAACTCACGGTTGGGAGCCTCTAGAATCGCAAGGAGGGCTCTTTGTTGTTGCAGCGCCAACAAAAATAGTAGGCAAAAAAATTCAATTTTTAAAATCGAACGAAGAAATTACAATGTTAATAACAAATAATAATGTGCATGAAGCATTGTTTAATAAAACGAAATTACTGATCAATGGATGCGAATGGACAGGAATTCCTGGATACTGTCGATTTGTACTTTCAGTAACAAATGAAGATTTTGAACGTGCCATCGATAAATTAAAGACATTTTGGAGCGCTTTAATGAGGGAGGATTAATGTCAAATAAAGGCTCATTAGAAGTTTCCATAGATTCTGTTTTACATGAAAATCGAAAATTCCATCCCAATAAAGAATTTGCTAAAAATTATATCCTTAAAGATTTAAATGTTTATAAAAAATTATATCAAAGCTCTATTAAAAATCCCAAAGCATTTTGGGAAAAAATGGCAATACAGAATATCGTTTTTTTTAAAAAATGGCGTACTGTTTTTAAATGGAAAGATTATAAGGCAGAATGGTTTACCGGTGGCACTTTAAATGTTTCTTTCAATTGTATAGATAGACATTTAATTACAGAGCGAAAAAACAAAGCAGCTCTCATTTGGGAAGGCGAGCCTGGAGAGACGAGAACAATAACATATCAACAACTTTATTCTGAAGTTTCTCGTTGTGCGAACATGTTAAAAAGTTTGGGATTAAAGGCAGGAGACAAAGCCGCTATTTATATGCCCCTTATTCCCGAAGCTGTCATAGCGATGCTTGCTTGTGCGCGTATTGGTGTCGTGCACACAGTTGTCTTTGGCGGATTTAGCAGCAACTCTTTGCGTGATCGTATTCAAGATTCAAATTGCAAGCTACTTATTACCGCAGATGGTGGTTTTCGCAAAGGAACATCAGTAAAAATGAAAGATATGGCCGATGAGGCTTGTAAAGAAACTCCTACGATAAAAAATGTTGTTGTCGTAAAAAGGACGGGTGAAAAAGTAAATATGAAGCTAGGCAGAGATGTCTGGTGGCACGAATTAATTGTGAATGAATCAAATCAATGTGAAGCTATTCCTCTTCCTTCGGAGCATCCTTTATTTATATTATATACAAGTGGGACAACAGGAAAGCCTAAGGGATTATTGCATACAACGGCGGGCTATCTTCTGGGCACGACAGTAACAACAAAATATTTATTTGATATTAAAGATACAGATATATATTGGTGCACTGCTGATGTGGGATGGATTACGGGACATAGTTACGTTGTTTATGGACTTTTAAGCAATGGTGCTACTGTATTTATGTATGAAGGAGCTCCGACATATCCCGAAGCCGACAGATTTTGGAAAATGATTGCTGCTCATCGCATCACAATTCTTTACACAGCACCAACTGCGATCCGTTCCTTTATTCGATTAGGTAACGAAGGGCCTTTAAAACATGATTTGTCGAGCTTAAGGTTACTGGGCACAGTAGGAGAACCTATAAATCCAGAGGCTTGGATTTGGTATCATGAAGTTATAGGCAAGAAAAAATGTCCTATTATCGACACGTGGTGGCAAACGGAAACAGGTGCCATTATGATTTCTCCTTTTCCTGGAATCACTTCTACTAAGCCAGGGAGTGCTACGCTACCTTTTTTCGGAGTGGAGCCTGCTATTTTAAATAAAGATGGGACTCCTGCTAAAGGAACAAAGGGAGGGTATTTATGTATCAAAAAACCTTGGCCTCATATGGCAAGAACAATTTATGGTGATCATGAGCGTTTTAAAAAAACATATTGGAAAGAAATTGATGGTGTTTACTTTACTGGTGATGGCGCTCATCAGGATCGAGATGGATATTATTGGATAATGGGTCGTGTTGATGATGTGATTAATGTTAGTGGTCACAGATTAGGTACCATGGAAATAGAAAGTGCTGCTGTGCAACATCCCAGTATTGCAGAGTGTGCCGTTGTGGGAAGACCCGATCCGATTCGGGGTCAAGGAATTGTTGCATTTGTTACTTTAAAAAAATCGGTTGCTGTAAATGAAGGATTAAAAGATGATATATCAAAATTTATAACACATGAAATTGGAAACTTAGCGCGTCCTGACGAAATTCGTTTTACAGAAGCTCTTCCAAAAACTAGAAGTGGAAAAATTATGCGACGCTTGCTGCGTGAACTTGCAACGACAGGAACTATCAAAGGAGATACAACCACTCTCGAGGATTTTTCTGTTCTTGAAAAATTGAGAGAAAAAGATGAGGAATAAATTTAAATCTTAAAATTGAGAACAAATCTCGTATTTTCAGAATTATCATCATATTCAATGGTGCCCTCATGAAGCTCCATTAATTTTTTGCATATGCTCAGGCCTACGCCTATTCCTTTATCTCGATTTTTAGTTGTTTGGAATGGTTTCATTAAAAAAGGAATAATTTCTTTTTTAATTCCATTTCCACTGTCAGTAAAAGAGATTTGAATATTATTTTCTTCTTTTATGACATCAATTTTAATCCATTTGTCTTCAGATTCTTTTTCATCTAGAGCTTCAAATGAATTTTTAATAATATTTATAAAAACTTGAATAAGATATTCTGGAAAACATGGAATTTCAATATCTTTATCGCAAGTTATAAAGCATTTAATATTGTTTAATTTAATATAATCTTCAAGTAAATACATAGAGTTTTCTAATATAAAAAATAAATTAGCATTCTCTTTCTTTAAGTTTCTATTGTTGGGGTATGCTAATGTTTTTATACTCTTAATTATTTTAGAAATAATTCCGGAGTATTTATATATTTTATCTGAAATATTTAAAGCTTTTATTTTAAGTTCATTATTTGGATTTGTAGTCAAATCCTCTTCGAGGTATTTTTTTAATATAAAAGATGATGTTGATATAAAAGCAATGTGATTATTAATATTATGAATGATTCCGGCTGATAATTCAGATAGCATAGCCATTTGTTCACTATGAAAAATTTCATTATCTTTTATCGAATTAATATCAGAATAAAGTTCTTTATTTTTGAGAAATTTTTTTGTAGCACCTAAAATATCACCAACATTAAATGGTTTATTAAAAAGAGCATCCACTCCCATGGCATAGGCTTCTTCCAATGACATTTCAGAATAACCACTCATAAAAACAATAATAGGATAATAGTTATCCATATTTTTAAGGTCATTAATGAATTCAATTCCATCTAAAATAGGCATTTTCATGTCGGTAATAACAACATCGGGAGTGCTATTTTGACAAATATTTAGAGCTTCTTTACCATTTGCCGCTGTTAATGTCTCAAAGCCTTCTTTCTTATAGCGGTATGATAAAAATTCGCATACTAAGGGCTCGTCGTCCACTATGAGAACTGATGGCATAACTGAACTCCAGGTTAATAAATTTATAAAGAAATTATATTTCTAATACTTCTTCGGTTTATATTTCTAATCGTGTAGCAAAAATTAATTTCTTAAAGGTTTTTTATTATTGGCACGAAAATATTAATCTAAAATATCTTGGAAAAAGGTATGAAAATGGAAGATTTTATTTTTATTAATAATATGTTAAAATTTTGTCAAGAGTATAAATATATTTTATTGATTTTTTCCTTAGCAATTTTAGCGCTGTTCATTGTTATTAAAAACAAAAAAAGAAAAAAAACTATTCAAAATCAAGAGCTTAGTTTTGATGATGAAATTAAAAGTCGAGATTTGCTATATGAAACATTTGATTGTATTTGGGAAACAGATAAATTTATGAATTTAAAATATATAAGTCCTAGTATTTATCAAAAATTGGGATTATCTAAATCTAATTTTAAAATAACAAAATTGGATGATATTTTTGCGCGAGGAACTCCTGAAGAACTAAAAATACAATTACGAGCTATGATGAGTCGTCAAAAATCATTTAAAAACCTCGAGATTGTTTCTCAAACTTCAAATGGAGAATATAAATGGTTCAAGGCAAATGCCATAGCAAAATATAATGAAAATGAAATATTTGAAGGTTTTGTGGGCGCCTTATTAGATGAAACAAATGTAAAAAGAAAACAAAATGAAGAGTATATTAGTAATAATTTAAAAAGTTTATCACGTATCTCTGGTTCTATAGCGCATGAAATTAATAATCCACTTGCATATATATTATTAAGTATTGATTCTCTTACAAGCCATGCTGAAAAAATGGATGATCGAAATCGATCGATAATTATTGAACATCTGACTGAGATGAAAAAGAAAAGCTTAAAGATATCAAAAATAGTAACAAAACTTCAAGGTGTTTCTTTGCATGGCTCTGAGGCTAAAAGAGTTAAATGTAAGCTTTCAGAAATTATTGATATGGCAATTCGCTATTGTGAATATGAATTGAGTACTCTTAAAATTAAATATAATGTTGAAATCGAAAATAGTGAAAAATATGTTCTAGTTAAAAAAGAAGAAATATATAAAGCTCTTGTAAATCTTATTCATAATTCTATTGAAGCAACTGAAAAAATTGATGCCCCTTGGATTCATATTGATCTAAAAAATGATATTGACGGAAATGTCATATTATCTATCATGGACAATGGTGAAGGTATTCCCTTTGAAAAACGAGCTAGTATTTTTGAACCATTTTATACGAGTCATGATTTTAAAAATATTGGCTTGGGTTTAACTCAATCATTTCATTTTGTTGAAAGAAGTGGAGGGGCTCTCAGCCTCGATTTGAATGCCAAACACACTAAGTTTTCCATGAGTTTTAAAGCACTAGAAAATTAAAATGATTATATTTATAAAATTTTGTTTGACAGCTCTTAAGGGCTCAATTATAGTCACTTTGTTACTTTTAGTTTGTCCCCTAAACAAAGGTGTATTGCAATGAGAGCAGCATGTGTCCGTTTAAAGAAGATGTGTGATTTTATATCATTTCCGTTATCTTTTTCTTCTCTTCACTCTGTTCTTTCAAATCGCAATTCTAATAATAATTACAATAATAATTAATCCCAATTAAATTTAAAATTGAATAATTTATAAAATTTCATGTTACTTAATGGTATTTATTTTAAACAATTTCCATTGAGTCCTGCTTTTTCACTGTCACAATCATCTATTTGAGGTGTTTTTATGTCTTTGTGTGTTTTATCGTGCGAAAAAAGTCCTATTTCTGCAGTGGAATTAAAAACTGCTGAAAAACAAATTCACTTCGTAAAATCTTTTTTTCCAGAAGTTTTATCGCAAGAGTTAAATCTTTCTAAAGTATCTTCGCCTTTATTTGTGGAATCGGGAATTGGGCTCAATGATGATCTCAATGGTGTGGAAAAACCGGTTACTTTTATTATTCCTCAGTATCATGCAGATAAAAAAATTGAAATTGTCCAATCTCTTGCAAAATGGAAAAGAATGATGCTCGGTATTTATGATTTTAGGTTGGGCGAAGGCTTGTATACAGATATGCGTGCTATTCGTCCCTTCGATAAAATTGATGCCACACATTCAGCCTATGTCGATCAATGGGATTGGGAATTGAGCATTTCAAAAGAACAAAGAACACTAGATTTCTTAAAGGAAACTGTTGAGAAAATTTATTCTGCATTAAAAGTAACAGAAAAAAAACTCTCAGAAATGTATGCTCAATTTGAAACTGTTCTTCCTGAAAAAATCACATTTATTCATTCTGAAGAACTTTTGGAACTTTATCCTCATCTTACACCTCAGGAAAGAGAAATTGAAATATGTAGAAAACAGGGTGCCGTATTTTTAATTGGTATTGGAGGTGACTTACAAGATGGAAAACCGCATGATGGAAGGGCTCCTGATTATGATGATTGGACAACGCCTACACATGATAAATTTAAAGGATTAAATGGGGATATTCTTGTTTGGAATGCTAAACTCGCATCGGCATTTGAGCTGTCATCCATGGGAATTCGTGTTGATGAAGATGCTTTAAGAAGACAATTGGAACTTAAGGGGCAATGTCATCGCAGTGAATTGCTTTTTCATTCAAAACTTCTTAAAGGGGAACTCCCTTATTCTATTGGAGGAGGAATTGGTCAATCGCGCCTTGCTATGTTTTTGCTAAGAAAAAGGCATATTTCTCAGGTACAAGCGTCTGTTTTTTAAGCAGATGAAAAATAATATTTAATGTAAAAATAAAATTATTTCTTTAAAATTGTTCATTGATTAGATTTATATTTGAATATATCAATTATAAATAAACAATTTCAAAAATAATTGAAGTTGTGCTAATTTGATTATATTAAAGAGAAGATCATGAACAATATCCAGCTGAAAAGACAGCTTTTAAAATATCGGGATTCCTTAGAAGGTTTTACGCCAAAAAACTCCTCCCTATTTTATAAGCATAATGTTTCAACGACAATTAACTTAACAATTGATGATAATGAAAATGTCGATATTTCTAAAAATGACTCACCAATCAATCGTCATTTGCGTTGGATCTCGAAAGAGTTTGAACAAATATTTATTGCTAAAAAATTTGATTTAAATAGCTATCTATTAATTGAAAAAAAATTAAATTCAAATCTATTTCAAAAGCTTGAAAAATTGACTTATATTTCTGAAAGCTATGAAAGAAAATTTGGAAACTCGTGTCTTTACTTATTGGGACCTTTTTTGTCCTGGCAAAGCAACTGTAATAAAACCAATGCCCCTATTTTTAAAATACCTGTTTATTTAAATAAAAATAGTAAAGATCAATATCATCTTTATTTTCATAAAGAGACTATTACTTTTAATGAAGTATTACTGCATTATCTCGAGTATTTTTTTAATATTAAATTTGATAGTGATAAAGAGTTTCACTCTGTAAATTATGCTTTTCATTATTTTACTGAAATATTAAGAAATCATGGTATATTTTTTCAATATCTAAACTATAAATATGAGTTTAAAGATGATTATGTTGATAATCAGTTTTTGATTTATGATTTTATGAATATTGATATTTTGGAAAATGAAAACCTATCTCTTTATAAAGATTATAATGAAATAGTTAAATTAAATGATGCTAGTAATATATTGCATGATTTGCTTAAAAAGGAGGATTTAAATCATGTTGAAAAAAATGAAAATAGAGCAGTATACCCAGATACGAAAGATGAATTAAAATATTTTATTTATAAAAATGAATTAAGGAATATTCTTGACATTGCAAAAAATGAAAGATCTGTAGTTCTATCGTTGCCCATTGGAGTTCAAAAAAATGATATTTTATGTGATATTATTTTAAATGCAGTTATTCAAAATAAAAAGGTTCTTTTTGTTTCAGAAAATAAAAATTACTTGGATTCACTATATCAGAAAATGTTAATGCATTCATTAAATAAAAATATTATTATAGTTAATGATAATCAATTAAATAAAGATGAAATATTTTCTGATATTTTAAAATTTAATGATGAAAAAAGTAATTATAATTTGGATGATGATTTTTTAAAAGTTATTTATGATAATGAAAAAATAAAAATTAATATAAATAATTTTTATAGCATGACGCAAGAAAAGCATTTGAAAAGTGGCTTAAAAAATGTTGAAATTATTCACAAAGCACTCAATGTAAAAAAAGAGCTATCTGATGAAAATATTTTCAAAAAATTTGGCCATATTGAGTGGGAAAAATTGTCTCAGATTTTAGCTGAAATTGATGGTATACAATATTTTTATAGTAGGTTGGATAACAGTCTTGATAGTCCTTGGATTTATAAGCACACAGAAACGACTAAAACAAAAGAATTATTTAATGTTTTATTAGAAATTAAAAATAATATTACTCAATTAAATTGTGAAAAAAAATATCTTAATTATAAAATATCTCAATTTCAACCTTTCAATGATTCTCTCGATTATCTCAATGAATATGCTGTTTTTATCAATAGAAATAATTTAGATCTTGAGATTTCATATGACTATAAAGAAATTTGGGAAAAAAATATTTCATGGCCCTCTGATTTAATAAATTATTCTAATCAAATAAAATTGCTTATTTTAGAAATGGATTTAAATAAAAAAGGTTATTTAGCGATAAAGCTGAATACAGATCCTACACTTGTATTAGAACTTGAAAAATATTTTTCACTGCCCCATAATTTTACTAAGTTTTTTTCAAAAAAATATTGGTCAATGTGTATGATGGTAAAAAATATCTGCCCTACCTGGGATGGTTCCCTGCAGCCGTTTATTCAATTTCAAAACTACTTAAATGCATTTGAAAAGCTATCATCTTTGGTTGCAGACATATCAGCAAAAAGTATTAATGATCCTTCAAATCCTAATCATGTAATCGAAATAGCTAATAAAATTCAAATCGATTTAGAAAAAATATTTCAAATTTTTTATGACGCTTCAATGATCCTAATACCAAATCACTTTAACGAAGCGACAAATTCCTATTATAGCTATAAAAATGTAATGCAAATTATTAGAAATATAGCCGACACGGTAAAAAATAGGGAAGAATGTGATTTCAAAATAGATGAATATTGGAATAGACTGAATAACTTCATTGATATAAACCGACTTAAAATATCTCATGTAGAGAAAAAAATAGCATTAATAGGTGTTTTAATAGATAGAATTGATGATATCGATTTTATCCATCAATATAATAATATTATAAATAAAATAAAAGACAAATTTGATATTATAAATTTGGATCTGAATATAATAGAGTCTTTGTCTCATCATCAAGGAAAGTGGAAAGATATTGTTTTTTCTTCCGTCATTGTAGGATGGTTTGGTGAAATTATTGCTGATTATCCCTCGATTAGAAATTTTGGAAAAATGCTATTTTCATATTATGATAATGAAATTATAAAAAATTATGCATATTATAATAGAAATAAATATATTTATTGTCAAAATGAAATATCAAAAAATTATCCTGATTTAACTGACAATAAAATTTTTAAAGAATTGTCAAATCAATTTTTAAATTATTTTTCTATAGGTAATCCAAATCATTTTAATGATGATGAATTTACATTGTTTCAAAAAATTATGCCTCTGTGGATGATGACTCCCCATTCTGCAAGTCGCTTTCTACCTTTGAAACAGGAATTATTCGATCTTGTTATATTCGATAATTTTCCCATTCATAGTATGAATAAGGCCATCCCTTTAATTTATAGGGCACAACAGATTTTTATTATTAAGGAAGCTCATCACTCTTCAATTTCTTCAAGTAAGGATGATAATTCGAGAAGTTCAGATAATATTGATAAAATAATTTTTAAAAATTCACTCCAATATGAATTTAAAAATACATCATGTCATCTCAATGAAGCTCTTTTAGCATTTTATAATGTGGCTCTATGTAAGGGTGATCTTTATTTTGCTCAGAGACCTATGGTTTTTTTATCGGAAAGTCAAATTCAATATATACAAATAAATACAGATTGGAAAAATAAAACTGAAGTTATTGGAAATCATTTTTTAAATCTGATGGAATCAAATCCTCATCAATCATTTGCTATTGTTACTATATCAATTGAACAATCTCTTAAGTATAATGATTATTTGACTCGTGTTATTCAAATTAATGAATTTATCCCATGGTCAATTCAGGGGTTTACTTATGTGAATCAACAAAATCCTCATGTAAAAATTTGTATCCAAGATATTGAAAATATGACTTTTGAACAGTTTGATAATGTTATTTTTATCATAGATTCTCATGATTCATTGTTGATAAAGTCAAAATTATTTGAAAATGATAATATCAATTTTTTTATTGCGAAAATAATATCTATTGTGAAAGATAAGTTTTATATTTTCTCATCCTTTCCATTAAATGATTTTGATACCAGTGAAAAGGCCTATGTCGATAATTATTATATGTGCCTATTGGGGCGTTTATTAAAATATTCTAAAGTGTTGAGTGAAGATAATATTGATGCCGCTTTTTCCATACTGAAATCTTTTAAAGGTAATAATAAATTATTTTCTAATAAAAAAGTGAATGAATTTTCG
Source organism: Silvanigrella aquatica (assembly GCF_001907975.1). NCBI lineage: Bacteria > Pseudomonadati > Bdellovibrionota > Oligoflexia > Silvanigrellales > Silvanigrellaceae > Silvanigrella > Silvanigrella aquatica. The sequence continues at coordinate 611,213 of NZ_CP017834.1, forward strand.
AATTATGTCAAATTAGAACTTGAAAACCTTGGCTATAAGGTTTCCGAATCTATTGGTTTTCATCATGTCTGCATCGATCTGGCAATACATCATCCTTTTAAGAAAAATCAGTATATTTTAGGAATTATCTGTGATGAAGGATTCCTATCATCAAACGAAAAGTTATCCGATACCACATTAGACATTCAGGTATTGACGAAATTAGGCTGGAATATTGAGAAGCTTTATTCCATCGATTGGCTAAAAGACCCTTTAGCAGAGTTGAATAATATTCATCTTATTCTTCAAAAAATCATGCAAATAGAAAGAGGAAATATTGTTGAGTATAATGAATTAAATGCTATAATTTAAATGGAAATTTTATGATATTTATAATGTATTTAAAGTAAGTACATGCTAAAATAAATTCGGTTCTGTAGCTCATTTTGAAATCTGATTTAAAAGGTGACTCAAAAATGCTCAAACACAATATTCCTAGCGGAAAAATAGAAGACAAATGGCAAAATCATGTATTTGATAGCAAATTGGTCAATCCTGCAAATCGCAAAAAGTTTTCCGTTATTGTCGTTGGAACAGGATTAGCAGGTGCATCTGCAGCATCATCGCTGGCGGAAGCAGAATATAAAGTAACTGCATTTTGTTTGCAGGACACTCCCCGACGAGCGCACTCCATTGCTGCTCAGGGCGGAATAAATGCAGCTAAAAATTATAAAAATGATGGCGATTCCACTTATCGTTTTTTTTACGATACCGTGAAAGGAGGCGATTATCGTGCCCGTGAAGCCGGTGTCTACCGTTTGGCAGAATTATCCTCAAAAGTTATTGATCACTGTGTGGCGACAGGTGTTCCGTTTGCGAGAGAATACGGAGGCCTTTTAGATAATAGATCCTTTGGTGGAACCCAGGTCGAAAGAACTTTTTATGCAAAAGGCCAAACAGGTCAGCAACTTCTTCTGGGTGCTTATCAAAGTATGATGCGTCAAGTTGCTGAAAAAAATATTAATATGCTGACACGTCGTGAAATGCTCGATCTCGTTGTCATTGATGGAAAAGCACGAGGAATTATTGTTCGTAATTTGGTCAGCGGAGAAATTGAAGCTCATCATGCCGATGCGGTTATTATCGCTACAGGTGGTTATGCCAATTTATTTTATCTTTCTACAAATGCTAAACCATCTAATGCTACTGCCATTTGGCGTGCCTATAAACGGGGTGCTTATTTTGCAAACCCCTGTTTTACACAAATTCATCCCACTTGTATTCCTGTATCTGGCGATCATCAATCTAAATTAACATTAATGTCAGAATCATTGAGAAATGATGGAAGAATTTGGATTCCTAAAAAAGCGAGCGAGGAGAGAAATATAAATGAAATTCAGGAATCGGAGCGCGATTATTTTTTAGAGCGCATTTATCCGAGTTTCGGTAATTTAGTGCCACGTGATGTTGCCTCACGAGCGGTAAAAAAAATATGTGATGATGGTTTTGGTGTGGGTGGGGCGGGATTATCTGTTTACTTAGATTTTAAAGATAAAATAAAGGAACGTGGTAAAAATTATTTAGAAGAAAAATATGGCAATTTATTTCAAATGTATGAAAAAATTGTTGGTGATGATCCTTATCAGAAACCCATGCGTATATATCCTGCTATTCACTACACCATGGGTGGTCTTTGGGTTGACTATAATTTAATGTCCTCAGTTCCCGGATTATTTGTATTAGGAGAAGCAAATTTCAGTGAGCACGGCGCTAACCGCTTAGGCGCGAATGCTCTTCTTCAAGGACTGGTCGATGGTTACTTTATTTTACCCGTTACATTAGGAAATTATTTTGCCAATTCCAATTTAAAAAAGATTCATAAAGAGCAGGAAGAGTTTCAAGAGGGTATTCAGAATACTCAGTTAAATATAAATAATCTTGTGAATATAAAAGGAAATCAACTTGCCGACGAAATACATGAAAAAATTGGTAAAGTAATGTGGAATTGTTGCTCTATGTCGCGCAATAAACAAAAACTAGAAGATGCTTTAAAGTTGATTCCAAGAATAAAAGATGAATTTTGGAATGATCTTAAAATTCCATCCGATGCGAACACCATAAATCAGGAATTGGAAAAAGCAGGTCGTCTAGGCGATTACATTGAGCTTGCTGAATTAATGTGCCACGATGCCCTTGCACGAGAAGAATCTTGTGGCAGTCATTTTCGGGAAGAATTTCAAACAAAAAATGGCGATCCCATGCGCGACGACAATAATTTTTGTCATATTGCTGCTTGGAAATATAATGGGATTAAAGAAAATCCTGAGCGCATAGTTGAAAAATTAGAATTTGAATATTGTAAACCTAGTTCGAGAGATTATAGATAAGCATGTTTCACAAAAAATAAAAATTATCATAATGATAAAAAATTATAAATAGATTAATTGTAAATTTTTCATCCAATTAATAAAAAAATTAAAAATATTTTTATTTTAAGAATAAATTTTATTGTTATGAATTAAAAATGTATATCAATGAGAGAATAAATATAGAATTAATAGTACTCTCCAATTTGAGTCAAAGGGTTCTATAGGTGGTTCAAGAGGACGTTCATGGGACTGAACTACCATTGGATTTTTAATTTTTTTTATATTATAGATTTTATTATTTACTTTTTTCTGCTTATATTTTAAGTATTATATTGTTTTTATTTAAATGTATTATAGAAAAATTAAAAGCGGAATTTAAATTCAAAGCAGTTATAATACCCTAATTCAATAAATCCCATTTTTTTATATAAATAAACCGCTTCTGGAGAAGATGCTGTTAAGCACATATGATCCGTTTGACGTTTTTTAGCATAGCTCAATAAATATTTCATTAGTTTATTTGCATGACCTTGTTTGCGATGTGCTTCATGAGTGATCACATCAAAAATCCCGCAATAATTATCTGCGAAAAATAGAGAGGCGATGCAAACAGCTTTTCCATCTTTGCTTAAATAAAAAAAGCGAAAGGGCTGATGCTCTCCAAGTCCAATTTCATGAAAAACTTTTAAATAATAATCGCGGACAAAAGGATCGTAGGCTTCAAGAACATCAATAAATTTTAAAATACCTTCTTTATCAATTACTTCAAAAATTGACTGTAGATTTGATTCATAAATATTTTCATTAAATTGATTTAATTCTATACACATTCCCGTTTCATTGGCTTCTTTAATAAATCCCATTTCAATTAATTGTGATTCCTTGACACAAGAAATTGTGTTTGGTCCCAGCCATAGGGCAAAAGGGTTGGGTGACAAAGTATCTATTATATTTTGTATCTTTTCTTGATAAGTTTCTTTATTGAGTTCTTTTATCCATGCGATATTGAACATGGAGGTTTTATATGGTGATTGAATTAATGTAAAATTATTTAATTTAATCACTTTACAATTGTTCAGTCGATTTGGAATATATGCAAATTTTTTTTGAATCGTATTTTCACATCCCGCTATAAATTTTCTCATGAAGAACGTCCTATATTTATCCCGCCTTGTTACTTTCATTCAAGTAAATATCAAAATATCTGGAGAGATGTCAATTAAAAGTAGGACTAGCGTTATTGTTACAGGAATTACAGGCTGTCTAGGATCGCAACTCGCGAAGCAATTTATTTTTAAAGGATATAGATTTGCTGGATTTGGTTCTTCCAAAAATAAAATACTACAATTGCAAGATGAATTTCGTAATAAAGGAGTATTATTGGTTATTGAAGTTTGTGATAATCAGGCTGTGTCACTATGGTTTTTTGATGTCATTAGACAAAATAAAAATAATTTTCCATATATTGTGATTCATGCAGTAAGTAAAATAGACGAACGAACATGCATAGCAGATTATCCCATAGAAATATTCAAAGATATTATTAGTGAACAGCTTCTACTTTAATTGAATTTTGAAATTTGCAGATCGAATTTTTTTAATACTATTATTCAATTATGACTCTATTTAAATTACTTTTAATTACGCCTCTTGGAGCATATTTTAATATGTAATAAGGATTGAAATTATAGGAGTCAAAGCTAGGAATGTTTATTTGATAGTCTAATGCAATATCTTCGATGATATCAATATGAGTGAGTTTTTGATTATTTTCATTATATAAAGATATTATTGTTTCTTTTTGAACTCCTTTTAAAATAGCACCTTGAATTCTTTGCGCGGGGCAATTTATTTCTTGAAAAGTGATGTTTCTTTTAAAAGAGGTCCCAACCCCGCATAAAATTTTTAATTCTTTATTTTCATTTAATTCATAGAATAGAATGCCACCATTATTTAATATATCTATATATTCAAATCCATTTCCTTTAGAAATATTATCGAGAGCAATATAGTTTGGTTTTTTTTGAGTTATGGGTCTACAGTATTTTTCATCTCTTTCAAATATATTTTCGAAACTGTTGTCTATTTCAGAGTGATTCGCAAAAGGAATTCCATGAAAATGATTCATAAGAAATAATCTATTCCACCAGAAATAAAAGGGGGAGGAGGTTTTTTCGTCTAATTGAATATTTTGCCATCTCGAGATGCAGGAATAATCGTGTGACAATATACTCTTTCCCAGGCTCCAGTAGTTTTCAATAAAAATGTCCTGACCAAAAATAATATGTACTTCTCCTGAGTTTGTTTGAAAAAATCCGGAATTTTCTTCATTTTCTGTAACTAGAATAAGTCTTTGGTTTTTTACAATCATTTCACTTATCGTCGGCCATTTGGTATATTCAATCCATTTTTGAGGGTTGAAGGTGTATTTACTTAAATTTTTTATCTTATTTAATGCGCTATTTAATTTGTCGCGTTTTGTGTGATCTTCTAAAAAAATTGTTATTATTTCGTGAGGGTTTCTATCTAAAAAGGGTATAATTATTTTATTCATAAGGTCTATAATGGTTCCGCCATTACTTAATTTACACACCTTATGGCACAAATTAATGGTGTCATTATATTCATAGAGATCAAGCATGAGACCTCGGACGCCCATATTTAATTGCCTTTGAATAGTGGTACCAAATTGGTTTGAAAATACCGTATCATATGAGTAGGAGTTATGTGATACAAGCCATGTGTGCTCATTAAAACTTTTGTTATAATTAGAAATGTAATCGTATTTTCCTGTAAACTTTTTTTTTATTTGCGCATGAGCGCAGTTATTATTTTGAAAAATCCAAATGAATAAAATAATATTTGATATAAATTTAAATTTTTTCATTTTTAAATTTCCTGACTGATTATTAGATTTTGAGAGTTATAAAAGATTTTTAGTAAAAATGACAATAGCTTTTTTTTCTTGAAAAATCAAGAATTAGAGTTAGAGAATTATAAGATTACTTTTTATGAAATTTATTTATTTTTATAACTAAGTTTATTGAATTGAAAAAAAAATGGTCTTCCATTGATATTTCAAAGAAGACCATTTTTTATGATTATTCTTTATTATTATCTTCAGGAAGTTTTGAAGGCTTTTTAAGTATTTTAAAGCGATCAAGTACTGTCGATAGTTTAGGAAGATTCTCTTGAATATTGTTTGCTACTGATTCCTTAGCGGCATGAGCTGCTGATTGAACGGCATCTTGTACTAAGGAAACCATAATATCGAAGAGTCCAGGACGTTTGGGTGATGTTGCTGTTTTTTGTGTTGTGCGATCTCTGCGTTTCTCGTTTGCGGCTTTTGCAGCAAGGCGTGCGGCATCGATAGCATCTTTGGCGCGTTCATCCCTACGTACAAATTTGTCGGAACCGGCGCGATTCATGCTGCTGTCAAACTGAGGCCTGTTACCTTGTTGATAGGCATTTTTACGCGGCTCGAATGGTTTTTGAGAAAAAGAAGCTGTCGAATGAGTTTTGCTTGTCGCATCTTTCGCAAAAGCAGCGTTTTCTTCTTTGTTTTCGCTTTCGGGACGAGGATAAAGCTTTGCCGAAAAAGCAGATGCTCCGGCTGCTTGAGGTGGTGCCACGCGCGTTGTGTTGCTGCTTTCCAGTTCATACTTCTTCGTTGTTTTTGGTTCCACTTTTACTTCAATTTTCGACTCAACTTTAGGTTGAACGATTTCTTCTTTTGTTTCTTCGACAACTTCGTCGTATACGACGCCAATTCGTTTGACTTTTCCACTTGGTTCTAGGGGATATTCGGAAATATCTTTTAAATTAAAATAATTTTTATCGGGAGTGGCAATATGGATTTTAAATCCTAAAGTATTTTCAATTGCTTTGATATTGAAGCCATAATCTTCACAAATAAAAGAAACAGCAATAGGATTTTTCGCGCCTTCAATTCTTGCAATACGCTTCATAAATGTTTCTGCAACATCAGGTAAATCGAAGTTATATATGCAATTGAGTTCTCGAATTCCTAAGGAATTGGCAATGGCATCGTTTGTAACAATGACATTGACTTCTCCGGAACGTATCGATTTTGCTAGTGAAACTTTTTTTTGCGGACTGAGCTGTGATGTTATGAGCTCGACTTTAATACCGTTGCCATGAAGTTTGAAAGCAATCCATTCGGCAACTGCTTTTGTATTAGCAAAAATAGCGGCACAGTTAGGTTTATGGGTTTTTAAATGACCTAATAAAACCTGGAATTTTTGTGTTGCTTGCAAAGAGTGTGCAAATTGCTTTGGATTTCTTTCTTTAATTTGGCTAGGAAGAGTGCTTATATACTCAGGATCTTCGAGAAATTTAAATGAAAACTCTCGTACATAAGGAGAGTTTTCATTTGATGTTATAATTTTTTGAGTTCTATCTTGGGAGAGCTCAGCAAGGGTTTGTTCTAAGTCAGCAATAATCTCTTCGTTGGTAAAGCTTTGTGCTTCCATGGCAAAACAAAGGCCAATGTTCTTGGATTTGATCGATTTGCTTTGCAATGCCGCATTCATACTTTTAGGAGTAGCAACAAGGACATCAATGCTCTGTGAAGTTACAGTGGCGTTGTCTTCGGCTTGAGAATTCTCATTTAGCTTAGCTACGGAAATGCCTAAGCTGTTAAAAATAGCTTGGCTCGCTAGATAAACTTCATCGGCTTTTTTCTGTGAAGGGCTTATAAAAAGCACAGAAGGGCATTGCGCTGTACCTTTAGGAAGGCTTTCAGAAAGAATTTTTGATGCGGCCGTTACAGTTCCAATGAGGAATCCTTCCACTTCTTTGGGCTTGAGAAGCAATACATCCGATCCGCGAAGAGTGGCGGGAAGTGCCTTTTGGAGAGTCTCATTAGGTTCTAAAAAACCCGCTTTTTTTACGGCTTCGATAATACTATCGCTCGCAATGAGATTTTCAAATGTTATGTTTTTTGTCTTTTTTTCCATTTCATTTGGCACGACATATTGAGGTGCAGGAATGGTATCTAAGGTTAAAATGAGGGGTTTAAACTTTGAGGAAAGTTGTTGTTTTGTTACTTTTTCTTCAAGTTTGTGTATCACTTTTTCAGGTGCCACTTCATTTTTTTGAACGAGTGATTCTTTTTGTGCCTGAACTTCAACCGCTTTTGGGGGGAAACTAGGGCTTATATCAGGAAACAAGGTTTCCTGTGGAAGCATTTCCACAGATTTTTTGGAGCTGGAAGCTGTCTTTTTCATTGTTTGAGGCTTAATTGCTTCTGCTTTTGTCACTTTTTCTTTTTTAGCAGCCACTTCTTTTGTTTTTTTAGGTGCTGCCTTTGTAGGGGATTTGGTCTCTTTCAAAGACTTAGTACTTTCTTGTTTTTTCGTTTTTGGCGCAGGGGCATCAGCCTTTGTGGAGGCTTTTTTAGACCTTATTGCAGAAGGTTTTGCCTTACTTGTTTTGTCTGTTTTCTCGGAAACTTCTTTTTTTTTGGTCATGCGTGTCATTTAATAAACCCACTTGGTGAAACGAACTTGAGAAATCTTCATTGCTGTGCAATACCTTTCTATCTTGAGTAAGGCATACAGCCTTTTCTATCCTGAGGATACTAAGATGATTTCAACTCTTCTGACAACTCTTTTAATCATAGATGCCTTAGTTTTGATAGTCCTAATTATTGTGCTTCAGCAAGGTAACGAAGGTGGACTTGGCGGAGCCTTTGGTGGAGGTAACACAACAGGCTTTTTTGGTGCAACCGGTGGCGTCAAACTTATTGTGAGAGCAACCTGGATGTGTGGACTTTTGTTTTTTATATTGGCCATCTCCTTGTCCTGGGTCAAAACTCACAACAAATATGACCTAAAAAATCAGCTTGAAAAAAACTTAACGGCTCCTGTCGTACCTTTGACCAATTCTGTGCCTTCGACAGCAGCTCCTGGGCTTCCGGGCACAACGGCTCCCGTAGTGCTTCCTAAAGCGGTAGAGCAACAGGCACCTGCTGCTCCAGTTCAGCCAGTGCCCACAGCAACTCCCGCTCCTGTAAAACCCTAATTTTTTATTAGGGTTTTTCTTTTAAGATTTCATATATTTTTTTAATAATAACATATTGAGTCTCTTGATAATCAAGGGACTCAATATGTTTATTTTATTTTTTAATTAAAAGTTATTGAACACTGGTAGTACAGTATTTTTTCATATCATCTATAGATATATCTAGTTTCTTTATCAGATCGACCCCTTCCAGTTTTTTTTGAACGACATAGGAAATCCAGCAGTGCGTATAACTTGTGGGATGGGGTGAGTTCCAAAAAATAGCAAATTTATTTATTTTGCCATCTGGTGTTTGGCAACTATTTTTTAAAGCAAAATCGTTCGCGCTTTTATCACTGCTTAAAATGAGTTTAGAGGCTTTTAAATATCCTGCTTTGTAACAATAATTTTGAATAAATTTATTGTCACTTCCTTCTATAGGATATTTTGAGTTCAATAATGAAAAACCATAGTCAAAATTTTCATTTGTATACAAATTTTTTCCAGATAATAATAAATCAAAATTTGATCCTAAATCAAGATAAGTGATATCAATTTCATCATCTAAATTTCTCTTTAGTTTTTTAATTCCAGTATCAAGATATTTATTATAATTTTGAATAACATTTGATATTTTTGAGGCAAATTCGGCGCGATCGGGCATGTCCGAGTTGTGTTTATTATAAAACATATCCATAACTAGGGGGGTTTTACCAAAGTCAGGTAAGTTTAGCACTAAAAAGTGATAAGCTCCTCGCTGTTGCAAAATTTCAATTTGATCGATAATATTATCTACCGCCCTTTTTGAAACTGTATTTGAGCCACCAATACTGTCAGGATAATCAAAAAAATCTTCAGTAAATTGTTCTGTTGTTAAGGTAGATATGTAATCATTTGCGCCAATCCAAATAATATATAGAGTATCCTTAGGGCGGGTTATATTATACGTTTTTGTTTGATAAGAATTAGCGGTTAAATAATTATTAATATAATTATTAATATAATCTTTTGAGCTTCCTGTTACGATATTTCTACCAGAAGATAAAATGTAATCCGTATAATCTTTGACATAAAAATTATTAGATCCTTCTGTTTTTGCACCACCATAGGAGAAATTTAATATGGGAATATTTGTTAATTTATTTAAATAGTCATTCCAAATAAATCCGTCAGAAAATCGTCCAAACCAGAAAGGAAAGTAAGGCATAACCTTTGTCCAGCGTTTTAAATTTCCTGTATCAGACAAGCTATCTCCAAAAACAACAATTTGTTTAATTGCGGATTTATTGTTGTCATCTTTTACGAATCGAATGGGATATTCAAATCCATCATAATTTGAGCGTGAAGCCTTTATGTCATAAAGTTTAAAGGTGGGTTTTGTTCTCCAAATAACAGTCCCTACTTCAATAGCATGATTGCATTTTTGCACGACTTCTTTTTGGTTGAGACGCAATTCGAGGAAAAATCCATCCTCAATAAAACCGCTGAGTTTGGTGTATTTTTGAGAGTCGTCATCAATTGCCCAATAAAAATTAGAACTTGCACCTGGAAAAATTGTACTCGGTCTCATTAATGAAGGATTTTTACTGTCTTTTCCTTGATTTGAGTCATAGTAATAACATGAAATATAATAATCAGCTGCTTGTGAAGATGTGAATGAAAGTAAGAAGAATATAAAAACAACTGCATTTAAGAATATTAAAAAGGTCTTTTTTTTCATAAGTAACCCCACTTATATTACATATCGTCAAAACATACTATTAATTAAATTTAAGCAATATTTATGCCATTGCTTTTATTTAGCATAAATGTTTGATAATTAAGGGGTTAAATTGAATAAAGAAAAGATAAAATAATTTAGAATTCACCTTTTAAAAGATGATCACTAGGTATCTACAATACCTAGTTTAAGCTAGTGTGATGATTTTATGATTACAGATTTATTTCGTAACGTACTAAGAGGTTTTTAGCAAAATCACGCACTGCTTTTGAGGAGTCATTTTGCGCAGCATACTCTATTTCCTCTTTAATTCCTGTTAGAGATAAATTTTTAAGTGATTGCATTCTTAATGTTTCTGAAGGATGTGAGTGTAATATTTTTTTTTCAATACTTATAATATCTTGATTGGGTTTGCGATAAGACAAGGCTTCTAAAGCAGAGAGTATAACAGTTTCGGAGGAATCCTTTTCTATAAAGGATGTATTATACTCCTGTTTATTTTGATTGTATAATGAATATTCACTTATGCCTTTTAATTTATATTGAATGAGGCAATTTAAAAATTCAGTGGATGAGTAATTTTCTTCGCTAGAAAAGCGAAAAGGTGTTTCTTCTGTGTTAATTATAGTTTTGCGTAAACAAATTAATGCAGGAGAAACATTGCATGGATATCACGATTTCTAAATATTGGCAAAGATTTAAAGACAAATTATTTCCGGAACCAGAGATTTATCTTGGTAATCCTACAGAAAGCCATCTTGAGCTGATGCTGATTTTGGATACAATTAAGATTGCTGATTTTTTTAATGATTACGCTTCCTGTCCTGGAAGAGGTCGTCCATCTTTGGATAGAGAATGTTTTGCAAAAGCATTTATTGCAAAATCAGTATTAAATTTACCAACTACAGTTTCATTAATTGATCGATTAAAAGTAGATATTGTTTTGAGAAGAATTTGTGGTTTTATTAACAAAAATAAACTCCCTTGCGAAGCCTCATTTAGCAATGCTTTTAAGGAGTTTTCTAAAACAAAATTGGCTGAAAAAATACATGAAGTAATAATAAAAAAATATCATAAGGGAGTTCTGGTTCACCATATTTCCAGGGATTCAACCGCCATTGAAGTGAGAGAAAAGCCAGAGAAAAAAGAAGCAAAAATTGAATTAAAGAAACGGGCAAGAGGGCGGCCTCGCAAAGGTGAATTCATTCTAAAAAAGGAACCTTCAATTTTAGAAAAGCAAAAAAATAAAAATTTAAATGAAATGCTTTTGGAGTTACCTGTAAATTGCAATATTGGATCTAAAAAAAATTCTAAAGGCTATAGTTATTCATGGATTGGCTATAAATTGCATATCGATACAGGGGATTATGGAATTCCAATAAGCTGTTTATTAACTTCAGCCTCGGTTCATGACAACAATGTTTCTTTACCACTTGAAATGATCACTGGTAATAGAATATCGAGCTTATATACCCTTATGGATTCAGCATATGATTCTAGCATAATAAAAGAAGATATTATTGCGAGAGGAAAAGTTCATGTTATTGAGCATAATCCTCGCAGAGGAGAAAAAATTGAATTCGACCCTCCAAAATCTGAACGCTATAAGTTTAGAGCAGGAGCAGAAAGAACAAATGCGCTTCTAAAAGATAGTTACGGTGGAAATTCAATAATGGTAAAAAGCCCATCTAAAGTAATGTGCCATTTAATGTTTGGTATTATTTGTATTTCAGCGATGCAAATAGCAAGAGCCATAATTTAAATTGATCAAATAAACTCTAAAATACAGATTACTCTTTTAAGAAATTTAGAGGAGTAAATTTATTTGCAATAAATAAGGAACTATTTATAAAAATACATTTATCAAATTTCTTTCAATTTATTTTGCATTATATTTGAACAAAAAAATATTTTTATTCAATTTTGCTAGGGGCATTTTTAGGAATTTTTAAATTGCCTCGAATACTAAAAATATTTCCTGTGTAGCGATAACCCTTAAAGGAAGCGAGACTTGTTGACCATTCTTTTCTTTCTAAAAAGCCACGCCAAAATCTCCATGATGGTAAATAGGCGTATACAAATACTCTTAAATCACCATTTAAAGCTTCAAGATTTGTTGTTCCAACAAGTTGTAATTTTATGGAAGGATGATCTGCAAATGCAACAAGAGCTCCTGCAGAAATTTGTGTATTAGCAGAAATTAGAAGCAGGCGTCCCGTGACTCCTGTTCCTGCTACGGCGACATCAACAGCAGCTGAAGCATAGGCATCAATTCCTGCATAATGCTGCAAATATGTTTGGAGCTCTAAAGGAACTATTTCTATTCCCCATTTCATAACATTATTTCCCCGAATTCCCGCTGCTAAACGCACTGGAATGGGTCCAATTGAAAATCTAGTGTTTGCTTCATATTGAATAGGTGTGTTGAATAATGTTTTCTCATCTTTATATCCAAGTTTTCCTATATTTTGATTGAAAGCAAATAGCGTTTTGCCAAGAACATTTGCCGTTACGACTATTTTTCCATTTTCAGCACTAGGTGAATTAGCTATGGCATTGGCATCGGCAATGTTACCTTCCCACACTCTCCTAAAATAGCTCCGTTTAAACCTGCTTGCGCCTTGCTAAAAACTCCTGACGTTCCTGCAGAAATATGATATCCTGCATATCCGGCAATAAAGAATTTTGATTTTTGTTCGTTTTCAAATGACCAATTTTTTTCTTTTTGAAAGTTTTTTAATTACGGTTTTTTAATGATGGGTCTAGGGACATCAAATGCTTTTACAGTTGTGATAAAATCATCGAATTTTGCAGTGTCACCATATCTTATAAGATCTGTGTAACTTGGAATTGCGGATTGATAAACATGGTAAGCATCTTCAATTTTCTTTTTCCACTCTTCATATGTTAGCATTTTATTAGCTGGGTCGTTAATCAATCCATTTTGAATAGCTTCTTCTTGGTTTTCCAAAAGTTTGGAACAGATATCAAGAGTGCTCAAATTATAACTTCCATCAGGATCTTTTAAAGAATATCCCCATTGGTTTAGAGAATACTCCATGGAATTAATTTGATTAAAAAAATCAACAGCTCTTACTTGATAATTTTTCCCTGTTCTATCTGTTAAATGTACTAATTCGTTAGGTAACAACGATCGTCCTATATCGGGATCCTTCATGGGAAAAGAAATAAATGGAATAGGCTGTTTTCTATGCTCAATAAAATCATCTGAGCATGTTCCTGCATATGAATTTATCGATAATAATGTTATCAAAGTAGAAAAATAAAAAACAATGGATTTCAAAAATTTAAAAATTTTCATTTTTTATATTCCTCATAAATTTTTCCTAGTTGAGATTCAATAAACTCCAATTTTGAATCAGGTAGGTCTTTTAAATTTTCAGTATTAATAGATTTCAAGATTGCAAACTTATTACATTCAGAATTGTCATTATAGTTATTTTTTTTGCAATTTAAATTTATATTACTATTTACCAGTTGAAAATAATTGGCAACGAATTCAGATTTAGGAATATCCAGTGAATTTAAAAAAATAAAATGCTCCTCTGATGCCTGGCATAATAAATTTATTCTGTCGATGGATGATTTTAAATATTGCTTATCTATCTGACTTTTATTTATTTCATCTAGCTCATTTTTACAATCAATTCTAATTTTATCCAGTAATTTCTTCGCGGAAAAATATTGAAAATTTAAAGAATATTCATTCATTTTATTTTCATTTTTTATAATAATCAATAGTGATTCATTAGTTATTTTTGAAGCCTGTAAAATTTCCTTGAACTCTTCCAATGTTCTCTCTAAAGGAATTATGGCATTTTTAATTTGATATTTTAATTTATTAAAAATGATATAAATTATTTATTCAATATATAATTTATAAAAAATCAAACAAATAAAAATTTTAATTGATGAATATTTTTTGGCCATATATTTGTATGATTTTTCGGAGGTTGATATGTTTTTTTATACCCAATAAAGAATATAAAAAATGTGTTATTATTCTTTTCGACTTACAAAATAAATCTTTACTACCTTCTCATCTGTTTGATCTATGGAACTTACAACGAGAAAATTCAATTATTCAAACATGCGATAAAATTAATGCAGTTCATGGTAAATTATCTATATAATTTGCAGATATGTTTGAAAATAGACATTGGGAAACCAAAAGTTTTTACAGATCGCAACGTTTTATAACAAGATGGGATGAATTGTAGTGTGTTCGTTAATTCTATTCTTCATAACCAATAATTTTCAATTTCCAACCATTTAACTTTACATTTTCTTTTTTATCATAATTTGTAATTTTAATAGACCAATCTCCACCTGATTTTTCACCATAAAAAGCATTTGTCAAATAAGATCCTAGATTATTGTTGTCGTTTTCTTTGTAATGATTAAGTTTATATTTCATATTTTTAATTTTTTTTTCATTCTTTTTAAGTTTGATAAAGGAATTTCCGGGATATAAAATTATACTGTTAGTCATTTCGGGTGATTGAATTTCAATTGCTAAACTATCGGCTCTTGGAGCATCAATATAAGGGATCACATAAACAGCTTCAATGATGATATTTTTAAGCGAATTAATTTTATGGATTAAACTTTCACCAGGAGAAATTTTTTTTAATTTTTTTAAAGATTCTGATTTGTATAAATATTCTATGGACGGTTTATCATTAAAAGTAGATTTGTAGTTTTCAGCAATTTCAATAGCTTTTGAGGCATCAATCAGGCCAAATCCATAAAAATTATGAAAATAAAAACCCGCTTTATTCTTAATCCATTCTGTATTCCAAGGTTTTATAAAGTCAGGATGAAAAATATTAAGCTTTGCAAGAATTTTAATACAACTCGGCAAAGGATCGGGTAAAATTTTTGCATTATTAGCTGTTTTGGCTAAAATATATTTTATGTCTCGTGAGCTTAAATTAGGATTTGCTTGCAGCAGAAGGGCGATAATTCCGCTCACAGTTGGTGCTGCGGCAGAGGTTCCCTGAAACTCAGTGGTATAACTATTTTTAGAATATTCTGAAGATAAATTCTCATCAAATTCAGTTATAGATGGATTAAATTTTCTTCCAAATATTTTCGTAGTTAATAGCCTTGGAGCGTCAGCATGTTCTTCTTGAGCTAATCTAAATATACCATCACTTTTTAAAGTACTGCTATCGCCTCCGCCAATACCAGTTATCCATAAATTTGAACCTATACTTGAATATGAGCTCGTAATTCCGCTTGCACTTAAAGAAGCTACGATTATTTCATTTACGAATGAATTATCATAACTAAATACAGATAAGTGCGCTCGAATAGCTTTGAAAATTTCCTTGTATTGTAATAACTTCGATAAAATTTTTTCTGTCGATTTATTTTGATACAAATCAAAAAATTCATCTTTATTTTTTTCTGGCATTTTATTAGCTATTTTTAAAGCATAACTGAGATTGCAAGTGTGATTTCCAGCCGATTTTACAATAATAAAACCATTATTATTTTGCTTTTGGAAGCTATTAATTTTATTAGTTAAACGTATATTATCTTGTGGGTTATAAAAAAATGAAAATTTATTTTCTTCATCGCTTATGCTTATATTAACTATTTGTATATTTTTTGATTTTGCTAAGTCATAAGTTTTTAAGTACATATCTGTCATAGAAATTTCTCTTCGTGGTGTGATCCCCGAAAAGTGGACGGTTAAATTTCATAATTTTTTTCATACTCTAATGGTGCAAGATAATCAAGGGCAGAGTGCGCACGAATTCGATTATAAAACACCTCAATATATTCTATAATCGAAGATTTTGCTTCTTTTCTAGTAAGAAAATTGCATCGATGTACCAATTCTTTTTTTAGAGTGGAAAAAAATGTTTCTGTAATAGAATTCTCATAGCAGCTATTGCTCATGCTTTGATGAAAATGATTTAATTTTAAATATTTTCTAACTTCTTTACTTGAATATTGTGATCCTTTGTCACTATGAAAAATTATTCCATTTGGAAAATGAGATCTTTTTTTGTATGCCATGTTTAGTGAATTCAAAACAATTTCTCTTTTTAGATTATCTTGCATGCTCCAACCAATTATTGCTCTTGAAAAAGTATCCAATATTATGCACAAATAAACCCAGCCCTCTTTCGTTGGAATATAAGTAATATCGCTGGTCCAAAGTTCGTTGGGCTTATAGGAAGTAAAATCCCCTGAAATTAAATTCGGAAAATGTATCGCTTGCCTATCAACCTTTGTTGTTGTTTTAAATTTAGGTTTGCCGACCCCATTCAGATTTAGTTTCTTCATAATCTTGGATATTCGTTTTTTTCCAACTTTAATAAATGACTTTTTAAGTGTTGATAAAATTCGCCGTCTTCCATATGTACCCCTTGAAGAAGTATGTATTTTTTTTATTTCTTCTTCAAGGCTAAACTCAAATTGATGATTTTTATCTTTACACTCAAGCCATTTATAAAATCCACTTTTAGAAACGCACATTACTTTGCAAAGTAAAAGAATAGGATAATTAAGCTTCTCTAGCAATATAAACTCGTATTTTAATCGAGTTGCTTTGCAAAGAAGCTTGCCGCCTTTTTTAGGATTTCATTTTCCTTTTTTAAAAGCTCGTATTCTCGCTTTAGCTTTTTCAATTCGTCAGAGTTTTTCTTTATATTTGAATTTTCCTTTTCGCCAATAGAACGCTTCCAGCTATTCAGAGTGGGGTAGGAAACCTCAAACTCCCTAGCTATCTGAGCCATGCTTTTAGGGCTATTTTCTAAGACTTCAAGGACTTGGTTTTTAAACTCAAGAGAATATTGACTTTTAACTGATTTCTTCTTTACCATGGGACAACCCTTCTATATGAACGCCTAAGTTCATAGCATATTGTCCACTAAAAGGAATCACTTTATCGCTTCAAATTATTGGATATAATGTTAGCTGAAGCTAATTTGGCTTCAGGAGCAATTCCTTGAAATTGTGTTTGACTATTTTTTTTCGCACCAATAATCCCAGCCACATTGGTACCATGATGATTTTCATTTGTAGCTAATATATGGCTACTGACAATTTCTGGAATATCTTTTTCAGGAGAAAAGAAAAATGAAGAATTTTCTAATATATTCTCTTTCAAATCGGGATGAGAAAAATCAATTCCTGTATCTAGAATTAATACGTTAACACCTTTGCCTGTATATTTTTTTTCAAAGGGAATATTTAAATCAATTCCTTTTTTGGGAGTTGAAATTGAAAAT
This sequence comes from Silvanigrella aquatica, assembly GCF_001907975.1. Classification (NCBI taxonomy): domain Bacteria; kingdom Pseudomonadati; phylum Bdellovibrionota; class Oligoflexia; order Silvanigrellales; family Silvanigrellaceae; genus Silvanigrella; species Silvanigrella aquatica. The sequence continues at coordinate 628,573 of NZ_CP017834.1, forward strand.
TCGTATTCACCTGTGTTTTTTAAGTACCACTGTTCTTTAAAAATATTTTCTGATGAGTTTGAATTTTGGGATAAAGAAGTATGATTCGATCTATTTATTGAATTTATTTTCATTCCTATTAAGTCATTTGAATCAGTATTTTTTTGTCCACAACCTGTATTAATAAATGTTAAATTTATGAATAAATTAAATATAAAAAAAATTTTTAATCTATTAATTTTGTTTCCAGAGTTTTTATAAATGAAATTTATAAATTCTTTCATATTTAAGTCTCAAAAATGAATTATAATGAACTTATAAATCTGATCGGAATTTTGAAGTGGCTATGGTGGGAAATGTTTACTTAGTGTACTTTTGAAATTTTAAAATTCAAATTTTGCAGAATCAAACCATTTCAATTAATCCTGCAGCGCCCATACCCGTCCCGATGCACATTGTTACGATGCCGTATTTTAATTTATGGCGTTTCATGCCATGAACAAGGGTTGCAGCACGTATTGCCCCTGTAGCACCAAGAGGATGTCCTAAAGCAATGGCGCCACCGAGCGGATTTACTTTTGCGGGATCAAGACCAAGATCATTAATTACAGCAAGACTTTGAGCTGCAAAAGCTTCATTTAATTCAAACCAATCGATGTTACTTTGCTTAATGCCAGCTTGTTTTAAGACTTTTGGAATTGCTTCTTTAGGACCAATTCCCATAATTTCTGGTGGGACACCCGCAACAGCAAAACTTACGAAACGTGCTAAGGGAACAAGGTTGTATTTTTTAATTGCTTTTTCACTTGCTAATAAAATAGCTGCGGCGCCATCACTCATTTGAGAACTGTTACCTGCTGTAACGCTACCGCGTGCTGCAAAAACAGGTTTTAATTTGGCAAGAGCTTCGGCAGTGCTTTCGGCGCGTGGGCCTTCATCATTGGAAATCACTTTATTATTTGTAATGATTTCTCCAATTTTTCCGGGAGCGGCATCTGTTATTGTATAAGGTAAAATTTCCGATTTAAATTCGCCATTCTTAATGGCTTCACAAGCTCTTCTATGGCTTTCGAGTGCAAAAGCATCTTGAGCTTCTCTTGTTATTTTCCATTTGTCAGCTACTTTTTCAGCTGTAGTACCCATTCCAAAAGCAATACCTATATTTTCATTTGTAAAAAAAGCAGGGTTCATAACAACTTTATGACCCATCATTGGTATGAGGCTCATGCTTTCTGTTCCCGATGCTACCATGACTTCGGCTTCACCTAGTTTAATGCGATCGGCAGCCATGGCGACTGCTTGAATTCCAGAGGAGCAAAAGCGATTTACTGTCATACCGGGTACAGAGTGTGGATAGCCGGCAAGTAATAAGGAAATGCGCGCCACGTTCATGCCTTGTTCTGCCTCGGGCATGGCGCAGCCCGTAATTACATCCCCAATTTCGTGGGGGTCAAGTCCGGGAGCCTGAAGTAACAAACCTTTTAAGCAGTGAGCAAGAAGATCGTCAGGGCGTGTTACTTTGAATACGCCGCGAGGAGCCTTTCCTACAGGAGTTCTTACGGCAGCGCAAATATAAGCATCTTGAATTTGTTTTGACATTTCAAAAACTCCTTATTTAATTTCTTAATGGTTTTCCGTTTTTCAACATGAACTCGATACGCTGTTGCGTTTTTTCTGTTTTTAGTAACTCAATAAAGTAACGATATTCAAGTTCAAGAAGCCACTCATCTGTTACCATATGTCCTTGCTCAATTTCGCCTCCTCCTAAAATAGTGGCGACACGTTTACCAATTTCAAAATCATGTTCTGAAATAAATCCACCCACATGCATATTGACAAGTGCGGCTTTAAAAGTCGCAATGCCTCCTTTTCCGGTAACAATAATATCTTTGGATTTGAGAGGAGGACGATATCCCGACTCAGATAGAGCTCGTGCTTCCGATGTGGCCACATAAAGAAGTTCGTTAGGATTAAAAACAATAATGTCAGATTGCCTTAAGTAGCCCAGTTCTTTTGCATCTTCGGCGCTGCGAGAAACTTTGGCCATAGCAATGTTTTCAAAATATCTTTGAAGGAAAGGAAATATATTTCCTCCCTTTGCTTCGCGGCAGGCTCTTAAGGTAAATTCTTTACATCCTCCTCCAGCGGGAAGAAGTCCAACGCCCACTTCAACAAGCCCCATATAAGTCTCAAGTGCGGCAACAGCTTTTGAACAATGCATAACAAATTCACATCCGCCTCCGAGAGCAAGTCCTTGAACAGCAGCTACTGTGGGCACGAGGGAGTGCTTAAGTGCCATGGATGCTTCTTGAAAGCGTTTCACCATGGATTCGAGAATTGTAAAATTGTTACTTTGTAATGCTTGAGTTACTTGCATTAAGTTTGCGCCCGCACTAAAAGGCGGTTCGGTTTGCCAAAGTACCAAACCTTTAAAGTTACGTTCCGCTACTTTTACGGATTCAATAACGCCATCTAAAACATCTGAGCCAATGGCATGCATTTTGCTTTTGAAAGAGAGAATCGCAATGTCACGATCAGCGCTCCATAAACGCACTCCTTCATTTTCAAAAACCGTTTCCCCATAAGAATATTTTTCACCTAAAACTTTTTCAGGGTAGGGTTGTCTTAAGTAAACAGGAAGCTTTCTTCGGGGTTCATTTGTTTTTTTAGCAGGGGCATAACTTCCGTCGGCAAAATGTACGGCAACGCGATTGCTGTCCGTAACCCATGTTGGTAGAGGCGTTTTCGTAATAGCCTTACCTGCGGAAATGTCATTTTGAATGGCTTCGGTTATAAATTTCCAACCCGATGCTTGCCACGTTTCAAAAGGCCCCATAGACCAGCCATATCCCCAGCGGATAGCAAGATCAAGATCGCGCGCATTATCCGAAATATCCTCAAGTTGTACAGCACAATAGTGGAAAAGATCGCGAAAAGTAGCCCATAAAAATTGTCCTTGAGGATGGTCAGATTTAATTAATTGCTTAAATTTTTCTGTGGGGTCTTTAATTTTTAAAATTGCAGCAATATCAGGTTCGGCTTCTTGTTTACTTAGTCGATAATTTTGCATGTGCAAATCGAGAACATGAATTTCTTTACCCGATTTTTTATAAACTCCCGCTCCTGCTTTTTGTCCAACAGCGCCTTTAGAAATAAGTGCTTGAATCCAATTAGGTACTTTAAAAATAGATTGCCAAGGATCATTTGGAAGAGTGTCGCTCATGGTTTTAATAACGTGAGCTAAGGTATCAATACCTACGACATCAAGAGTGCGGTAGGTTGCACTTTTAGCGCGTCCAATGGAAGTTCCTGTGAGAGCATCGACAGTATCAAAACCTAAATTAAATTTTTCAGTATGATGCATTGTTGCAAGCATAGAAAAAACACCAATGCGATTGGCAATAAAATTAGGAGTGTCTTTTGCACGAATCACGCCTTTACCTAATGTTGTTGTTAAAAATTCTTCAAGTTGATCGAGAATTTTTGAGTCTGTTTCTTTATGTGGAATGATTTCAACTAGAGTCATATAACGTGGCGGATTAAAAAAGTGAATACCACAAAAATTCTTTCGCATATGCGAAGGCAATACTTCTGCTAAAGAATAAATGGATAAACCAGAAGTATTTGTTGCAAAAATGGCATGTTTCGCAATTTTTGGACATACTTTTGCATAGAGATCTTTTTTCCAATCCATTCGTTCACTAATAGCTTCGATAATTAAGTCACAATTTTCAAGTTGATTTAAATCATGATCATAATTAGCAGGAGTAACATAATGTATTTTAGATTTTACAGAAAAAGGGGTGGGTTCTAGTTTTTGTAAAAATGCTAATGATTTTTGTACAACTCCATTTGGGTCTCCTTCTTTTGCAGTCAGATCAAATAAGACGACTTCAACATTCGCATTCGCTAAATGTGCTGCAATTTGTGAACCCATAACACCAGAACCTAAAACCGCTACTTTTCGAACTAAAAAACTATTTTCATTTGTCATTTTTAACCCCGAATTTAAAATGAAACTGAGATATACGACTTTCTAGGTTGCGCTGGAGTGTAAACTTTTAATTGAGTTTTGACAACCTAACAAGATTCCATTGCTTTTTAAATTAATGAGCAGATGTTAGAATTCCTATATTAATTTATTTAATTGGGGGTGATAATGGGTATTTTAAAATTTAATTCATCGTCTAATATTTTCTTAACTGTTTTGGGAAGTGGATTAGGAAATGTTGTTGAATGGTATAGTTTTTTAGCTTATGCCTATTTAACTCCTGTACTATCAAAGCTTTTTTTTCCGGATGTAGCTGAAAAACAAAGCATTATTTATATGTTTTTAATATTTGCAATTGGATTTTTAGCGCGCCCTGTAGGAGCTGTATTTTTTGGTTACTTAGGTGATAAAATTGGAAGGCGCAAAACATTAGTTTGGTCACAAACACTAATGGCAATTCCGAGTTTACTTATTTGTTTTATACCTACTCACGAACAAATTGGATTTTATGCTGCCATTATTTTGTCCATTTTAAGATTTATACAGGGATTTTCAATTGCAGGAGAATATACAACATCATTGTGTTACATCGCAGAAGTAAGTCCTAAAAAAAGGAGGGGTTTGTATGTCAGTACGGTTCCTTCAAGTACGGCTATAGGTATTTTAATTAGTTCCTTTATCACTTTAGGTATTATACATTATTTTGAAGAAAATAATGCTCTTTATACATATGGTTGGAGAGTCAGTTTCTTTATTGGGTTTTTATTAAATGTGGTTGTTATTCTAATTAGATTATTTTTAAAAGAAAGTTCTGTTTATACAGAAAAGAAAAAAGAATTAGGAAAAATAAATTTTAAAAAGTTTATGTCGTTAGTTTTCAAAAAAGATGTCTTAAAAAAAGTGGGAATAGTTGTTCTATTAGTTATAGGATATTCGTATTTTTATCAATTAATATACATTTGGAATCCTTCTTATTTAGAAACATATTTAAAGAAAACAAGTGAATTTTCATTATCTATTAATGGATTTGCAATGATTATTTTTGCTCTATGTATTTTATTGGGAGGATTTCTTTCTGATTATTTTGGTAGAAAAAAAATCATAATGATAACGAGTGTTCTCATTACAATTTCTTTTGCTCCTTTATTCTATTTTTTTTCACAGGGAATTGATGATAATTATATTTATTTATATTTGATTCTACTTTCCATTTTATTTGGGATTTATGTTGGCTCATCAAGTACAATGTTTTCGGAAATTTTTGATACAAAAATTCGCGCCAAAGCTTTGTCCTTAGCCTATAATATTCCCTATGCCATAGTCGGTGGATTAACGCCAGCCATGCTCTCATCAGTGTTGTTACATGGAGCTTATTATTATGTTATTTGTATTACTGTGGTCGTCATGTTTATTGCATTCTTAGCGTCTTTTTTTGCGAAAGAAACATATAAAAATTCAATGTAGTCATTCTTTGAGTTTTTTTTAGATTTTTATTCATTTAAATAATTAAATATTTTATTTTGTATTTTAGATCTTAAATGTTCAGGAACAATACCTATTTTTTTTATAAAAACGTCTTTTTGAACAGTTAAAATTTGATCACATATGATAAATGATTCACAAAAAAGTCCCACAGATTTTGATTCTTCGATAGAAACGACAGAATAGCTTTCTCTGAAATTCGTAGAGATTGGCAAAATTGTGGGGGCATGAAAGGCGTCTAAAAAACTTTGTCCTGTAATAATAATACAATAGTTAAAATCAAAATTTTCTTCTGACATTTGTATTTCAGTCTGAGATTCCATGTCCATGTCAAGATTCATTTTCCAAATTTCCCATTGTTTCATAAGATTCTCCCTTTCTATAAATAATTTATTTTTTATAATTTTTTGGAAATACTCGAGAATAAATATTTAACAAATTAAAAAATCTCTGTCATTAAATTTTTAAAATGTCTTTTAACTAGACATGTTGAATGGGAAGTTGATATAAACGTTCAACTTTTACAACGCCTGGCCAGGTATTTTCAATATCCATAATAAAAATATCTGAAGGGCTAATGTAATGGTTACCAAGTTTTGCTTTTATAAGCATATTTTGCTCAGGAATAAATACATTTAGAAATAAAGGCGTTTCACCTTGATTCTTTTTTAAGATATTCTCAAGTAATTTAAAATTATTAAATTCTTTTAAGAAACTTTCATCTGTATTTAATACAATTCGTTTAACGAGTTCAATCCGTTTATTCGATACGCGATCAAAACTTTGTACCACACCTTTTACACTGCCTTCTTCTATTCCTTTTTTAATTTTGCATTCTAAAATAAGAGCTTCACCCATTTTTATAGGTGTTGTTAGGGCAGAATATTGTTTACTAAATAATGTAACTTCCAGTTCTCCAAATCCATCTTCTATTTTTAGGACAAGAAAAGCATTGCCCTCTTTATTTTTCTTTTCCATAACCATGGTAACAATGCCCGCAATTTTAATTGTCTTGCGTTTATAATCGGGAATATTGTCTGGTTCAATGTATAGTGGTGCTTGATCGAGTGAAATTTCTGTTATTTCTTTTAAGTCTTCTCTTAAGAGATCGGCAGGATGTCCTGACATATAAAAACCCAAGGTTACAAATTCATGGCTTAATTGTTCTTGAAAATTCCATGGTTTTGTTTCTTTAACTTGGATAGCAATCAAATGATTTAATATTCGCTTAGCACACTGTTCTGTTCTGACTTGTGTTGGTAATGCTAAGGGACAAAATTCAAATTTATTTTTTGTGGCTTGTGGAGAATTTGAAGTTAATTTTTGCTTTTTTGCTTCAGCTACTTTTGTTTGCGGTGTTTCAAAAATACCAAAAATATCATAGCCTGTATTTTCCTCACGTTCTGTTTCCTTTGCGATGGTGCGTAACCAAGAGTCTGAATTTGCTAAAAGTTCAGCGCGATTGGTTGCCATGGCATCAAAAGCTCCTGCCTTGATGAGACTTTCCATGACTTTCTTATTAAGTTTGCGTGCATCAAGGCGTGCTATAAATTCGGGAACTGTGGCAAAAGATCCCCCTTTTTCTCGTTCTTGCACGATCATTTGAATGATGCCAGAACCAAGTCCTTTAATAGCCCCGAGGCCGAATTGGATAATTTTTTCTCCAGGAATGCTGAATTCAAAGCGCGAGTGATTGACGCAGGGTGGTCGAATTTTGATTTTCATACGCTTGCAATCGCGTACATACCCGACAATTTTATCGGTGTTATCCAAGTCACAGGTCATTATGGCGGTCATAAATTCTGTGGGATAATACGTTTTAAGCCATGCTGTTTGATATGTTACCCAACCATATGCAGCCGTGTGACTTTTATTAAATCCATATTCTGCGAACATGGCCATAAGGTCGAAAAGTTCCGCCGATTTTTGTGGGTCATGTTTATTTTCGGTGGCGCCAGAAACAAATCGGCTTTTTTGCTTTTCCATTTCATTTTTGTCTTTTTTACCCATGGCGCGACGCAATAAGTCCGCTTCTCCCAAGCTATAATTTGCAAGCACGGCAGCAATTTTTTGCACTTGTTCTTGGTAAACAATAACCCCGTAAGTATCGCCTAAAATCGGTTCCAGTTCGGGAAAGGGGTACTCAACTTGGGTTTCGCCGTGTTTGCGCTTCACGAAATCTTCCACCATGCCTGAGCCTAAGGGACCGGGGCGAAAAAGGGCGAGAACAGCAATAATATCTGTAAAACAAGTGGGTTTTAAATCTGCAATGAGTTTGCGCATACCAGTGGACTCAAGCTGGAAAATGCCTGTCACATGAGCTGTGGAAATCATTTCGTAGACTTTTTTGTCTTCCAGTTCGATGCGTTCGATATCAAGATCGGGATCTTTTTGTTTATGAATGAGTTTTACAGCATTATCAATAACAGTAAGAGTCTTTAGTCCTAAAAAGTCAAATTTAATAAGTCCAATTTTCTCAGCATATTTATTTTCAAATTGAGTTAAAAGTTGCCCTTCTGTTTCCAGTAAAGGGCAACGTTCGTCTAGGGCGCGATCGGAAATAATCACACCTGCCGCATGAATGCCCAATGAGCTCAAAGTTCCTTCGACTTCTAAAGCGCCTTCCCATAAGTTGCGCGCTCGTTCATCGGATTCTATTCGTTCCCTTATTTTTTCTTCTTCTTTTATAGCTTGTTCAAGGGTAATTCCAGGTGATTCGGGAATAAGTTTGGCGAATTCATTACTGTCATGAAAAGACCAGCCATTGATACGTGCCAAATTTTTCAAAGCATTTTTAGCCATCATTCGGCCAAAAGTCACAATTTGTGAAACCGCTCGGTTGCCATATTTTTGATAAACATAGTTTAGGACATCACCGCGTCTGTCTTGGCAAAAGTCGGTATCAATATCCGGCATAGAAATACGTTCCGGATTTAAAAAACGCTCAAATAGCAAATTAAAACGAATGGGGTCTATATTTGTAATACGTAACGCATAAGTAACAAGACTTCCAGCGGCCGATCCACGACCAGGTCCTACGGGAATATTATTTATTTTAGCCCAATTGATAAAGTCTTGGACAATTAAAAAGTATCCTGAAAATTTCATTTTTAAAATTACAGATAGTTCATATTCTAGGCGCTTTTTATATTCTTCCCAAACATCATCATTAAATTTTTCACCCATCCAAGAGGAAACAGCGGTTTTTCGAGCTTCAAGTCCTTCCCAAGAAAGACGCACAAGACAGTCATCTGAAGTTTCATTTTCACGTTGTCGGTAATCGGGCATGAAAACGCTTTTAGTATCTATTTTTACATGACATCTCTCGGCAATTATTTTTGTATTTAATAATGCTTTGGGGTATTTAGAAAACTTTTCTATCATTTCTTCTTTAGTTGTCAAATGGAATTCAATTTCGTTTGGTATTCCTTTGACTTCAGATTTTTGTAATTTATTTTTGATTGCAAGAAGAGACATATGTGTTTCTTTATCTTTTTTATAAAGATAATGCACATCAGCTGTAGCAACGGTTTCTAAATTTAATTTTTCAGCTACGAGTGAAAGTTGTTTGATTAAGTTTTTTTGCTCTGGAATTCCGTTATCAATAAGTTCTACAAAAACATTATTTGAACCAAAAACATCCGATAGGTTTTTTAAATATAAAATTGAATTTTCGTCGTTATTATTTAATACTAGGCGGGATAATTCACCTTTTATGCAGCTTGTTAAACAAATAATTCCTGCGGAGTGTTTATTTAGTTCTTCCCATGTTACGTTTGTAGAATCGGTAAAAAGGGCATTTTTTCCAGAGGTATTTGCAATTGTGCAGAGTTTAATGAGATTTGAATAACCAAGCTCATTTTCTGCTAATAATATTAAATGTCCTACTTGTTTTTTATCTTCAAGATATAAAGGCTCTACATTTATTTCATAGCCAATGATGCCATTGATCTTTTCTGCTTGGCAGGCAAGATAAAATTCAAGAACACCGTGCATCCCATCGTGATCCGTAAGAGCCGCCGCTGTATAGCCTTGTTTGCTCAGCTCTTTAACGAGTTTTTTGACTTTGATGGAGCCATCGAGGAGAGAGTACTCAGAGTGAATGTGGAGGTGGACAAACTCTTCTATTTGCTGCACGTGTTCTGTTCTCTTATGTTGTAGAGTCAGCCACCCATTGAAGGAGAATCATCGGAAGATTTTTGATTTGCAATGCGCTGGCGGACTTCATTGTAGCATTTGTCATAAGCTATGCACCAAGCATGGCTGTATGGTTCTTCTCCGCTTTTCTTATTAACAATTTTTTCAACTGCTTCAATAATGCGGTCGTCTTCAATACGGAAACGATGAATAGCACGAGCGATGCAGTTTTGCACTTTCATGTCATCACTAAAAAAGTCGAGGCTATCTAATTTCCAAATGGCTTTCAGCACTTTTTCAGCGAGCGAATCGGCACGTTCGGGCTCATCACCTAAAATGACGCGCTTTGATTTCGCTAAGCGAATTTTGACTTCATCCACAAGACTTTCATAGCTTTTTCCAGATGATTTTGCGATTTGACTTTGTTGTTGCACAAGGCGTTCTGCTTCACGAGAAAGACGGTCTTCGGTGCGGGAGTCATCTTCAAGAACATTGGTGATTTGTTCAATGACTTTTTCTTCAATACGTTCTTCGGTATCATAGTCAAGTTCGATATGACCAGAACATTTAAGAACTTTAAATACACGCTCTGCGAGACGTTCGAGTTGTTCTGATGAGAGTTTCATCGTTCGATACCCTTTCATTAATTTAAATTGTAATAATTAATCCTAAACCCTTAAAAGGGGTTAATTCAAATATTATAGTTAACCAATCTCACACTTGCGTCAATCAGATTTCTTTAGGGTGTCGAAGTTTTTCGCCTGTAAACGTTCTAAAGATGCTTGTGCTTGCTTACTTTCTGCTGCAAAAGTCTTGTCATCACTACTCAGTTCTATAAATCTTTTATAATAAAAGGCTGCTTTTTGAGGGTCGTTATTTGAATAAACTTTTCCAAGCAAGAACAGGGTTTCGGGATAGTCAGGTTCTGCTGAGTAGGCTTTTTCCAGTTTGCCACGAGCCTGATTAGTATTGTTTGTTTTTAAATCACATTTTGCTGAATCGGTGAGTGTCGGAGCTAAAAAAGGTCTTAACTTTAAGACAAGATCAAATATTTTTTGTGCTTTGGCACAATCATTTTGACCCGCATAGGCATTTCCTAAAACATTTAATAAAAGAATTTTTTCGGTTTCTGCTGTTGTTTGGTCGCGACTGACAATTTTGAAGTCTGATTTTTCAAAATCTTGCATTTCGCGAATGGCTTTCGCATAACGCTCTTTTTTTACGTCAATGCTTGTCATAATGAGCATAAGCTGAAGATCTTGGGGGTTTTTATCGTAGTTTTTTTTAATTAATTTTTCTGCAAGATCGTATTCACCCGTTCTCAAATAGACCCAACTTAGTGATTTCATAGTACGCAAGTCATCGGGAGAGAGACTTAAGGCATGTTGATATGCTTTTATGGAGTCTTTTTCTAAACCTACTCCGCGATTGGCTTCACCTAAAAAGTAAAATAATTCACTGTCCTTAGGATAGGAAGCGGAAACTTCATTTAAGTAGGCAAGAGCTTCTTTGTAGCGGTTCATTTTGACAAGGACGAGACCTAAATTTCTTTTTGCTGTCGTAGAGTGTGGCTCATCTTTTAAAGCCAGCCGATATTGCTCAGCAGACTTTGAGAAATCCCCCTTTTCTGCAAATTTATTTCCAGAAATTAAATAGTTAATACTATTTGATGAGGTTGTGGTGGTACTGCAACTATAAAAAGCAAAAAGAGCGGTTGATAATGTTAATAATTTGAAAATATGATTTTTTTTCATTCCTTGAGTCCTTTGCGCCAAATTTCTATTTTTGTCTTTCCATACTGGCGTTCGTCTTCTTTTAGCCAACCCTCAGAATTGCATTGTAGTTGAATTTTTCTATTTGTGGGCATTTCGAAAATGACAGTGCAATTTTCGTTGCAAATATTTGATTTTTCAATTTCTTCAAGGGCTTGAGCGTACCATTCTGATCGGTAAGGGGGATCGGCAAAAATGATGTCGACTTTCGAATTCAGAGTATTTGAACTGAGAAATTTTGAGACATCACTTTTTATCAAAATGTAGTCGTTTTCATTAATTTTTAAGTTGTCGAGATTCAATTGAATGTTTTTTGCAACATCAAAATTTTGCTCTACAAAAATTGCTTTTTTAGCACCGCGACTGAGTGATTCAATACCTAATGATCCACTTCCTGCAAAGAGATCGAGAACGACGGTGTCAGCAATATCACCTGAAATGATGTTAAAAATGCTTTCTTTGACGCGATCAGATGTGGGGCGTGTCAGATCATTTCCGGGAAGAGATTGTAAAAGTCTTCGTTTGTATTGTCCTGCGATAACTCTCATATTTAAAACCTTAAGATTCTTCACTTTGAAGCGCTTGACTGAGCTTTTCAAAAAATTTGTTGTGAGTATGGGTATCAAACTTATATTCATCAATTTGTCGAACGGGCACAATGCCGCGGATTGATGAAATAATGGCACATCCCATTACAGAAGCTATATTTGTACGGTTTAACTCATTCCAGTCAAACACTATTTTTGCTTTTTCCAACCCCGTGATCAGTCTTGTTAGAGTGATACCTGCTAGGCAATTGCCTTGAAAGGCATGGCTCATGACTTTGAAATTTTCATCAAACCAAATAAAGTTTGCTGTTGTTGATTCCGTAATTACATTCTTAGAATTATAAAATAAAGCATCATCAAAACTATTTTTCTTAGCATTTTCTAATGAGATTAAATTGTATAAATAAGAGCAACTTTTAATATTTACCAATGCAGGAGCACGTAAATCAGGCATGCATTTCAACTTTATTCCTATTAAATAATTTTCTTGCGAAGGTCCTGCTACATTTCTACAAATAATAATAACATTAGATTTTGGAAGGATTTGTTGATCTTTTTTAATTGAAAGATCAAAAGAATTACCTCCTGAAATTATAATTCTTAATTGAGTTTTTTTGTTAATAAATCCAGATTTTTTTATGTTTTCATTTACTGTATTTTGTGCCCATTCCAATAACAATTCTTTATTTGGTGATTTTATAAAAGCTTCTTGACAACTAAACAGCATGCGTTCGAAATGATAATCCCAACTGACGATTTTGCCATTTTTTACGAGCAATGTTTCAAAAATAGAATGTCCAAATAAAAAACCTCTATCAGATAGAGGAATTTTTGCTTCAAGAAGACTGCACATTTCGCCATTAATATTTGCTATTCCTGAATATTGTGAATCCATGTTGATCTCTCCTCCAACAATGAGCAGTGTTCTTTATAGAAAAAAAATATAAAAATTTCATTAATTAAAGAATATTTTTTGAAAATTAAGATATTTGAGGATTATTGCCTGAAAGAATGCTATTGAAATAAGTAAACGAAAATTTAATATTTTTTAATTCTTTTGCAATCGAGTGACGAGTTCACTGAGTTTTGAAGCAAGTTGGCTTAAACCTTTTGCGGCATCTTGGAGTTGAGAAGCTCCCGAAGAGCTTTGCGAAGCAGATTCGGAGACATTTTTAATAGAAATAGAAATTCCCTCAACTGCTTTGCTTGATTCTGAGACAACCCGTGACACTTCATTTGTAGTCGCCGCTTGTTCTTCTATGGCCGAAGCGATGGTGACTGTAATTGTATTTATTTCTTCTACGGCTTTAGAAATATCTTCAATGGCAGAGACAGCATTAGAAGTGCTTTGCTGAATGGTTCCTATTTTTGCAGAAATATCTTCAGTTGCTTTAGCTGTTTGCTTTGCAAGTTCTTTGACTTCATTTGCCACAACGGCAAATCCTCTTCCCGCATCACCGGCTCTTGCTGCTTCAATTGTGGCATTTAATGCCAATAAGTTTGTTTGTTGTGCAATGGAGCTAATTGTTTTTATGACTGTTCCAATTTCTTTGCTCTCCACTCCTAATTGTGTCACCAATGCATTTGTTTCTTTAGCGCGCTTCATACTTTGTTTAGTTTTATCTGAACCTGAAGTGGTATTTTTTGATATTTCTTTTATAGAAGCTGCCATTTCTTCGGTATTTGTAGCTACAGATTGAACGCCTTTTGAAACCTCTTCGGAAGCAGCAGATGCGCTGATTGATTGCTGTGTTGTTTTCTTTGCATTGTCAGCTAATTGTGACGCTGTTACGGCAAGTTCTTCTGATGCTGCTCCTAATTGAAATGCGGTATCACCTAGGGTTTTTATAAGTTCTAATGATTCTTTCTTTTCCTTCGTAATTTCTGTTGCGTATTTGACCACTTTAAATACTTTACCATCAAGATCAAAGACGGGATTATAGGAGGCTTGAAGCCACACTTCTCTATTTCCTTTCGCAAATCTTTGGTATTGTCCCATTATAAATTGACCATTATTTAATTTATTCCAAAAATCGCGGTATTCTGGATTACTTGTATATGCAGGATCGCAAAACATGGAATGATGTTTTCCTTTTATTTCATCTATTCTATATCCCATTGTGCTTAGAAAATTATTGTTGGCATCAGCAATAGTACCATCTAAATTAAAGTTAATGACGGCTTGAGTTTTTGATAAAGCATTTAATTCTTGATCCTTTAATTTTTGTTTACTTACATCGGAAGCATATTTAATAATTTTATACGGTCTGCCATTTAAATCAAAGATGGGGTTATAAGACGCAGAAATATATATTTCTTTGCCGCCTTTTCCTATGCGTTTGTATTCTCCTGCATCGAACTCACCACAATTTAATTTTTCCCAAAAGAGACGATATTCACTTGAATTTGTATAGCTTGATTCGCAAAATATTCGATGATGTTTTCCTTTTACTTCATCAAGAGAGTATCCCATAACATTTAAAAAATTATCATTTGCACTATGAATAATACCATCTAAACCAAATTCAATAATAGCTTGGGTTTTATTAATTGCTGCTATTTGAGCTAATAACTCTCTTACTTGATCTTCTGTAAGATTTGAGTCTACTGCTTCTTTGATCTTAAAGTCGCTATTGAGAGTCGAATTTAATTTTAATTTTTTTGATTCGTCCAAAATAAACTCCCTAAATATAATACTTTTAAGTTAATTTGATCTGATAGAGGTTATTTCGGGTTAATATTAATTACTGTTAGCTTAAATGAATGGGATTTACGGAGTCAAAATTATTTATATTGGAGGATAAAATTTTCATCGCAACAAGAAAAAGAATTAAATAATCTATTTTGTTTTTAAAATTTGGAAATGAAATTTTTGTTAAGAAATGATTTAAAACACCTCGCGTATTTTTTATACATAGGAGAAACCCACTTTTCAAAAAGTGGTAGCCTTGTGACCTTTTTTTAGGCTTCCCTCAATCGTACTATGCCGGAGGGCGTGCACACCAAAAAGCCGTTGGCTTCCTATTACAATCATTGTAGGTTCTGCCATATTATCAAACAAAAACTACGCGAGGCTAGAGTAAGTATGCTAAGAAAAGTTCGAGGCGTCAAGTGTCATTTTCAATTTTGAGTGTTCATTTTTGGTCATAAAATAAAAAGTGTTTATATTTTTATCAAAGTGAATAAAGTTTTTGCACTTTAAACCGAAATATATCAATGCCTAAGCGTTAAAAAATGTTCTTAGGAGGTTAAGTGCTTGAAGAAACTGAACTCAATTTCGATCATTTTGAAAATCTCAATGTTGTCAAACGATTAAAACAAATCATGGGAAATTGGTGGAATATTCAATTAAATTTTACCGATAAAAATGGTTATTTAAGAGGCGTTCCACAAGGAAAATTTTTTAATCCTACAAATCCAATTTGTAAATTAATAACAGAAAATAATGAAACATTTA
The DNA here is from genome assembly GCF_001907975.1 of Silvanigrella aquatica. Lineage (NCBI taxonomy): Bacteria > Pseudomonadati > Bdellovibrionota > Oligoflexia > Silvanigrellales > Silvanigrellaceae > Silvanigrella > Silvanigrella aquatica. The sequence goes on from NZ_CP017834.1 coordinate 643,939, forward strand.
AGGATTGTGTCAATATTGCAAGAAATACAACCATAAAATCTGAAGAAGTTGGTGAACAGCTTTTATCAACCTGTCATGCGGGATTTAGTACCATATCTCTTCCTTTAAAAATAGACGATGAATATATTGGATGTATATTTGCAGATGGCTTTTTAATTGAAGAAACCGTAGATGATCAAAAAGAAAAACTACGTTTTTATTTAAGAAAATCCTTTCATAAAGAAGGAATAACAATAGAAGATTATATTGATTCTTTGCCAATATTATCTATGAAAGAAGTAAAATATTTAGAGGAATTATTACAAGTAATTATTGATGAAATTTTATTATTAAGAAAATCTATTATAGAAAATAGAGATGATTTTAATACGATATCTTCAAGTATTAAAAAAGATTGGAATTTTGAAAATATTGTAGGCAAAAGTTCTGCTATGCAAGAAGTTTTTAAATTACTTACTAAAATTAGTGACAGTGAAGCGACCATATTAATTACAGGGGAAAATGGTACTGGTAAAGAAGGAATTGCTAAAGCAATTCATATAAATTCAAAAAGAAAAACTAAAAATTTTATTATTCAAAATTGTGGTGCTCTCAATGATAATTTATTGGAGACTGAATTGTTTGGTCACGTGAAAGGTGCGTTTACAAATGCAATCAAGGATAAAAAAGGTTTATTTGAGTTAGCTGATAAAGGAACACTTTTTTTAGATGAAATTGGAGACACATCACCCTCAATGCAAGTTAAATTATTGAGAATATTACAGGAAGGAACTTTTATACCAGTAGGCGGTGTTGAGCAAAAACAGGTCGATGTGCGTATCCTTGCTGCTACAAATAAAAACTTAGAACTCATGGTTCAAAATGGAACATTTAGAGAAGATTTATATTACCGTTTAAACGTAATTAATGTTAAACTTCCTCCTCTTAAAGAGAGGGTTGAAGATATCCCACTTTTAATCAAAAGATTCTTAGAAAATTATTCTAAACATAATAATGTAAAAAATAAAAAAATAAGTCCATCCTGTTTGTATCTTATGGAAAAATACAAATGGCCGGGAAACGTGAGAGAACTTGAAAATGAAGTGGAAAGACTTTGTGTTTTATCTGGAGATGATATAGAAATTAATGAAGATCTTTTGTCTGAAAGAATATCTCAAAAAAGTCCAAAAAATGATGAATTTTCTCATATCAATAAACAAGGTAATTTAAAAGATGCTATTGAAGATTTAGAAAAAGAGATGATTTTAACACGATTGGATTTAGAAAAATGGAACAAAAGTAAAGCATCATTAAAATTAGGCATAAGTCGTGCTAGCTTAATTATGAAATGTGAAAAATACAATTTGGAAAGAAAAAATAGCCATAATAAAGATGAATAGTTAAATTAATTCATTGTCAAGAATATTTTTAATAGCTATGATTTCTTTAGTATTTAAATTAAATCTTTTTTCGCAGTTGATTTCAAATATATAAGCTTCTTTTTCAGCTTGATAGGCTCCAAATCCTAAATCTTTATAATCTTCAAATTGTATAACTGGAAAAATTGATTTTATTAAATTTTGAGTATAATAAAACAAATTATAAGTATAATTTAAAAATTCAATTTTTAAAAATGATTGATTGCCGTGAATTTCAATTTCATGAGCAAGAGTTGAGCCTAAAATTCCCCAACTTGAATAAGCCATTTCACCAATGAAAACTTCTTTTTCATTTAAAAAAGGATTTCCCGATGTCAAACCACGAAAAGGTAGATTCTCTCGATAAACAGGATAAGCTACGTTTTCAGAGCTTTCAATTGAGAATAAAGCCATCGCAATATCTATTCCTTTTTGTTGTCCGTCAGGCTGTCTATTAGGGAAAATAACAGGGATTTGTTTCATTTTATTTTGAGAATTACGATAAATCTTAATTTCCTGGGAATGCATAAAAAGACAATAAAATAATGATATTATGAATGCAATAGGTATGGATACAATTAAAATATTGATATCGTTAAATAAATTTTTTAATTTTTGAATCTTCTTCTTCATTTTTAATTTTCTCTGGATAAATTAAAGCGAGCGCGCAGGCTCAGACCCTATTTGGTAAGAAAGATCTGTGCCAAATTTTTTTAATTAATAAATATCAATAATTTATATGGAATTACTGCTTTTTTAATATCTGTGGAAGATTAAAACTGTAAAGTTTATAAGCATTATTGAATAACATTGTAAAAACTTTATACAGGTTATTTTCTATATCATTGAGGTTATGAGCGTATTAATGAAAAAAAACATTATAAATTACCTTCTCATTTGTTTTTCAATATTTTTGTCTAAGGAATCGAAGGCGTCTGAAAACCAAAGTATAATTAATATGTTGGATGAAACAATGATATTATTTGAAAACAATGAGAATAATTTCAATCAAGAAAAAATAGAAAAAAACTTGTCAGATATTAAGGAATTTATTCAGATTGACTTCAAAATAGGAAATCATTTAGCGCCAATTGATATTTATTTGTTTCTCAATGGTATTGTTAATGATGATATTTATGCCCTGCAATCACTTTTATCTCAAAATGAAAATCAACAGCTACCAATCCATATTTCTAAACATATAAATTACTCAAGCGCAAAAAAATTAGCTTTTGCACTAAAAGAAAATAGGATTTCATTAAAAACAAAGGTTAATGTAAAGATAAATAAAGAAAATAAGAGTTGTGAATTATATATCAATGGACATAATTTTAAAAATAAACTTTCATTTGAAACTCCAGCTGGTATCCCTATTTATACTGCAGTTTATTGTCTCAATAATACCTACCAAGTCCAAAAAATTCATCCTTCAGAAAGTCAAACTAATTTAAATGTCGTCTTTAATGAATTTGTGGAGCGTAAAAATAAACCCGATTTTTTACCTAATCCGCTGAAATCTCAATATGATCTTCCCATAAAATCAAATGGTAATGAAGAATTGAATAAAAATGAAATTAAAAATGAGGAATTAGCAGAGCGAAATATCAAATTTGTAACAGGTGTTGGTGTTTTAAAAGATTTTGGAACTTTAAAAAACTATAAATTAAGAAATTTAAATTTTCCTGAAGGAACTTTATTTTATTCGACTTCATCATTTCAGTATAAATACTTTTTATTACAATTTGATTACGCTAGAATTAAATTTCAAGAAAATCTTGAAATATCATACCAAAATTCACTGAGTAACCAAAATAATAAAATTCAAAGTTCCATTATGGGGGGTGGCGTCTTTATAAGACCAGGGATGGGGTTACGTTCAGAAATTTTTTCATTTTCTGACAGTTTTGCTTTAGAGGGAGGCATTCTTGTTAACTCATTATTTTTAAATGGTGAATATCATAGTTTTAATCAAGCAGCGTTAGGATTACAATCTCATTTAGGGCTTGCTTGTTACCTTGGTTCCGGCTTTCTTTTTAAACTTCAATTGGGGACAAGCTATTTATTTGGGAAGTTACAAGGATTGCAGGTCGATTCTCAGGTTCTTTTAGGTTACTCATTTTAAAGGATTATTTGGTTTTTTTATGATTTATCTTGACTTCAATTTGCTGACCTTTTAAATCATTAGTATGCGGAGGTGGCGGAATTGGTAGACGCGCTCGTTTCAGGTGCGAGTGATCGCAAGATCTTTGGAGTTCGAGTCTCCTCCTCCGCACCATTTTTATTAATTTAAAAAAATCTCCTATTTAAGATTTTTCATAATTAAATTTAATTTAAAATAATATTCTTTTAAATAAAGGTTATCTTAAAGGGTAATTAAATGAGTCGTAAAGTAATTATAATGGTTATGGGAATTTTTGGTGTTGTCAGTTGCGGTTTGCCGGAAAAAAAAGTTGATCAAGAGAAATTAGTTGATCAAGAAAAATTAGTCTTTTTAGAGTCAACACAAAAAGGTTCGGTTGATCCTATATTTATTCCTTATGTAAACGATATTAAAATGACTTTACAAAAATATGGTGTTTACCCTGAAAAATTACACAAAATTGATTTTGTCAGTATTTCTTTTGGAGTTGCTCCTAAACCTAAAAATAATAGTGATAAAGTGAGTTCGGCTGGAATTTGTTATTATCAAGTAACTAACCAAGGAAATAAATATTGGATTTCCATAAGAGACGCTGTCATTGATACTTCTGTTTGGAATAAAAGTACTGAAGAAGTTAGAAAAATCGTTGTCGCTCATGAAATTGCTCATTGCGCTTGGCATCTGCCTCATAAAGATCAAGAAAATAAAATTATGAGTCCGATTGTAGATGAAGTTCCAGAAATGGAATGGGATATTTTAGCTGAAGATATTAATAACTCAACAATCGAAGATTATTTAAAAATAAAATAAATTAATTTTCCGGAAAATTCTTCATCCAGCCCATTTCTTTAAAATAATAATTTTGTAATTTATCAAGTTCACCATTAGATTTTATTTGATTGAAAAATTCATTAAATTGGTTCCTTAATTCTGTGTCACTTTTACGAAATAAGAAGGCCATACCATCTTCTTGATTTTCAGGTAATTTTTCTTTACCAAGAAGTTCAAATTTACTTATATTTCTTTTTACAGCAACAGAAAGATAGACGCTGTCATCAATATAAATATCAGCTTTATCAGATATAATTGCTTGAATTGGTCCGGAATTGGTTTCGTATTCTGAAATTCGAGCATTTTTAAAAACATTTTTTACATATGTCGATGATAAAGTGCCTTGTTGAACAGCGATACGAACATTTTTTTGATTTATTTTTTCGAAAGAATCAAACATTTTAGAACTTCTGGCATGGATAAGTCCATCAAATCCAGAGAAATAAGTAGGTTCAGAAAAGTTCACTATTTTTTTTCGTTCTTCAGAAATTCCTACTGCAGAAGCCACAATATCACAGCTTTTACTTGCGATTAATGAGGGTATAAGCCCATCAAATTTCTGATCTATAAATTTTACTTTTCGTGAGCTTTTTTTAGCAAATTCCTTAATTAAAGCAATGTCGTAGCCATCCCAATTTCCAGAGGCAGTTCTCATTTCAAAAGGAATAAATCCCGCTTCAGAGCAAACTTTAATTTCCTTATAGTTTTTTGCGAAAGTTGAATTTGAATGCAGTAAAAACAAAACAAAGAGACATGCTTTTTTTAATGACATAATTAAGCCTTAATTAAGTTAAAAGTAAAAATCTATAATATATATTTTTATTAGATATTTATTTTATGTAATTTCTATTAGACAATAAGCAAGATTTTAAAATTTAGATATTGCTCATTACCCTCTTTTTTTCATATTTTATTTTCTTTATATTTGTCAAATAACTATTGTTATATTTGTTTTGGTAATCTATATTTCAATGTATTTAAATTAAAATAGCATACCAAAAAAATCGTTTTTTATTCCAAGGTTTTTTATATTTTAATTAAAAATAAATTATAAAATAGAAGCCCATTCAAATCTTGGAACAAGTTTAGAGGTGCTTTATACCTAATAAGGTTTTCTCATCGCAACTTGGGTTTACCATCCTTCCCAAAAATATTTTAAAACTTTCTTACAGTTATTCTTTCCCTATTTTAATAAATTTTTTAATGTATACCTTTTGGAGGGCATTTCTTTAGTGCATCTGCTCAGTATCTTTTTATTAATGAGGTAAATTATGACAATTCGTTCTCAAGGCCGTAGTGCTTCTCAGCCTCGTCCCATAAAAATCACACCTAAATACTTAAAAAATCCTACCGGTTCAGTTCTTATTGAGTATGGCGATACAAAAGTTCTTTGCTCTGCAAGTGTAGAAGAAACGGTTCCAAATTGGATGCGTGGCACAAGAGGACAAGGTTGGGTTACAGCGGAATATTCACTGCTTCCGGGATCTACCGTCGATCGTACGCGCCGTGAAAGGCAGCATTTGTCAGGTCGTACTCAGGAAATTCAGAGGCTTATTGGCCGTTCTTTGCGTTCCGTTGTCGACATGAAATTGTTGGGTGAGCGCACAATTATTGTTGATTGCGATGTTATTCAAGCCGATGGTGGTACGCGTACAGCTTCTGTAACGGGCGGTTATGTTGCTTTGAAATTGGCAATTGAGTCTCTTATCAAACAAAATAAGATCAGAACAAATCCATTGAGAGATGCGGTAGCGGCAGTTTCCTTGGGTCTATTTGAAGATCAAATTTTTGTCGATCTTGATTATCAAGAAGATTTAAAAGCAGATGTGGATCTTAATGTGGTTATGACAGCAAGCGGTCAGCTTCTTGAAGTTCAAGGTACTGCAGAAAAACGCCCCTACACAAGGGAGCAATTAAATAAAATGCTTGATTTAGCTTCAAGTGCTTTAAATGAAGTTTTTGATGAACAAAATGCAGCTCTTGCTTGAGGTTAACAATGAATCGCACCATTGAAATCACACCAGAAACATTCTTGATTGAAAGCCTTACTCAAGCTTTTGGACAAGCGACTTTCCCTTCTCCTTTAAAGGTTTCATTTCAAACAGAAAATTTTATTGAAGATGGCAAAGATCGCGTTTTGGTAGATATTTCCTTGGAAGGATTATTAAAAGCGTCACGTCCTAATAGTGGCCATATTTTGTTTCAGCCCTCTACGTTTGAATTGGCGGGGCCGCGTGAAAAAATTTTTTGGAATCCCGACTCCTTAAAAGTGGCTATTGTTACCTGCGGTGGATTGGCTCCTGGACTCAATAATGTTGTGCAAAATCTTGTTACTTTTTTATCAGATCGTTATCGAGTGAAGCATATTTATGGGGTTCCCTATGGCTATCAAGGCTTTACCCACGATCCTTTAACCAAACGTTTTGCTTTTGGTTGGAGAAGATTAGACTCTCTTTCTGTACAAAATATTGATTTTGAAGGGGGGAGTGTTTTAGGCACGGGACGCGGTCATTCCAATCCTATTTCTATCGTCGATGCGTTGATGCTAAGAGATATTAATATTTTATTTACTATTGGTGGTGATGGCACGCTTGCAGGTGCCAATGCTATTCATCAAGAAATCAAACGTCGTAAGGTTCCTATTTCTTTAATTGGAATTCCTAAAACAATTGATAATGATGTACTTTGGGTGAGTAAAACATTTGGATTTGAATCCGCTGTGGGTAAAGCTGTGGAAGCCCTCAGATGTGCTCAAACAGAAGCGCGTTCAGCATATCACGGTATTGGACTGGTAAAAATTATGGGACGTAACAGTGGGTCGTTAACAGCCACAGCTGCTGTCGCTATGAATGATATCGATTTTGTTTTGGTGCCTGAAGTACCCCTTCGTTTGGAAGGTCAAAATGGCCTTTTAAATGCCATTGTGCGTAAAGTTCTGGACAAAGGTTACATTACCATTGCTGTGGCCGAAGGTGCTGGACAAGATCTTTTTCCTCCATCAGAAATAGAGAAAGATGCGAGTGGAAATGAAAAATTAAAAGATATTGGAAAATATCTGCAAAAATTAATTACAGATGAATTTAAAGCACGTAATATTGAAACAACTTTAAAATATATCGATCCCAGTTATATGTTACGTTCTCAAACGACTTCGGCAGATGATTCCGTATTTTGTGCCAAACTGGGTCAAAATGCTGTGCACGCCGCTATGGCTGGTAAAACCGGTTGCATGATAGGATACGCTCATGAACGCTTTACACATGTTCCCTTATCTGCTGTGTCTATGGGTAAGAAACGTCTTGATGTGAATGAGCCTTTATGGCTCTCCGTGTTGGCAGCAACAGGGCAGCCTTCTTACTGGGGATAGATATTACAAAGCGTTTGCGAAGGGAGTCATTTTTTTAAATGGTTGCCAAATCAAAAACGCTAAAAAGTTATTTTTTAAAAGTTTTATTGCTCTCTTCTTTAATCCCTTTTTTTGTTTCTATTTCGCTTCTTTGGAATTTTATTTCCAATTCAAATGAAAAAATAAATTTAGCAAATAATCAATTAAAAAAAACCTATGATTTAGAAATTATAGATTCCTTCCATAAAATTCAAGGCGCAATGACTGTTTTAGCTCAATCTGAAGAGTTAAAAAATTATTTTGATTCCACAATTGATAGTGAAAGAAAAAATTTAGAAGAACTTAATAAAGTCATTCTTATTTTGCAAAATACTTTACCTTATGCAAATGCAAAATGGTCGATTATAAATTCAAGAGGCAAAGAAATTGCAAATCTTCCTAAAACTAATTTAAATACGAGAATTCTTAAAGATATTGAAAAAGATAGGGGAGTTGTTTTTATATCTAAAAATAATCAAATTCAATTTACAACTCCTATTTCTTACAAATTAACAGCAGATTTAAAAAGTTTTAAAAAAAATTTAGGCTATATTATGCTTTCATTACCAGTTATGGAAGTTCAAAAAGTGTTTCCTAATTTAATTGAGTTTATTTCAATATCGAAAGATTTAGATATTAAAAATTTTCATACAAAATTAAAAATAGAATATCAAGCTGAAAGTAATTTATATTTTTTATATATGTATATCTTTATTTCATTCATATTTATAGTTTTAGCTACGATATGGAGTTTGAAAATATTTCAGAAAAATATTGTAGATAAAATTCTTTCTCTTAGGTTTCGTGTGCGCAATGAAATGGAGTTTTTAGAAAAACATGAGTTAAGAAATGAGCTGGATTCTTTATCACAAACATTTGATTTGTATTTAAGATATACATTTTTTTTACAGAAAGAAATTTTTAAGAGTTCTCAACTAGCAGCTGCGGGCAATGTGGCACATATGATTGCTCATGATGTGCGTAAACCATTTTCAAAACTGCAATTTTTTATGGCTGAAATTAAAAGATCAAAAGAATTAAAAGATATTTTTCAAACGGTCACAGAATTTGAACCTTCTTTTAAAAGTTCTGTAGAATATGTCGAGCATCTGCTTAACGAAGTTATGGATGCTCGTGTTACCATGTTAAATATTGAGCAAAGTGTTTCATTTGAAAAAATTATAATGAAATCATTTCAAAACTTATCAGCCATGCCCGCTCATTGTTATGTTGCAATAAATTACGATTTAGAAATGGGATTCAGTTTGCAAGTAGATGAGATTAGAGTCACAAGAATAATTATTAATCTTATTTCAAACGCTCTTGAAGCAATGAATTATCAAGGTAAAATTTGGATTAATTCCAAAAAATTTGAATTGAATGATAAATTATTTTTAAAAGTTACAATTGGAAATAATAATTCCTATATCCCTTTAGAATACCTTGATCATATTTTCGAGCCTTTTTTTACCCTCAAAAAAGAAAAAGGAACAGGTTTAGGTTTATCTATTGCTCAAAAAATAGTAAATTTACATGGCGGTAGTATTCAATGCCATTCAAATAAAGAAACAGGTGTTGAATTTATATTCACATTGCCAGCAAAAAAGGAAGAGATGAGCAGCATGAATCAATTCCTACCCGAGGTTATTAAAGGAACTAAAATTAATTTAACAGATGATAATCAAGTGTTTTTGGATAATAATAAATACTTAGTTGTTGTTGATGATGATCCTTTAATTTGCCGCACTTGGAAAAGGCATTTAGCTGACGAGAATTTAATTTATTTTTTAAGCCCTGAAGAGTTTTTTAATTATTATGAAATTCATACAGATTTTATAGGTCATATTCTTTTTATTGTCTCCGATTTTTATTTTGGTAAGGATTCAAAGTATAACTTTTATGATTTTATAAAAAATTTAAGAAAAATTTATTCAGGAAAAGTCTTTCTTTCAAGTGATATCAAGCTTAATGAAGAGCCTGACTTAAAAAATTTTGATATCATCATTATTGAAAAAAGAGTTTACACTATTTCAGAATTAACCCAACTGAGTAGAAACTCTCTTGACTAATGAAGCAGAGAATAAATGAGAGAGTTTAAAAATTAAAACAATATAGAATTTTAATTGGCATTGCCCGTAATTGATAATTCATTCACCCAAATTTCAGGTGCAATTCCTGATGGTGTGACTTCTTCTTTATCATCAATATAGCAAATATCTTTAAGGAGGGTTAGAAAATCACCTGCTACTGTTGCGGATTCAATGCTTTCTTTATGACCTTGATTCAATATAAAACCATCAAAGGGCAAAGAAAAAGATCCTTGTAAAGCGTTCACGCCTGCATGTAAAGCTTTCACCGCTTCAATATAAATCACATTTGACTCGTTATTTTTATTTTGCTTTTGTGATACAGATTGTGGCGCTTGCACATGAAAAAAATGTGGAGAAATTGTAACTTTAGCTCCAATATTGGCATGTCCTGTTGATATGGTATTGAATTTTTTTGCTGTAAAACTACTGTGTAAAAATGTTTTTAAATTTCCATTTTTAATAATTTCAATATTCTGAGTTCGAGTTCCTTCCTCATCAAAGTGCTGCTTTGCAGGATTTTTTTCATGTAAAGGAGAGTCTTTTAATGAAAATAAAGGAGAAGCGATATCTGAGCCGAGAGAATCTTCACTGGATAGGCTTTTTTTATCTAATATGTTTTGTGCATTGATAAAGTTAGAAAAGGCTCCCAGAAGATCTAAAAAAGCATCTGGAGAAAATATGACTTTGTATTTTCCCGATTTGATATTTTTGTAATTCAAATGGCTTTTTGTTTTTTCAATTGCTTTATTAAAACACTCTTCCACGTTGAGTTTATCAAATCCATTTGTCATGGAAAATTCCCCGACCTCTCGAGGTATTTTCCCTTCTTCTTGAGCCAGAGGATAAAAGTAACAATAGGAAATATTTTTATCTTCTCTTTTAAAGGCACCTAAGCTGTTAAAATAAAATCGCGTTGTAATAGAGTCTGCTATTTTATTATATGGAACACTTTTAAATAAAGGAGAATTTTCAAGAATTTTAGATTCTCCAAGAATACATTTTGCAACAAGATCATTCATTTTTGTAAGATTTAAATTATCATGTAGAATTTGGAAGTTTTCCTTTTCATTTGTGCAGTGCTCACTGAAGTCATAAATACTTTCTAAGGAGCCAAACTCAGATGAAGAATGGGCAAGTTTGAGGGCATCGGTCAATCCTTTCGGAGTGAGATCGGATGTGCTTGTGACGCCCACTTGATTTTTATGATTCCAAACGCGAATTATTAAAGAAGATTTGTTTGATGAATTTAATCCAAATGGTTTTTTGTTTTTTGAACTGGCGGTGCTTTCTTCTTTTGAAAAACCATAGACATCATATTTATTTATACCAAGTTGTTTAGCGTTAATTTGAATTTCAGAGTTTAATTTTTCGATATTTAATGTCATACGAGGCAAATCCTTTATTATATTTAGCGACCACCAACAGTAATGGAATCTACTTTAATATGGGGTTGTCCTACTGTCACATATATACTACCACTTATAGAACCACAGAATCCTGCGGAAATGTCTAAATCATTTCCAGACATAGATATTTTTTTCATCACATCGGGAGCTTGGCCAATTAAAGTGGCTCCCTTGACAGGCTTAGTTACTTTACCGTTTTCAATCATCCAGGCCTCTTGAACAGAAAAATTAAAATCACCTGTTCCATTGACACTGCCACCACCTAAACTTTTGCAGTAAATTCCTTTGTCAATACTGCTCAGCAACTCTTCTTTTGAATAATTTCCAGGTGCAATATAGGTATTTCTCATGCGGCTTGCTGGTGCGTAGGTGTAATTTTGGCGACGTCCACTGCCTGTACGAGGGTGACCTGTTAGAAGGTTTCCCATTTTATCGCATAAAAAGTTTCTTAAAATACCATTTTCAATAAGCAGAGTTTTTTGTCCAGGCATGCCCTCATCATCCATGTCCAGTGATCCGAAGCCATTCTCCCAAAATCCTTCGTCCCAAGCTGTTAAATTTTCGTGAGCAATGAGTTCCCCTTTTTTATCGCGAAAAGGGGTGGAATTTCCTTGTACTGCTGTGGTTTCAAGAAGGTGTCCACAGGCTTCGTGAAATATGACTCCTCCAAACTGATTTGCTAAGACAACAGGATAATTTCCTGATGACACAAATTCGGCATGCAGCATATGACCTGCGGTTTCTGCTAAGTCTTGAGAAAGAAAATCTAAATCGAGATTTCGGAAAAAATGTGGAGAGGAAGCCTCGCCTTTTCGATTGTGTGCCGAAGTTCTGTGGTTCCCATCGACGCACATGACTTGAGCTGAAATACTTTGGTGCAGTCGAATATCTCGTGCAAATATCCCATCGCTTGATGCCACAAGGACTTCTTGCCAATCGCGGAATCCATTTGTGGTGACACTTTGCAAATGTTTTGTCTTTGATTTTTGTTTTTCATTGCACTGCAAAAGAGTTTCACACAGTTCTTTTACTGTGCTTACTGAGGAGAGCCAGTTATTTTTTCTTTTAATAAGTCCATAATCTCTAAGAGGCTCTAAATTGACTTCTGTTAAAATGCGATTTCCAGGGATTTTTAAAGAATGGATATCGAGCGCTTTTTCAAGAATATTTTTTAAACCTTGAAAACTTAAATCATTTGTAGAAACGTAACAGTCTTCTTTTCCCTTAAAAACGCGGACACCTGCTCCCAATGAGAGGCTAGGGTTAATCGCTGTTACTTTTCCATTTTCAACCAAACTGCTTAAATAATTCCTGCGTTGGACAAAAAACTCAATAAAATCGGCTCCTGCGGCGCGGCCTAAACCCAGTAAAAGAGATAAGGGCGTTTTCCATGATTCATCAAAAGTGTCTTGAGACATAAAAAATGGAGTTCTGGAAATATGATCAACTGAAAAAGGATTTAACATGAACTTCCTCGTAAATTATAATGAATATTTTATTCTGGTAAAAAAAGTTCTTTTTTGTATTTTTCAAGAATTTCGTCGTATCTTCCAGAGGATTTTAAAATCTCCGCTGAATTGTTCAGGCGTTGGATAATATCTTTAGGTGCATTTTTGGTAATGGCAAGATAAAAAGTAACCTGCATAGGAGCGTATCCTTTTTTTAACATGAGGGCATCAAGTCCTAAAGCTTTGGTTGATTTCATTAAGGATGATTCAGATGCATAGAGCGCATCAACTTTATTCTCAAATAACATTTTTGTGCATTGATTTAAAGTAGGAACGGGATACAAATTTTCGAAACCCTGATTAATTAAATATTTGTTTAATACGGAGTCGAGCCAGACACAAACATGATCTAGGTTTTTAACTTCATCTATATTTGTTGATTTTTTCTTTGAGGACTTTAAAGAATAAAAGGATGTTTCAATAGTTAAAATATTTAAAATATTATAATATTTACGTGTGTTATTTTCATTTAACACAGCAATTGTAGCGAAAATATTATTAGGATTCTCTCCACATGAGTCCATTTTTTTATAAATATTAGGATAAAGTTCAATATGAATTTTTGCATTTAACTCAGATAATTTAAAAATCTCATGAGCAATTTCAAAATGAAATTTGCTTGGTGACGGTGGTGTCAATAACGTAATATTATTTTTTTTGGCATATGAATTATTTGGCAAAATAAGAGCTATGCAACCAAAAATGATCAATTTGGACATATAAGCTCTGAAATTTTGCCACTTCATAAAATCGAGCTTTGTAAAATGAGAACTCACTTTTTCCTCGACGGTGATATGTATGTAAAGGACAATAATTTATATTTTTGTTGTTTGAATATGAATTTCTTTAAGTTGTCTTTCCGAAACATTGCTAGGTGCTTTCATTAAAAGATCCATTGCTTTTTGATTTAACGGAAAGGCAATCACTTCTCTAATATTAGGTTCGTTTAGCAATAGCATGACCATTCTATCAATTCCGGGAGCAATGCCTCCGTGTGGCGGTGCACCAAAAGCAAAGGCGTTCCACAAGGCACCGAATTTTGCTTCGACAACGGATTCGGAATACCCCGCAATTTCAAATGCTTTTTTCATAATATCCCGCCGGTGATTGCGAATGGCACCCGAGGAAAGTTCTGTGCCGTTGCATACCAAGTCGTATTGATGAGCTAAAATATCCAAAGGATTTTTATTTTTAAGTGATTCCATTCCACCCTGAGGCATTGAAAAAGGGTTGTGTGAAAAATCAATTTTTTGTTCTTCTTCATTAAATTCATACATAGGGAAGTCAACAATCCAAGCAAAAGCCCAAGAATCATTATTTTTAAGATTGAGTTTTTCAGCAAAATAATTTCTGACTTTTCCACCTGCAACCTGAGTTTTTAGTTTTTCTGAACCGACAATAAAGACCACAGCATCGTGGGGTTCAAGCTTGAGTTGATTGCCAAGACCTTTCTTTTCCGAATCACTTAATTGTTTTGCAATTGAGCCTTTCCATTCCCCGTCCTTAACAGCAAGCCAAGGTAGGCCTCCTAAACCGCATTCTTTGGCATAGGCGTCGGCCTCATCGAAGAACTTTCTGCTTTGTGCGGCTGCCTGCGGAATGACTATGGCTCTTAATATTCCTTTTTTCTCAAGAACGGATTTGAAAACCGCAAATTGAGTATGTGCAAGGGTTTCTTCCACATTTTGCATTTCAAGGGAAAAGCGTAAATCAGGTTTATCAATACCGTATTTATCCATAGCTTCATGCCATGGAATGCAAGGAAACTTGCGATTATTTTTTACATATTTTGCATCATAATGATTTAAAGGTAATATATTGCGTTCTGAAAATTGCTTGTTTTCAAATAAACCGATCATGAGATTTTCGATGACATTAAAAACATCATCTTGTGTTACGAAACTCATTTCAACATCGAGCTGATAAAATTCACCGGGAGCTCTGTCGGCGCGCGGATCTTCATCGCGAAAACAAGGGGCAATTTGGAAATATTTGTCAAAACCAGAACACATTAAAAGTTGTTTAAACTGTTGTGGTGCTTGAGGAAGTGCGTAAAAATGCCCCGGATGTAAGCGACTGGGAACTAAGAAATCCCGTGCTCCTTCAGGAGAACTGCTTGTTAAAATAGGGGTTGTGAATTCATTAAAGCCGAGAGAAATCATTTTTTCTCTAATGTAACGAATCACGTTACAACGGAATAAAATATTTCTATGCATTTTTTCCGTACGAAGGTCGAGAAAACGGTAAGTAAGGCGGGTGTCTTCGCTTTCTTGTTTGGGGTTATGTCCAACAGGAAAGGGTAAAATTTCTGAAGGAGATTCTATGTGAAAAGCAGACGCATTGACTTCAATTTCACCTGTAGAAAGTTTTGCATTGATGGCACCTTCACGCTTTACAACTTTTCCTAATATTTGAATGACAGACTCTTGGCGAACTGTACTGGCTTCAGCAAAAAAAGGCATATGAGGGTGAATGACAACTTGGGTAATACCATAGTGATCACGAACATCAATAAAGATGAGTCCTCCTAAGTCTCGTTTTGAATGAACCCAACCCATAAGAGTCACATTTTGATTGAGGTGCGTTGTATTGAGTTCGGAGCAATTATGAGAACGTAGAGTCTGCATTTTCAAATACCTTTCAAGGAATATACCTAATACTTAATTGGCATAACACAACTCATCCAAGCGGTATAGCAAGGAAGTTGCAATAGAAAATTAATGTATATTATCCATTTTTCCAAATTTTTTCGATGAGAGTTTTCTCTTGGCGGCTAAGTTGATCCCATATCAAATAAATGAGATCGGGGCGATTTTTAGCTGTTATTTTAAGTTGTTCTTTTCTTTTATGGCTGGCAATTTTTTTATGATCTCCAGAAAAAAGAATTTCAGGCACTTTCATATTATTGAAAATTTCAGGGTGTGTGTAAGGTGGGGCTTCCAAGAGTCCATCTTCAAAACTATCTTGAGCTGAGCTTTCAGTGTTACCTAAGACTCCGGGGACAAAGCGCGAAACGCTGTCTATAAGGCACATTGCAGGAAGTTCGCCTCCTGAAAGTACAAAATCCCCAATGCTGATATGCATGTGAGCATATTTTTGGGTGAAGCGGTGATCAAATCCCGCATAGCGACCGCATAACAAAATAATATGTTTTTTTTGTGCTAGTTCTTTCGCATGAGTAGATTGAAAGACTTTTCCAGCGGGGGATAAATTCACCACAAAGCTGTTTTCTTGAAGAACAGATTGCAATGCTTTTTCGGCGATATCGGGGCGTAACACCATGCCATCACCGCCACCAATAGGATGATTGTCCACATTTTTGCGAGGGTTATCGGCGAATTCTCTAAGAAATACCGTATCAAGTTGAATGATATTATTTTTTAGAGCGCGGGCAATGACACCTTCGCTTTTGATGGTGTTAAACATTTCGGGGAAGAGAGTTAAAGCCGTAAAACGGAGATGAGAGTTCACTTGCTATCATCCTCAAAGAACTCAGGAACATAAATAATATCAATGCGCTCTTCATTTTCATTTATCTGTTTTATGAAAAAATCAATAAAAGGAAATAAAAATATCTTGTTAGAATTAGGAACAGAAATTTCTAAATTATCTTGAGCGCCATAAGAACTGACACCCTGAATGGTACCAATAAAACCTTTGTCCTCAGAATAAACTTTATATCCTACGAGATTTCCCACCAAATATTCATCTTCATTAAGTGGGATTTGATCTTTGTGAACATAAATTTTATTGTTGTATAAGGGTTCAATATGATTGCGGTTCTCAAAGCCATCTAAAACAATTGCCAAGGCATTGCCACTTAAGTAGGTTTTGAGAACTTTTTTTTCAATAAAACCTTCGGGGGTTTCAATAAGGAGACTCTTGTAGCCATCCCATTCTGTTCTTTTGTCTTCTGTCTTCAAAAAAAATGCGCCCTTCAAACCGTGAGGGCGACCAACTTGGGCAAACTGTATATAGCCACAGTTTCGCAGCTTTTTTTCTTCATCTCGATCAAATTTTTTAGTCATGCTTCTGGGTCTTTTAAAAATGCGCTAAGTGCTGATTCCATATCAGGCTGTGTTATGTATCCCAGTTCTACAAAGATTTGTCCAATAGGTCTCATGTTTTTTTGCTGAATTTCGAGGAGATGGGTCACATCTTCACTGGTGAGCATTTGAAGTGAAACCGCAATTTCTCCGAAGGGTTTGTTCAATTCTGATTGTTTATTCAGTATGATAAAGATTTGCTCTACAGTGAGTTTCCCCTCATTTAAGGCAATACGGCCAATGGGGAGCCAGGTCTGCTTTTGAATATCTAATGCCGTCATCACTTGACCTGGTGTGACATATCCCTTTTTTACAAGATAGGATCCAAACAACTGCATAAGAACCTCTCAAACGCCTTTGCGGTTTCAAATTTCGGCAAAATATTCTTCGGAATTATGTCGACATAATTATAAAGAAGATTAGTCTTTAGGAAGGAATTGTGTCAAATGCTCTCACCCTATATAAAACTTAATGATAACTGTGTCTTATGTGCGAAGCTGAGGAACGCTCAAAACGATCCCGACTTCCTTTTTGATGGAGGGCACAATGTTCTTGTTTTTAAAAGCCCTTTTGCAGAGAAGTGGCCCGGTGCTTTAATGCCCATTTTTAAACGGCATATTTATGAACACTCGGACATTAGAAATTCAGACTTGCCCGATACGTTGCACACTTTAGTCTGTCTGGAAAAAGCAATACGTAAAGTAACGGATTGTAAAAGAATAAATTTGGTAAAATTTGCTAACGTAGCGCATCACTTGCACTGGCATATTATCCCAAGGTATCCTAACGAAAATTATTCAAAAAAATGTTCTTGGGAATTAAATGATTATTCTAAAAAACAACTTTACAGTTGGGTTGAGGGAAGTTTTTTTGAGCCTAATAATCCTATTTATCAAAATATTGTTCAAGAATCACTGTTTGAAATTAAAAACAGAGGATCATCTTATTTTGGTTGCGCTTTATTTTTAAGACCCAGCGATGAAAAATTAAGAAAGGAATACTTTCAACTAAATATTGATATTATTTTAAAAATGGCAAGAGAAAACCCAAAAGATTGGGAATGTCTTTTAATGAAAAGAAATTATTTTGATTATGCTTGGGATTTCATTGGTGGAAATTGTGAAATTAATGAATTTCCAGAGCAGGCTATGATCCGAGAAGTATCGGAAGAAGTTGGTTGGAAAATTTTAAAATACAAAGAAGTAACAAGGCAGTGGCGCATGGGCTCTATAAAAGGAATTGTTTACTTTGCTATCCCTGAAGAACCCCAATTTATGGAGAATGATCCTCCACGCATTCATTGTGAAGAAGTAAATACTGTAAAATATTTTAATTTGGTTGAAATATTAAACGATTTATCTTTGCCAGATAGTGTTCGGGGGCGTATCTCTGCATTTTTAAATGAAAAAAGTGATTTTACAAGTGCTGATGGTTAAAGAAATTTTCTTTTAGCGCAACAATATGTTGCATGAATTTTTTATAAGAAATTTTCTTCTACCGCAACGATATGTTGCATACTATTATCTTCAATTATTTTCTTATAATGTTAGTTATTTCCATAATATGTTTTCTACTAAGGAGCGTGTTATGGAAGAAATTTTTACCGCTTTAATGTTAGCTCGGCTACAATTTGCATTAACTATAATGTTTCATTATCTTTTTCCACCCTTGTCTATTGGTTTAGGACTTATACTAGTCATAACAGAAGGAGTTTATTTAAAAACGAAAAATCCTCTTTACGAAAAGATAACGAAATTTTGGGTTAAAATATTTGCGGCAAACTTTGCTATGGGCGTTGCTTCGGGCATTGTGATGGAGTTTCAATTTGGTACAAATTGGGCGACTTATTCCCGATTTGTCGGGGATATTTTTGGATCTGCTTTAGCTGCAGAAGGCATTTTCGCTTTTTTTCTGGAATCGGGTTTTCTTGCCATTCTTGTGTTTGGTTGGGATCGCGTTTCACCAAAAATGCATTTTTTTTCAACCTTAATGGTTTGTTTGGGTTCTATGTTTTCTGCCGTTTGGATCATTATTGCCAACGCCTGGATGCAAACCCCAGCAGGTTATCACATTGTGGGCGAAGGAATGCATGCAAAAGCTGTTATCGATGATTTTTGGGTGATGGTCTTTAATCCATCCAGTATGCGTATGCTTTTTCATGCCATAATTGGCTGTTGGTTGATGGGTGCTTTTTTTATCATGAGCATCAGTGCTTGGTATGTTTTAAAGAAAAAGCATTTAGATGTGGCCAAAAAATCTTTTGTGATCGGACTTATTCTTGCTTTTATTTCCTCATTGGCGGCAGCAGGTTCTGGGCATTTTCTAGCAGAAAAAGTTGCAGAAACGCAGCCAGCAAAATTAGCTGCTATGGAAGGTCATTACATAACGGGAACAGAAGGAGCTCCTCTTTATTTGTTTGGAATTCCAAATTCAGAAAGACAAACGGTAGAATATGGAATTAAAATTCCGGGTGGATTGAGTTTTTTATTGTATGGTGATTTTAAAAAAACAATTGCAGGTCTAGATCAATTTAAACCTGAGGATCGTCCTCCTGTTGGTATTACATTTCAAATGTACCATTTGATGATATCATTAGGAACATACATGCTCTTATTAACTTCAATTTCGTTAATACTTTTAAAAAGAAATAAACTATTTGAATCAAAATTCATGATGAAAATTTATTGTATTTCTGTGTTAGCTCCTGTGCTAGCAAATCAAGCGGGTTGGATAGCGACAGAAACAGGAAGACAACCTTGGATTGTTTATGGTTTGATGAGAACTCCGGATGGTCTTTCAAAATCTGTAAAAGCAAATGAAATTCTCACATCAATTATAATGTTTACCTTAATTTATATATTACTTTTTCTTGTTTGGATATTTGTTATTCATAATAAAGTTAAACATGGTCCAGATGAATCTCTTCATGAAAAATGAAAAAGATTGTTATTTAAGAAAAAGTTTAGGAGAATTAAAGTGGATTTAAATATTTTTTGGTTTGTTACTTTAGGTGTTTTGTTGGCGGGTTATGCCGTCCTTGATGGTTTTGATCTTGGGGTAGGCATTTTGCATCCCTTGGCTAAAAATGATTATGAGCGCAGAATATTTTTGAATTCCATTGGGCCTTTTTGGGATGGTAATGAGGTGTGGCTTGTTACGTTTGGAGGCGCTTTATTTGCCGCCTTTCCCGATGCCTATGCTACTGCTTTTTCAGGTTTTTACTTGCCTTTTATGTTACTCTTATGTGCGCTTATATTTAGAGCTGTTTCTATTGAATTTAGAAGTAAACACGAAGCAAAAATATGGCGTAAATTTTGGGATTGGAGTTTTTGCGGAGCGAGTATACTCGCGACTTTTTTATTTGGAGTTGCTGTTGGAAATTGTTTAAATGGTATACTTGTAGGATCTGATAAAGAATATGCTGGAAATGTTTTTAATTTATTAAATTTTTATTCCGCTGTAATTGGTATTTTAGCCGTCACCACTTTTGCCATGCATGGTTCCATCTATTTATATTTAAAAGTGGAAGGTGATTTAAAACAAAGAGTTCATCGTTGGATATGGCATACCTTTGGTTGTTTTTTAGTGTGTTATATTTTTGCAACAATATATACTTTAGTTTCAGTACCAAGGGCTATTCATAATTTTGAACATCATCCGTGGCTTTGGGGAATTGTTATTATAAATGTTTTTGCCATTGGAAATATTCCTCGAGCGGTCTTTTTACAACGTCCTGGTTATGCTTTTTTATCTTCGTCCTTAACATTAATTGCCTTTACAGCATTATTTGGGGCGGCTTTATTTCCAAATTTAATTACATCGAGTCTTTCTCCAGAATTTAGTCTTACAATTTATAATGCCTCTTCTTCAGAAAAAACATTAGGTATTATGCAAATTATTGCATTTTGTGGAATGCCTTTTGTGATTTCATATACAGCAATAATATATTGGGTTTTTCGAGGAAAAGTAAAGCTAGGAAAATTCAGTTATTAATTTCTTCTTTTATAATGCTTTTTTGAAAATTATAAGGACAATGGAAACAACCACTTTGACAACAGTAGCCTCTTTTTAAATGATACTCTTTTGTAAAGACCATGAGTCCTTTTTCATTAAAATAATAATCAATATTTTCTATTAATTTTTGTTGCCTGTCTTTGTTGTGCTCCATAACTTGAATCCTATATGAGAAAAGAGGATATTCCTTTTGCAATAAATTGATATTATTGTATTTTGAAGTCACAGGAGAGACTCTTTGTGATCCCAGCTTAAAAAATAATACTATATTTTTAAGGATTTATATATTTTAATAAGGGGAATAAATATTTCAATTCTTCATTTTAACTGTTTGCAATCCGATAAAAAGCGGTTCACAAATTTGCAAGCCGCTTTTGATGTGCTAGTTACACTTTAAAGATTGAGGAACGGATCTTTTTTATCCGTTCTGGTTAATTAAATGATGTGGAGTAAGTCATGACCTTGCCAAAAATTCATAGTCAAAAGTGGTTGAGTGAAGTTGAGTTGCTTGATTCTGAAATAGAGCCTTCCGAGTCGCTCAAGCCTGCAAACATAGAGAAATTTTTTGCGGGCTTAAGGGATTCTAAGGCCTGTTCAGGAGCTACGAGTGGAATATTGGATGAAATTTCGAAAGAACTCGAACACACCGTTCCATGGTTCTTGACACAAATGCCCCCTCTTTACCTTTGGTCCACATCCCAAAAAGCTATTATGGACGACATCTTAGAGATCGTATCTGGCAAGGTCTTAGGCGAAAATCAAATCGCAGAGCGCGTTGCGGCAACGACTCAGACTGTTACTTTCATCGCTCCAGGTGAGCATTCCACTGCTTCCGTTCGACTGGCTCCCGTTATTTCCGGTCATCATGCGAAAGTGGCACGGTTGTTCAATTCTTTAGATAAGAAAATTGGCCTTTGCGAAATTTATCAAGCTCCCTATAACAATAAAAATGCTTGGAGCCATAATAAAGCCCAAGAAAAGTTAGAGCCACTTCGTAAGTTGCTCTCTCATAAGCCAAAAAAATCGGTGGATCTCTTTATCAATTCTTTGGATAAAGATTATGTTGAAGTTGCAACTACAAAACAAATGGCACTTGCTTATGAAGCTATTAATTATTGCTTAGAAAATGAAAATACATTTGTTAACTTAACAACAATTGTTGATGAGGAAACAAATGATGCTCGAGTTCGTGTTGATATTTGTTTAAAACACTTTCCTGTTACTGCAGCTATGGAAAATATAATTGGTATATTTAATCGTTATAATTTCCAGGTACGCCGTGTCCTAGCTAATGAAGTATTACTGAATGACAATCAAAAATTTACAGTACTACATTTAATTTCAGCAAGTCCAACGGGTGAAGTTATTACCGATAATATGAAAGCATGGGGAAAAGTTTTAAAAAGTTTAAAAACATTATCCTATGTTGATCATGGTGATGAATTCTCAAGTCTTTTATTAGGTGAAAGCCCTTTTAGTCTTAACGAAACAAATCTTGTTCGTGCTATGGCTAATTGGGTTCATATTTTCTTAACGAAACAAAATCCTTATTATTATTCTACAGATCGTGTTTCAAAAATAATTGCAAATAATCATGCTTATATGGATCTTTGTATCAAATATTTTAGAGCGCGTTTCGATCCACGTTATGACGGAGATCGTAAAAAAGAGTCTGTAAGTTGTTTTGATCAAATTAAATTGATGTATGCAGAATTAAATGATGTTATTGAAAAAAATATTTTAAAAGAAGGATTAAACTTTCTTTCTCATATTTTAAAAACAAATTATTTCTTAATTTCCAAAGGCGGTCTTACATTTAGAATTGACCCTAGTGTTTTGGATAAGCAGTATTACCCAGAAACACCGTTCGGCATTTTTTATATGATTGGCCGTAACTTTAGAGCTTTTCAAGTGCGTTATCGTGATATTTCTCGTGGTGGTATGCGTGTTGTGTTGCCAAGAAATTCCGGTGATTATGAAAATGCTTTAGCAGGTGTTTTTGACGAAGTGAACGGTTTGGCTTCGGCGCAACAACTCAAAAATAAAGATATCCCCGAAGGTGGTAGCAAATGCGTTATGGTGGTTCGTCCTGGTGGCGATAAAAATGAAGCCGTAAAAGCAGCAATTTCTGGATTATTAGACCTCATTGTAACAGATCCTAAAACAGGCGCTTTGGCCGATGGCATTATCGATTATTATGGTAAAGATGAAATTATTTATTTGGGACCCGATGAAAATCTTACAGATGATCTCATTGTATGGATTATCGAGCATGCTTTGCATCGTAAATACAAATACGCATATGCGTTTATGTCATCTAAACCAGACTTTGGAATCAATCATAAAACCTACGGTGTGACTTCCGAAGGTGTGAATGTTTATGTAGACAATGTGTTACGTTACCTTGGTTTGCAAAATTCTACCTTTAGAGTAAAAATGACCGGTGGTCCCGATGGGGATGTGGCGGGTAACGAATTAAATATTCTTTATCGTGAATATGGTGAACGGTGTCGTGTTGTTGCCATAGGAGATGGTTTTGGTGCCGCCTATGATCCGCGCGGATTAAATTGGGTCGAACTGTTGCGCTTATATAAAGAGTCTAAGTCTATTGTTGAATTTGATCCCAAAAAACTCAGTGGTGATAGTAAGGCCTATGTTATTTCTGCAAATACAAAAGAAAATATGAAAATCAGGGACAGTCTCTACGCCACTGCCGAAGCAGAAATTTTTATTCCTGCAGGGGGACGTCCTTATACCGTAAAAGAAAGCAATTGGGACAGATATCTGATGCCCAATGGCAAACCAAGTTCTCTAGCTATTGTCGAAGGAGCCAATATCTTTTTTACGAAAGAGGCTCGTCAAAAAATAGTAGATAGTGGTGTTATCGTTATTAAAGATAGTTCCGCAAATAAAGCAGGGGTCAGTTGTTCTTCTTACGAAATCATTGCTTGTCTCACTATTATGCCTGAGGAATTTGCTGAAATCAAAGATATTTATGTTGGCCAAGTTCTTAATATAATTAGACGCAATGCCGATTTGGAAGCAAAATTATTATTCCGTGAATGGCTCAAAAATAAAAATGAAACCGATCTGGTTAAATTAAGTTATGAAATTTCTACAGAAATTAACCAAGCAAAAGACATTTTACTTGATAAATTAAATAAATTAAGTGATGCAGAACTTTCTGCAAGTAAATTTACTTTCGTGCTTTTAAAACATTGTCCAAATGTTCTTGTTGAAAAATATAAAGATCGTATTCTCAATCTTCTTCCAAGAGCACATAAAATTGCAATTTTAAGCGCCCATATGGCAAGTCACGTGATTTATCGTGAAGGATTAAATTGGTTAGAGTCCATGCATCCTGATCAAATTTTTAAAGTGGCACTTGATTATATGGAAGTAGAACGTAACATTGAGAAGATGATTGCCGAGCTACAAGAAAGTTCTCTTTCATTTAAAGATGAAATAGTTGATGTCTTGAGAGCAGCGGGAGCAAAACATCTTGCTTCAAGCCGTATCTAGCATTGGGCTTAGATTAAGGAAACGCACGGCGACATTTCAATAGGGAGGTCTCTGTGCGTTCTTTTTTTACCAGAGAAACAGTTTTTTTTCTTTGCATAGTTCTTCTTTGTTTTTACGTTTTATATCCCTATCTTCTACCTTTTATATTCGGAATTTCTTTAGCGTATTTATACGAACCACTTCATGAAAAAATTATGGTTTATTTCAAATTTAAAAAGTCTATATGGAATTGGTTTGTTGCAGTATTCCTTGTTTTTATTACTTTAACTGCAATAATTGGGCCTATTCTTTCTTTAATTTCAACAGGTATTCAAGAGTTAGTTTCACTATTAAATTTGCTAGATACTGAATTAAAAAATCCGATGTTTTTTAATGAGCTTTCTAAAAATATAAGTCTATTTTTAGATAAATTTTCTATTCATTATTCAGCAGAAGAAATTATCGTCAAAGGTACAGAAATGCTGAAAAAAATTGTTACCTTTGCTGCTTCAGGTGCGGGTACAGCATTGTCAGCAACTCCTGCCTTTATAATTAAGATAACTGTTTTTCTTTTAACATGGGTATTTTTTCTGATTCATGGCAAAGATTATCGAAATTATTTATTACCAAAATTGCTTCCTTGGGACAAAGAAAGAGAAATGATTTCCAAAACAATTTCCTCAATTTTAAAAGCACTTATTGTTGCTAATGTTTTGGTTTCTTGTATTCAAGCTATTATTATCACCTCTGTTCTGGCCATGTTTGGAATTCCACGTTTTGCGCTTATGGGAATTATTGCTTTTTTTGCCTCATTTATTCCAGTTATAGGTACAGCGCCTGTTATGTTGGGTGCCGCTGCGTGGTGCTATTTTAATCAGGGGAGGTTAGGAGCTGCTATTGGAATTATTATTTGTGCGGCGCTCGTAAGTCTTGTTGATAATATTTTGCGACCCTATTTCATGAAGGGGGGAGCCGATCTTAACTTTTTCTGGATATTTTTAGCTATCGTGGGCGGTATGTCTCAGTTTGGTGTTTCAGGAGCCGTTTTAGGACCTGTTTGTTTTGCTTTATTTGTTGCTGCTGTTAGAGCAAATGAAGAAATCCATCAGCCTGTTATTGAGCAAGAAGAAGCGCCAAATCCTTAGAATTTTAGAATATAACTCTCAAATTAATTCAAAAAACGATAAAAACTACTAAAAAACAGTTACTCTTTTGTCTCGATTACGGTAAAGGGTTGGGGGGTAAAGACAACTTTTTCGTTTTACCGTAACCTTTTTGTTTAATGGATATATAATGTCATTAAAGGCAAAAAAAAATAAAATTTTGTTCAAAGATTCATCACATGCTTTGGAAGAAAATGATTCATCGCAGTATTATGGTGTCACTTTATTTGATATTGATGGTGACAACGAGCTTGAAATTTTAATAGCAAACGCTTCCGGTGGCAATATTATTTATAAATATAATGAGCTAACTCAAACATTTAAAAATATAGCACCTGAAAATTTTAAAGCAGTAGATAAAAAAACTTTATGTTTATGTGTGGGTGATTTTTTAGGTAACGGGTCACCTGCAATTTATATGCAGCATTCCGATACTTTTTCAGGAATGAAAACACAATACGATAATATTCTTGTGCGCGATTCAGAACCAAATGAGAATATTTCCTTTCAAGATTATATCAAAAAAAATCCCGATATGAGCAATCCTTATGCAGGGCGCAGTGTTGCCGCTGTAGATTTTCGCGGTGAAGGGAAACACGGGTTTTATGTAGTCAATTATGATGCCCCAAGTTTATTTTATAATTTTAATTTAGAGAAAAATAAACTTGAAGAAATTTCCAAAGAGCTGGGTTTAAGACAATTTGCAGGTGGACGTAGCATTTTATCGCAATATATTATTAATAAAAAAGCAATTGATGTTTTTATTGGGAATGAGAACGATTCCAATGCCCTATTTACACTTTCAAGAAATGGATTGTATAAAGAAGTGGCTTCTGATTTTGAATTAACTGATTACTTTAATGATTCAAGAGGAATTGCAATTGCTGATTTTGATGGAAATGGATTGTCAGACATTGTGGTAGGAACATGGGAAGGTAAAAATTCTATTTTTATTCAAACCTCAGATGGTATTTTTGAAAATCTTTCCCCCCCTTTTTTTACAGAGCCACGCAGTATAAGAAGTGTGATTGTCGCTGATTTTGATAATGATGGTAAAGAAGAAGTTTTTATCAATACTTATAAAAATCGAAATCGTATGTATCGTTATCTTGGAAATAGAGAATGGGAAGAACTGGATATTGGTTCTCTTTCTGGAAAAAACTTGTGTGGAACCGGTGCTGCTGTAGGCGATCTCACAGGAAATGGTTTTTTGGATATATTTATTACGGTTGATAATCAAACATCACAAGAAAATAAATTATTTTTAGGAGTTCCGAATAAAAATAATTGGCTTCGTATCCAGCCTCTTACAAAAAATGGATTTCCTGCTTTAGGAGCTAAAGTAAGATTATATTTAAAAAATGGAAAATCCCAGACAAAATTTATATGCTCGGGCAGTGGTTACTTATGTCAAATGGAACCTGTTGCTCATTTTGGTCTTGGCTTTAAAAAACCTAAGATTGAAAAAATTGAAATTACTTGGCCTGGAAATGGGATTGAGGATCCTCCCTATCGTGAGATATCAGGAGCTAATGTAAATTATGACACATTTATTCAAATACCATTTCCAAATCATTCAGAAAGTTCAAAGGAATGAATTCAATAAATATTGAAAATAATATAATGAAATATCAACACAATAATGTTCAAATATCTTATCATGAATCATTAAATTATTGTTTGTCTATTTTACCAAATGTATCACGCTCTTTTGCAATTGGAATTCAATTTTTGTCTGGCGAGTTACGTAAATCCGTTTTAGTCGGTTATTTATTATGCCGCATTATCGATACTATTGAGGATGATAGGTATCTAGATTTAAATTTAAAGGAACAATATTTAAACAGATTTTTAAATTGTTTTGACGACATAAAAGAAACCTATACTTATTCTAAAGTATCCTCTGAGCTTCAAGGTGATCCCTATCATCTTGATCTTGTAAAAAATACCCATCGTGTTTTTGAAGTTTATACTTCCTTATCTAAAAACACGCAAAATATTTTAAAAAACTGGGTTTCTGAAATGTCAAAAGGGATGTCTTTATTTGTAAATAGATATCCTAAAGGGATTCGTATAGTATCCTTAGATGAATATAAAGAATATTGCTACTATGTAGCAGGTACTGTGGGGTATCTATTAACAGATTTGTGGAAAGAATATGGTTCTTTTATAAATGAAAACGTTTATAATAAAATGCAAAAAAATTCTGTTATTTTTGGTGAGGCATTACAAACTGTAAATATTTTAAAAGATATTAAATGGGATGCACAAAATGAAAATTCAATTTATATTCCTTTAAATATCCTAAAAAAATATGGTGTGAATCACGAATCCTTATTAAATATCAGCTCTCAGGAAAATGCAGAAAAAGCGGTTCGTGAAATTCTTATACTAGCACAGCAAGATTTACAAATTTCAGTTGATTATCTTAAATCTATTCCAAAAATGAATTTTAGAATTCGGTTTTTCTGTATATTCCCTCTTTTTCTTGCCTTTGCCACATTAAGAGAGCTCGATAAATCTCGTAGTATTCTTTCATCTGAAAAAGTCATTAAAGTTTCTCGATTGGAAGTGAAGAAAATAAAAAAATATTCATTATTTGCATCTTTAAGTAACAAATATCTTGATAGAGCTGTGACTAAGATTTTGAAATTTTAATTAAACTTAAAATTTTTCAAAAATAGGTAAGCTATTCTTTTATAAAAAATCTACACTTGACTATATAAAAATTATAGGTATTCTTTTTCTATAGATGTTAAAAAATTTTTAGTAATAATTTTTTTATGGTAATTAACTTTTGTTTTTTATTATAAATATATAAGCATGGAGAGAGTTTATGCTAAAGTCTTTAAAAGTTATTTCTTTAATTATATCAGTCATGTATTGTGGTTTAGGGCATGCAAATGGGCATCAGTATAAAAATATTATTACAAATTATGAAATAACCAGTATACATAAATCTATATGCAAATGCATTTCAGGTAGCAACCCTAAAAAAAAATGTAAAGGAATAAATCTATAAAATAAAAAATATGTAAAATGAATTAAATATCTATAAAATTAGATATTTGTTAAAATTTGACAATATATCCTCCAAAAGCTATTAACTATTTTGATATTTGAAATAGCAAATTTATTTATATTTTTAATTAAAAAAATAAATTTTAAATTTGGAGGAGCAAAATTGATTCCGAATTTACTTAAGTATTTAAAAAAAATATTTTGCATACAAATAATTTATTTCGTTTTTGGTTGTACCGATTCCTCTTCTAAGCAATCGCCTTCTATAAAATTTAAACCAAAAGAAATATTTAGTATTCAAGCTCGCAATGAAAATTTAATTAAATTAAATACGAAAGAAGTGGGAATAACCGGTGTTCTCACGACAGTACAATGTCCTAAATTCAATAAGGGTGAAGCCTTTACTTATTTTTCTGGTACTCAAAATCTTGAGGGTGCATTTGTCTCTGAAAAAAGTTTGTTTCAAATGGGGACGAGTTCAAAGTTACTTTTGACTGTTATTGCCCTTCAACTTGAAGAAGAGGAGCGTTTAAGTTTAAATGATGAAATAAGTAAATTTTTACCTGATATTTTTCCTAATTGGCAAAATATAACATTAAGGCAATTGTTAAATAATACAAGTGGGATTCCTCCCATAGAAATGAAAAAATATATTAATTCAATAAATGATTTTAAAAAAGAATTTATAATTGAACATATATTAAAAATTCAACATGAAATGCCATTGAATTTTAAATCGGGCTTAAAATGGGAAAATTCCGATACAAATATTTTATTAACTTCCTATATTATTGAAAAAATTACGAGTCACAAAATAAAATTTGAAATTGAAAATAGAATTTTAAATCCTTTAAATTTAAGTCGTTTTTTTTACATTCATCATGTTCCAGATAATGAAATTCCAGCCCATGAAAAAAATAATATAATCCACGGCTATTTTTACTCAGAAGAAAATGGTTTTAAAAAATTTAATAAAATGAGCACGCATCATTTTAGCGTCTCTTTGTATAATGCAGCAGCAGCATGGACTGCAAATTCTATTGAATTAAATTCTTTTATACGATCTTTATTTAATAAAAATTCAAATAATAAATCTCTATTAAAAGAAAAAAAATTAAATGAAATGTTATCGTTTATAGACAACCGCGAAGGGCAGGGAGCTACTACTTTACCCGAAGGTGTGAATAAGGAAAATAAAAGCGGTTATGGTGTAGGAGTAAAAGCTATTTATAATGATTTGTTAGAAGCCCCTCAATATTTAAGCGAAGGAAAAAGCTTGGGAATGACATCTTATATCTCGTATATTCCTAGTCTCAATGCGTCTTATGTTTTAGTTGTGAATTCAAGTCATATGGGAGTCTCCGAAGAAGCACATACAAATTTGAAAAAATTTGTTCATCTACAATGCCTTTAAAAATGAAAATAGGATTTAATTTACAGGAAAGTCATGAAATTTTTTAATTCAAAAAACAAAAAAGTATCTTTTTTAATAATAATCTTTTTCAATTCTATTGTGGGTTGCACTCATAATAAAAATTTAAGCGAGGTGAACGCTGCTCCCTATTCTATGGATTTAGCAAAAGAGCTTGATATTTTTATTGATAAAGAGCAATCGATAAATGAAATTACGGGAGTCTCAGTTACTTTTCAATGTCCCGCTTTTCAAAAAGGCTCTCCTAAAACGTGGAATATAGGTTTACAAAGTAAACAGGGTTTGCCTTTAAGCGATGAAAGTTTATTTCAGAGTGGCAGCATTATTAAATCCATGGTTTCCGTTATTATACTGAAACTAGAAGAAGAAAAAAAATTATCCTTAAATAATACAGTAAAAGATTTTTTTCCAAATGCCTTCGAAAAATGGCAAAATATTTCCTTGAAGCAGCTGCTAAATATGACCAGTGGCATTAAAGGGTCTTTTAGGTCTGAATATGATCCTGTGAAAACAAAATTCTTTGCCAATGCCTATTATAAATTTTCAACAGATGAAATATTAAATTTAATGCATGAAGAAGATATTAAATTTAAACCTGGAAGTGAATATTATTATTCTAATACAAATTATGTTTTACTTAATAAAATTATTGAAAAGGTAACTGGAAATGGTTTAGAAATAGAATTGCAAAAAAGAATTTTTGAACCTTTAAATTTGAATAATTCATATTTTATTAAGCATCTTCCAAAAGAGGATATTCCATCCTATAAACTAGTCAATTTGATGAGTGGATATCTGCATCCTGAAAAAGAATCATCAAGCTTTCATTTAAAAGGAACAGAAACGACAAACTTTAGTTTATCATCTGCTAATGGAGCAGGAGCATTAATTTCTACTACTGGGGATTTAAATTTTTATTTACGGTCCTTATTTTTAAACAATAAGCAAAATAATAATTCCTTTTTTTCTGAAAACCAACTTCAAAAAATGATGACTTTTATTGATGTTTCTAATGGAAATAAAATTCCAGATATACAAAAAAGCAAAGAATCTATTGGTTATGGCTTGGCTTTACTTTCTTCCTATAATGAAATATTTAATGAAAGAGAAATTTTTCACACAGGAGGAACATTTGGATATTCATCGAAAATGTCTTATTTTCCAGAGAAGGAAATTTCATACGTTTATAAAATAAATTCAGATAATCGCATTAAGATTATTGAAATGGATAAGGTAATTCAGAAATATATATTTCAGCAATGCAAAGCTAATTAATAAGGATTTCATTGTTATGCAAAAAGAATTCATTGATTTTATCCAGCAACATAGTTTTGAAACAGGAATTACGGGAGCCTCTTTTACAATTCAATGTCCTACGTATCATAATGGCAAAGAAATTACCTATAATGCCGGTCATCAAAGTAAAAATGGGAAACCGGTAACAAATAAAAGCTTGTA
Organism: Silvanigrella aquatica; assembly: GCF_001907975.1. Lineage (NCBI taxonomy): Bacteria > Pseudomonadati > Bdellovibrionota > Oligoflexia > Silvanigrellales > Silvanigrellaceae > Silvanigrella > Silvanigrella aquatica. The sequence goes on from NZ_CP017834.1 coordinate 675,331, forward strand.
CCAAATTGGCAGTTTATCGAAATCATTTTTAGTGGTTGTTGTCCTTCAATTAGAAGAAGAAGGGCTGTTAAATTTAGAAGATAAAGTAGCTCAATTTTTTCCCCATGATTTTAAAAAATGGCAAGATATTTCAATTAAAAAATTGCTTAATATGACTTCAAAAATTCCCTCATTTACAGACGGTAATGACTCCGATGTGATATTGGAATTAATAGCCGATCCTATTTTAAATTATTCCAGTCAAGACATTTTAAATTTAGTCAAGGATAAAGAACTTAATAATTTAAATTGGGAATATTCTAATACGAATTATGTCTTAGCTGGAAAAATAATTGAAAAAGTAACAGGAAATAAATTATCAACTGAAATTCAGTCGCGTATATTAATACCTCTACACTTAAAATCAACCTATTATATTAAATCAATCCCCAAAATTGACATTATGTTTCATGATTTAGAAAATTTAATGAGCGGCTATTTTTATGAATTAGAGGGGAGTGAAAAAAAATTTAATGGTTTGGATATTATAAATTTGAGTATGTCGCGCTTAAAAGCAGCAGGTTCCCTTATTTCAAATTCATCTGATATTAATTTTTTTATTCGCACTTTATTTGAAAGTAAAAACTTTTTATCGCGTAAGCAGCAAAAAAAATTAATCACAATGATCGATCAAGCCACAGGAGACGAATTAAAAAGTACAAGTATTCCCGAAAATTCTTTGGCTTATGGTTTAGGTATTGAAGCAAAACATCACCCTAAATTTAAGACATTGGTTTATGGCCATACGGGGGGTACTTTTGGATTTCAATCAGCAATGTGGTATATTCCCGATAAAAAATTATCGTACTATTTTGCCCTAAATACTTCACACGAAGAGGCGTATAATAAACTTGAATTATTAGTAGAAGAGTATATTGTGCAAAGATTTTTTTAAATAAATTATGTTGGTTTTAAAATGACAACTTTAGCTCTGCGTTTGACAACCCACGCCCCTTTATCTTTATTAAAAAAGGAAATAGCGGGTAGAGTTTCTCCAATAACAAGAGATTTTATTTTTTCACCTTCATCAAAAATTCCTAATTTTTGGCAAAGTTTTAAAATAATAAAAAATTCTTCTGAGCTGCAGTTTTCGGTGACTTCTGCTGTTTGTAAGTCTGGTGCGTAAGATTTCCAAATGCTATCTTCAATTTTTAAATTATATTTTTCGAGTTTGAAATTGATTTGAGCAGCTTGGTGTTGAACAATTTGAAGATTTTTTTGCAGCTTCATCAAATGAATTTCAGTATCTTTGGTATTTAATTTGTCTTCCATAATAGTCTGCAAAACTATGCGGATTTGTTTTGCCAGGAGGTTAGACATTAAAAAATTGCGCATAAATTCCGCAATTTCAATGGCTCCTGAGCATTCCATATAATCATTTTGGGTGGAAAGCATGGCTGATTTTGTTTGGATGAGATCTTGCGATGCATTTTGAATAAAGAAGGTTGCTCTGTCGAAGGAGTCCATGATTTTCTGGTGTAAGGCTTCTTGTTTTTCTGGAATATTTTCCATAATTTTAAGGCGATCGGAGATAGCTTGAATATTATTTTGCTGAAAACTCAGGCTTTCTGCGAGTTGATCGGAAAGAGATTTTATCGATTCCATATTTCTTTGGTTCATTAAAATCAATTCCTGATTTTCAGCACGAAGCGCACTCACTACATTTTGGCTTTCAAAGCCAAACAAACGTGCTAACAACGAAGATTTATGTGCCGTATTAAAGTTTTTAGCAGCAGGAATGGGCTTAATCGCTGTTTTTTGCATGGGTTTCATGTTCATCGAGACCTCCTTATCGCATCCTGACTCATCTTATACTTGTCTCGAGCAATCCGTCAAAAAAAATAAAAAAAGAATGTAGGTTTCATAGGAATGCGTTGGTTTTATAATTAATATTTGATTTTTTTAAATAATATTAAATTAATTTGTTACTTTTTACAGAGAAGCAATACACTCAATTTCTACCATGACATCGAGGGGGAGTTTCGCAACTTGTACGGTTGAGCGCGCAGGAGCATGACCTTTAAATAAGCGCTCATAGACGCTGTTCATTTTTTGAAAGTCATCCATATTTTTTAAAAATACAGTCGTTTTGACAACTTTGTCTAGACTTGAACCCGAAGTTTCTAAAATAGCTGACATGTTTTTAATAACTTGTTCTGTTTGTGTTTCAATCGTAGTGGCTTCTACTTTCATGGTTGAGGGATTTAAGGGAATAGATCCTGAGCAAAAAACCATGTTACCTAATACAATTGCCTGTGAATATGGACCAATGGCTTTGGGGGCATTTTCTGTCGCAATAATTTTCATTGACGATATTCCTTAAAAATATTTTATAAAAATAGCCTTATCCTATTTATCTTAAAAGAAGAATAGGGACAAGCTTGGTATTTTGTTATCTATCTAATTGTGCTTTTTGGATAATGGAAGTGGTGCTTCTACCAGGTAATAAAGAAATGTGTTCTACTTTTCCTCCCCAAGATAAAACTTCCTTTGCTCCAATTGTGTTTTCTAAAGTATAATCGGAGCCCTTTACCAAAATATCGGGTTTGAGAGCTAAAATGGTATCTAAAGGAGTATCTTCTTCAAATACGACAATATAGTCCACGCAAGCCAGCGATGCTAATATCGCAGCTCTATCAGACGATGTCTGAACGGGTCGACTTGCTCCTTTGAGTCGGGAAACGCTGCTATCGGAATTGAGACCGACGATTAGTAGGTCGCCCAAAGCGCGTGCTTTTTGTAAATAATCCACATGTCCTGCATGTAAAATATCAAAGCACCCATTGGTAAATACAAAGTTTTTCTTTTGTGATTTCAAATCTTGTGAGATCTGAATGAGAGATTCCATGCTCATGAGTTTTTCAGGATGCGTTGCTTCGCTCTGATTTTTAAAAGCTTCTAGCAACTCTGTAGGAGATAAGGTCGCCGTTCCTATTTTTCCACAGGCCACTCCGGCCGCAAGATTGCCTAGTTCTGTGGCACGTGAAAGCGGATGTCCTGCAGCCAGGCTCATAGCTAAAAAAGAGATGAGAGTGTCTCCTGCTCCTGAAACATCGGAAACTTGAAGGGCATGGGTTTTAATTTTAAGAGTGTCTTCTAAGTTTTTGCCTTTGCTTAAGACGCCATGTTCAGAGAGGCTCATCACTAAATTTTCACATCCGCTGGCCTCAAGGTAACAGTCTGCTATGGTTTCAATTTCATTTGCAAAAGATGTGGGATGAAATCCTGGTTTTAGGACGCGTAAAACGGAACGCCCTTCACTTAAATTAGGCTTAATGACGGTGGAGCCCGAATAGCGTTGGACATCCTCGCTTTTGGGGTCGGTTACGACAGGAACTTTATATTGTTTACTTAATTGAATAAGAGAGTGTATTAAAGATTTTGTTAAAAATCCTTTCCCATAATCTGAAATCACCAGACAGCGATTCCCTCCGCAATCTAAAAATCTTTCAAAAAGTTCAAGTACTCGTTGCTCTTCTACGGAAGAAATGAGCTCTGTAGATTCTTTATCGACACGGACAATTTGTTGTGCTCCTGAGGAACTTAGCATACTCCCCGAAACAATGCGCATTTTTGTTGTTGTGGGGACTTGATTTGATATAATTAAAGAGCTGGTATCTATGCCAAAATCTTCCAATATTCCTTTAAGAATTTGAGCTTCTATGTCATTGCCAACGCGGCCACAGAGAAAAGCGGCTCCTCCCATGGATGCGATATTGGCGGCCACATTTCCAGCTCCGCCTGGAACGGCTCTTCGATTTGATTCCAGCACCACGGGAACAGGTGCTTCAGGTGAAATACGGTTCACTTTCCCTTCAATATAGGTGTCAAGTATAATATCTCCTGCAATAAAAATACGGGTGTTTTTTAAAGCAAGGACGTCTTTCGGGGTAGATTGCCGGTCAAAATTCATCATGAAACATCATCTCCAAAATGAGAAAAGGAGTCGAATCGCATACTTTGCTTGAATTATCAGGTTGCCCCATGAAATTCAAGAACAATGCGCAAAGACTTAGAGATTGCTTACTTTAAAGAACTCTATGGAATTCTTATGCGAGTTCTTTTTATTTTCAAGAGAGTTTTTATACTATTCTTACAAAATTTTTTTGAAGAGTTTATCTCTATAATTTTTTTAGAATCCTTTTTTATTCACCTCTCTGGATTCATGGTATTCTTTCTTATAAACAATTATACCTAATGGCAGAATCGGGCGTGATGCGTCTGAGTGCAGATTACGGGGAAACTCATGTCAAAACAATTTAAGATAATTGTACTAAGCTTATTGGGAGTGCTTACTTTAATAGCATCGATATGCATTGTTTTTTTAGAAAATAAAAATTCTTTTCTGCAGCCACCTCGGCTATCCGAGGTGGGAACAGCGAGTGCTTCACAGGAAGCTAAAACATTCCCTATTCCTGAAATTGTTTCTTCTCCCTTAAAGTATAATGCGTGGTATGTTGTTAAATTAGGAAATATTCCAATTGGAGAAGTTGTTGTTGGCGTTGATGATCTCAATACAGGATTTCCATCAAATTATGCGGGGCAATTTGTCAGTAGAATTGGTTCCTCTCCCTTGTTGTCAATCTTAAAAGGGGATCTCACTTATGAGGACTCTGGGAGCTATAAATTACAACAGTCTTTATTATCGCAAACTGAAAATGGATCTTTTAAAGAAATTCAAAATATTTGGAAACAAGAAAAAGATAGTGGTTTTTTATTGAATAAAGATGCGGGTGCAAGTTTGCAAGGTGTTATTCCTGCGAATATGACCCATGCTAAAAGTAAATTAAGATTTGATGAATTTTCTTCTGTTTTTTATTTTAATCCAAAGGATAAAAGAGCAAAAACAAATAAAATATTTGTTCCTTTTATTGGAGCTTTTTTAAATGTTCAAGACGTCGATCCTAAATATGATGATGATGGTTTTTTAAACACAGGGAAATTAACCTTTGATGGTGGTAGCGAATTAAATTTTATGCGCATTGAGAAAGATCGTTTTGTTGATTTATCTAAAACAATTTCTGATACATTAATAGATTATGGTTGGTTTTCTTCATTAAATTCAATTAAAACTGAGTTTGATACCTTAAAAAAGTCTTTAGATTCTTGCTCTTCTCGTACGGCTAGTTTAAATAGTCGAATGATTAAATATTTACCGCAAAGCTCCTATTTGTCTTACCGGCGTATTATAAATATGTCGCATTTTTGTGTGAGTTTAAATAGACAATTAAATAATAAAGATCAAGAATCTTCTTCGCAAAAGCTGATGCTTGTTTCAAACGCAGTTAAATCGTTATTAAAAGAAAATTCGCAAGAGTTACCTTATTTCTTAGCATATTCTCCAGATACTATTTTATTTTATAACGATACCATTTCATTTTTATGGCCAAGAATAGCCTCTCTTCTTGCTCAAACTGCTATTAATGAACTTGAAAATAATTTTGAATTAGATCGCAGTCGTAAATCTTTAGTAGGAATTCAGTTAAATATAGCAAATTTACAACCACGTGCTGTTGTGAGAGCGCAAATTCAATTGATAGATTCTCCTATCAATTTTATAATTGAACCCTTTAAAGGTTCAAATATGAATTCTTCAAGTTTAGTAGAAATTCCCAATGATATTCAAAGCCCGTTAAAAGTATATTATATAAATGGACAATCCTTTGCGAAAAAAATGGACATTGATTTCAATAGTTTTTGCAAAGCCAATAAAGGAAAAATTGGTGTAGATTTAGGAGATGCTCCGCAAATTGCAATAAATTCTGAATCTGTACGTGGTGTCTGGGATTTGCAGACACGTATTGAAGTAGCTCGTCAATTTGCTATTAAATCAACAATTGCTAAAGGTTGTACCGATATTTATTTTCGCGTTCCTTTAAGCATGGATAAAGCTTTTGCTAAAGAATTAGATCTCTTTAAAAGTGAAGTATTAGGTTCTGAAAATGAATTGTTACTTTCAAATAATGTGCAAAAAAAACTGTGGATTATTCCTGGTAAATATCGCATTGTCGTAACATCATTGGTCACAGGTTCAGTCATGTCTGCACAGGAGTTTTCCGTTACGAGTGGTGTTAATACAAACGTAACAGCAAAAATAAATTAATTGAGTTATATAATTTAAATTAAACAATACTAGAAATGAGCCAGTTTTCTTCATCTACGCCACGGCATTGAATTCGGTGGCAGGCTAGGGATAAATTCGTTTGCGGACTGACTTCCACTAAAAATCCACAGAGCCAAAGATCATTTTCAGCGACTTCATGAGGAAGTTTTACAGAGGGATTAATAAATTTAGTAAGGACTCTCGTTTTATTCATGCCAATGACGCTGTCATAGGGTCCGGTCATTCCCACATCGGTAAGAAACGCCGTTCCATTTTCGGTTAAGCGCTCATCACTGGTTGGGGTGTGGGTATGTGTTCCAATAAGTGCTGCTAAAATACCATCGTAATACCATGCCATAGCCTGTTTTTCCGAGCTGGCTTCGGCATGAATATCGGCAATGACAATATTTGATCCCGATTTTACTTTACTTATAAAGTGTTCTTTTTCTTTTTGTAAAAATTCAAAGGGATTTTTGTATTCTTCTTTCATTGCAAAATTTCCCATTAAATTAATAATATTTATGGTTTTATTGCGATGGGGGAGGTGAAACTCAGGAGCATATTCGACGCCACTGATTCCATTTAAATTTTGCGGCAAAACAAGATCTTTATGTTGTTGACGAATTAAATGCACATCGGATTTGTCCCTCCAGTGGTTTCCCATGGTAAAGGCATCGACACCAGATAATTTCATTTCATCATAAATTTTACTTGTTATTCCAAAGCCACCTGCTAAGTTTTCGCCATTTATTGTGACGAAGTCTATGTCTAATGATTGTTTAAATTGTGGAATTATTTTTTTTGCAATTTTTCGACCAGCTCTTCCTAAAACATCCCCAAGCATGAGTATTTTAATACTTTCCTGATGGGGTTTTAGAATTTTTTTGAATGAAGAATAGAATAATTCACCGGAGAAATGATTCAATAAATATTTATTTTGCAAGATGTGTCGCCCGTTGTTCTCGTACCATTGTTACTTTAATATTACTTGATTGATGGAGATCGTTACGTAAACGTTTTGCAACAGATTTTGCAAGTAAAGTTACTGCTTCGTCATCCATTACAGTAGGAGAAACCATGGCACGGACTTCGCGACCTGACTTAATAACGTATGCTTGTTCTACGCCATCAAACTCTTCCACAGTAGATTCCATGTCTTTTAATCTGTCAATTGCTTTCTCGAGAAACTCTTTTCGAGCACCGGGTCTGAAATTACTTAAAACATTGGCAGTTTGTACAACAACTGTAATGGGATTTACACCATGTAAATTTTCACTATGATGTTTCGCCGCTGCTTCAATAACTTCAGCTGATTCACCATATTTTTGTAAAAATAAAGCACCCACGTGGGAATGGTTTCCTTCGGTTTCTTCATCCAGGCTTTTGCCGATGTCATGAAGAAGAGCAGCTCTTTTGGTAAGGCGCACATTCAAGTCGAGTTCAGCCGCTATAATTCCTGCAATTTGAGCTGTTTCAATAGAGTGCTGGAGGACGGATTGACCTCCTGTTGTCATATATTTTAGTTTGCCTAATGCCTGAATAACTTCTGGGTGAATGCCCGTAATGCCACAGTCAAAGGAAGAGCGTTCGCCTGCTTCACGAATCATTTGATCGAATTCACTACGGGTTTTTTGGACAACTTCTTCAATGCGGGCAGGATGAATGCGACCATCAGCTACGAGTCTTTCTATAGCTGTTTTGGCTATTTCTCTGCGTATGGGATTAAAACAAGAAATAATGACAGCTTCGGGAGTGTCATCAATGATGAGATCGACCCCTGTTGCTTGTTCTATGGTGCGGATATTACGACCTTCTCGACCAATTATACGTCCCTTCATGTCGTCCGTAGGGAGGCTGATCACAGAAACAGTGGCGTCGGTGACAAATTCGTTGGCTATGCGTTGAATTGAAGTCGCAATTATCCCTCGCGCTCTTTCATCGGCTACTTTACGAGCCTCTTCTTCGGCACTGCGGATTTCAGCGCTGGCAGCTTTACGAACCTCGACTTCAATGGTTTTTTTAAGTTGTTCGCGTGCTTCTTCTTGTGAAAGACGAGCTACAGTCTCAAGGCGAGACTTGCTTTCTTCAAGGGTTTCTTGAGCTTTTTTAAGAGCGTCTTGAATTTTTTGTTCCTCGGCCTCAGCGCTGTCCCATTTTTGCTTTAGCTCTTTTTCTTTTTGGTCTAAGAGCTGTGCTTTTTTCTCAATTGTTTCTTCACGTTTTTGAATTCGTGTTTCCACTTTTTTAATTTCTAGGTTTTTTTCTCTTTGAATGCGTTCAAAATCGCGTCCTTCATTTATGGCAACTTCTTTAGCTTCACGTAGGGCTTTTTTGACAAGTTCCTCGGCTTGTAGACGCGCCTCGGCGAGTCTTTTTTCTGCTTCTTCATGCTTGAGTTTGAACTCTTGGGCTAAGGCGCGCATATTCATAGTGTGCACCCCTAAAAACGCAAGAGCGGCCACAGCTATTCCGATAGCTATGAGTAAGATAAATTCCCAGGCTCCCATTTTAAAACAACTCCAACTGCAACTTTTAAGTATATTGATGCCATGGTAAGTCCTTTCAAGGACATACCGGGCGTATTCAGTTTCCGACCTTAGAACATCGTATAGATTTTTACCAGTAATAGATATATTGTGAAATAGCTTTGCTGATTAAAATAAAAAAAGGCTGGCAATATAAATTGTCAGCCTTTTTTAATATGGTGCGGATGGGCGGACTCGAACCGCCATGCTTGCGCACACGCCCCTCAAACGTGCGTGTCTACCAATTTCACCACATCCGCAGTGAGGGGGTTACTACCTTATGGCGTGACAAAGGTCAACTTTTTTAGGGGTGAGGGGATTAAAAAAATTCAAAAGAAAAATTTTTTAATGATTTTAATAATTTATAATTTTTTAAATTCTCGTTTTTAATGTATTTCCATTATGCCCTAGCAATTTGAAAAAATAACATTCCAATTATTATTATTTATTTACAATAATTTAAGATATAAATTAAAAAAGTAATGAAAAATTAAATTATATATTATGTTGATCTTTTTTAATTACTCTATATTTTCTATATTCTTATTAGATATTTTTCTTTTAATTTCTATCTATTGAGGAAATTTAGTGTGACTTTGAATTTAAATAGTATTTTACCATTAAGAAGTTTTCTGCTAGATGTAAAGAATTACATTGAAAATAAAACATATTTTTTTGATTTTAGAAATAAAGTAAATAGAGAAATTATTTTACCAAATGGAAAGAGAAAAAAAACATCGTTATTTTTAAAAAACATTTATGCTTTGTATATCAAAGATATTGATAAAAAAAACACAATTGCTCAAACTATTGGTGTTTCAAGTAATTTAAAAGATAGTATTAAAATTGAATTAGAAAATAAAGACGTATTTGACGGAAATACACTAAAAAAATGGTATGATAAATTAAATTTATTATTAATATATGTTCAAAAAGAAAATATATTAGCCGAAGATTTTAAAAGCAATTGTATTTATCAATTTTCAATTAAAAATGAAAATATGAATGCTTATAGTAGCCTTATCAGTGCGGTATCAAAAAATTTATTTGATCTTAATTTTATGAATAAATACTATGATTTTTGTTATATGTTTGATGAGTATTTAATTCAATCAAAAATAGTAACAAGTGATCTATGCTTTAAAGTGTTATTCAATACTTTTTTTGAAAAATTATTTAAAAATAAAAAAATATCAACAGAAAAATTTAATCAATTTTTTATTACTATTTACGAATCATTAAACTCCGAAAAATATTACCATGATTACAAAATGCTCATGTATTTCAGGAATTTAAGGTATTTAATGCCCTCTGTGCAAGAGGATTCAATTTCATTATTAGGTGAGTCTTATAAATATAATAATTCAAAATGGATAGATGTATTTAAAGAATTTAAATTTATCAATGTCTTTCCAAATTATAGAATAAATGACAGGAATCATGTTTTTAACATATCGCCCTATTCTTTAAAATTTATTTTAAAGGCATATTCAAGCGCAAAAGCAGAACAAGTGAATGCAGATTTAAATAGAGTCACTATCTCTATAAATTTTATGCCTTATAATTATGTCGTGAATAATATACCGCTAGAGAATTATAAAATATTTTTAAATGATCTTAAAAACAATAAAATATACAATTCCAATGTTTTGTCTTTTTTGGAGCGTTATTCTCATCAAGGAGCACTGCAATTTGGTTGGACTACTATATTATTAGAAGCTGGTGGAAAAGAAAATTTTGTAATTTGCAATAAAAATAATGGAACTCTTTATAATATTGATTATATTCATAATGACACTATTCAAGTTACTTCAATAATGCAATTTAAAGTTATAAATATGCACAATCCAGAAGAAAAGGTTTTATTTACAAAAGATTTGGCCATTTTTTTTCAATGTGTTTTTCAGATTTCTCATACCAATATTGTTCATGTATTTGGAGCAAAAATGGGATTATTAAATGCTTCAAATTCAAATAAAAATGATTTGAAGTTTTTAAATATATTTAAAAAAGCAGTTAGAGACGAAAATATCATAGAAGAAATGAAGAAAGTTAAATTAGGTAAGTTAAAATTAAATAATAATGAATTTAAAATTCATTAAAAAATTACTTCGATCCTTTAGCTGCTGCTTCACCATCTTGTTTTTTAAGGCCAAAGCTAACTAAAATTTGTATTAATATTATCATTGATAAAATAAAAAATGTATAGTGAAATGCTTTAATACCATCAATCGAATAAATTGTTGTATTTAAATTATTTAGAAAGACAATGATTAAATAAGATACGAATCCAATGGAGAGACCTGCTGAAAATTGTCTAATAGTTATGTCGAGGCTGGTGGCATTTGCTGATTTTGCTTTTGGAATGTCAACGTAAATCATTGGTCCATTGCTGGACATTAACAAGATAGTAAAAAATCCTAAAAATCCGCATGATAGACAAATATATAAATAACTACTTTCTTTATTAATAAAAGAAATAGCGAGTAAAGAAAAACATATTCCTAAAGGTGCTATAGAAATAACCCGTTTAAAACCATATTTTTTAATAAGCTTAGGCGAAATGCCTCTCATTATGATTGCACCAACAGCCATAGGGGCAATGAGCAATCCAGACATAGCTGGTGATAAACCAAATTGTAATTGAAATAATAAGGGTAATAAAAAAGCAACTCCTCCCGTAGAAATATACGCTATGACATTGCCAATCACTCCAAAACGAAATGTACGATATTTAAAGAGTTGTAAATTTAAAATAGAGCGGTCTTTATATTGAATAGCATGAATAATAAACATTATGAATGCAATAATACCAACAGATAAAATTATTTTTAATAGGGCAGCGGGAATAATTGTTTCACCTACAGATTCCATAGCGATGGCGAAGCACGAAAGTGAAGTTCCTATTAATAAAAAGCCAATAATATCGGCATCCGTTTTATTTTCAGCAACTTCATTTTCAATATATTTATAAGTTAACAGAAGTGCTGCGATGCCTATTGGAATATTTATGAAAAAAATCCAGCGCCAATTTGAATAACTTGTAATTAGCCCACCCACCAGAGGTCCCATTACAGGCCCTAACAAAGCAGGAATAAAGATATTCATGGTAGCTCTTACTAACTCATGAGGTGGAAAAACTCGAACCATAATAAGGCGTGCGACCGGAGTCATCATGGCGCCGCCAAACCCCTGTAAGGCTCTGAATATGGCCATTTCCCAAAGGGAATTTGAAAATCCACAAAAAATAGAACTTATGGTAAAAACAATAATGGCATTTGAAAAAACAGTTTTAGTTCCATATGTATCTGCAGCCCATCCGCTGATAGGAATAAAAATGGCTAAACTTAAAAGGTAACTAGTTACGGCAAATCTTAAATTAACAGGATTTGTTTGAAATGATTTTGCAATTTCAGGAATGGCCGTATTGATGATTGTTGAATCCATCATTTCCATAAATAAAACAGAGGCAAGAATACCTATGATAATTCTTTTATTCATGGGTTTATTCATAATTAGAAAATTTTCCTATCTGCCAATGCAGGCAATCTGAGTCGTGCTTCATTAAGCATATGCTTGTGAATATCTGCACTTAATATACCACACTCTTCTCCAAGTCGGGCAACGATTTTTCCCCAGGGGTCAATGATCATGCTATTACCATAATTTCTATTTTGATCATTATAATAAGATCCTGTTTGATTGCAAGCTACAACGTAACATTGATTTTCAATAGCCCGTGCGCGAAGTAATATTTCCCAATGATCTTTTCCTGTTTGCCATTTGAATGCAGCGGGTACAAAAAGGATATCGTGCGCTATGGAATTTTGAGTGATATTTTTGCGGACAATTTCAGGAAAGCGAAGGTCGTAGCAAATAATATTTAAGGCATTCCAATTTCCTTCAGAAGAATTCAGAGAGTAAGATTGAGGCAGATCGCCAAATTCATAAGAATTACTTTCACAGTATAAGGGTTCGCCATTTTTATCTTTTAAATTAAATAGGTGAAGTTTTCTGTATGTAGAAATTATTTCCCCAATTTTATTAAAAGTAACACAAGTATTGAAAACTTTCTCAGAATTTTTTTCAATTGCTTCAGAATGACTTCCTCCTACAATATTAATTTTTAATTCCCTTGCTGCTGTTTGTAATTCTAAAAAAACACCTTCACCTATTTTGCATTTTGTATTTTTGCGCAAAGATTCATTGCCCATGTAAGTAAACATTTCAGGTAAAACAACAACTTCAGCGCCTTCTTGGGCGGCTTTTGAGATTAATTTTAAAATATGATCAACATTCTCTATTTTATTATTCTGTGGATTGGTCTGAATACATGAAATTCTCATTATAAATCCTCCTTAAGTTTCACTTTAGAGATTTCATAATACTTATGAAATAAAAATGCTATATGAAAAAGGAATTATTTATTCTTGAGAAATAATGTAATTTGCTACTTTGGCAGCATTTGAGGCACCAGTTGTACTATTAATTTGGTTGATTAAATTTGCAAGAATTCCGGAACCAGAACTCGAGCTGCTTGTGACACCTGCGTTGGTATATCCTGTTTGCGCATTTGTTAAGTTTGAATATATAGAATTTGCATCGGTTGTGCTTATTGCATTTGTTAAACTAGTTGAAATATTTCCTGATGAATCTAAACAATCTTGTTTAATGATTAATATAGCTAGGCTTGCACTCGCTACGGCGTAAAGGTAACTTTGACTTGTGTTCATGCTACTCACTGAAATCAGTGAAATTGTACTTACAGCTTTTGTTAAAAGGCTCACATTTGTAGCGTTACCTGCAGGCATAGCTTTTAAAATTGCTTGAAAATTATTTTTAGAACTTCCGGTAGCGCTTTGAATTGAAACCATTATATTTAATAAATTAATACCACTTAAAAGCATATACGATGTCGTTAACATACCAATTGCTTCGGCATCTCCTGGATTTGATGCAACATAAGGCGCAAGAAGACTTATGGAACTAGCATAATTTCCTGAATTAATATCATCTTCAGCTTGTTGTTTCGTTGTTTCTGGCGTTAGGGAACTAAACAAATTTTGACTTCCACAAGACGAATAAAGAGGGATAAAAATAATTATAAATATAAGTGAGATGAATTTTTTAATATGATTTTTCATAGCAACCATCCTAGCACAACTCTTGCAAATAATCTTTGGCTTGGATACTCACCGAGTCTTGCTCCTAACTCTTCGGTATACATACCACCTTCTACTTTAACGATTTTAGTATGAAGAAACATACCGTAGGTTCCATAGCCCTGATTGAGACCTCCCATGATGCCAAATGTATCCATTAAAGAATATTCAGCACCTAAATGAACTCTTTTTCCAAAAACGGCATTTTGTGTATTTGTGACATCGCGGATATCTGCTGCAATGGTAATTTTGCTTCTTTTTGTTCCGTAAGTAGTGCTTATACCAGCATCTAATACAGTAGGTTCTGCTGTAGGAGGAGCGCTTCCCTCTGGAGTGGTCCAAGGATATTGCATGCCAATATTTCTATATACAATTCCAATTTGTGTATTCGTTTCTTTATTGAGTACAAGCATCATACCTAAATCGGTACCAATGCCATCTCCTTGGTTTAAGGAATTATTAATGACTGATGAAAGAGAGCTATTAGATAGTTGTGTTTCTGCATTTAATGCGGAGATACTTAAATTTAGTTCTTTTTTTTGAATGAATTTTCCATTCATACCAATAAAAAGTTTATTATCCCAAAAATCTCTTGCCAAAGTTAAGTAAACACCCGTTCTGTTTGCCGCGTAGATATTTGCTGTAGGAATTCCTGTTGCTGGAGCAATTCCTTCATAAGCATTCGCATTTGCTCTTTCTAAAATTCCAAGAGCTACTCTTCTAAAGATCAGTCCCGAATAATTTTGTGCTGCGGCACTATAAATACTATTTTGATTTTGTGCCAAAAATTGTATGGCACTTCCGCTGTCACTATTTGAATAACTATTAATAATTTGATTTACATTTTGTGTTGCTTCACCTTGTGGACTTGCTAAAATAATCTCGCTTATAATTCCTTTTCCTTGCGCTATTCCTGCGGGATTATAAAAAATGGCATCTTCACCCGTTGCTGTGGCAATTCCCGTATCACCGCGTCCTAAAAAATAGGCAGAGCGATATTCTCTTTGTAATTCCTGCGCGTAAATATTTTGAAAAATCAATAAAGTAACAAATATCAGGGCAAATTTAATATTTTTCTTTTGATAACCTAATCCATCCATGGATTATCCTTTACCGCGAAATCCTATCCGGGATGTAAAGGATATCGGAACATAAAAAGGAATCTTAACATGTTAAGATTCCTTAATTTCTAAAACATAATAAATGGATTTTTTATAATATTTGATTGTTCTGTCTTAAGGCTTGAATTCTGACTTCAAGGGGAGGATGCGTGGAAAATATTTCGAGGAATCCTGATTTATTCGAAATTTTAAAAGCTGCGATTGATTTGGGAGTTTCTTCTCCTTCAGGCAAAGGACTGTCATAAACACGTTGTAATGCCGCAAGGGCAGCGATCATACTCGATTTACCAGCTAATTGCGCTCCTCCCAAATCGGCTTTAAATTCTCTTTGTCGTGAAAACCAAGCAATGACGATGGATCCTAAAATACTGAACAGTATTTCAAGTACGATGACAACAATCATGTTGACTAAGGGTCTAATGTCCTCTTTCACAAATTGAGTTGTTGCATAGGCAATAATTCGCGCAAAGAACATAACAAAGGCATTTACCACACCTTGAATAAGAGTCATGGTCACCATATCACCGTTGGCAATATGGGCAATTTCATGTGCAAGAACGCCTTCTCTTTCATTGCTACTCATTCGGTCGAGCAGACCGCTAGATACTGCCACCAAGGATCGGCTTTTTGAAGGGCCCGTTGCAAAAGCATTGATATCGGCACTTTCATAAATTCCGACTTCAGGAGTTTTAGGAAGACCTGCACGTTGAGCTAGTTTTGCTACTTGATTGTATAATTCTCGTTCTGTGGCGTTGCATTGCTCTGGATTTATAGGAGTGATCCCCATGGAAAACTTAGCAATCCAGCGCGAAATGGCAAGGCTAATAAAAGCGCCTAAAAATCCCCAAACCAAGCAAAAAGCTAATAATTTGGTATAGTCCAACCCTTTGCTTGTCACGTAATGATTTACACCTAGAATAGATGTAATGGCTGTAATTGTTATCATTACTAATATATTTACAAATAAAAACAAAAATATTCTTTTTGCCATATCGATACTTCCTCCTCTATCGTACTGATTTAAGTTATACTATATAAAACTCAACGAGAAAATGTTTAAATGCAAATTTAAACATTTATTTTCATCATTAGTGTAAAGGTTTTATAATATATGCTTTATTCAAATACAAGTGTTACAAATCCATATATAAAACGAAAGAAAATACGCATTCATGATTTCCTAGAAATGAAAAAAAACGCCCAAAAAATTGCGTCAATAACTTGTTATGATGCTACATTTGCTCGTATTATTGAAATGACAAACATACATTTTGTGTTGGTTGGGGATAGTTTAGGGCATGTCATACAAGGAAAAAACTCCACGATATCAGTTACATTAGAAGACGTTGCATATCATGTGAAATGTGTGAGTCAAGCTATTAAAACTCCGCTGCTTGTAGCGGACTTGCCTTTTTTAACGTCAGGAATAAGTCGTCATGAAACCATGCACAACGCAGGTGTTTTGATGAGAGCGGGCGCTGAAGCTGTTAAAATAGAAGGAGCTACAACTGAAATTTGCGATCAAATTCACTTTTTAACAAGCAATGGCATTCCGGTGATGGGGCATATTGGATTAATGCCACAAAGCGTTCATGCGCACAGTGGTTATCGTGTTCAGGGAAAAACCGATTTTGATAAATCAAAACTTTTAAAACAAGCACAAAGTTTACAAGACGCAGGATGTTTTTCTTTGGTGATAGAGTTGACTCAATCTGAACTTGCTATTGATATTAAAAATAAAGTCAAAATTCCTATAATTGGCATTGGATCGGGAAATTATTGTGATGGTAATATTTTAGTATTACAAGATATGCTTGGGATGAATAAACAATTTAAACCAAAATTTTTAAAACATTATTTAGATCTTGAAGACAACATTAAAAATGCTGTGAATCATTATTGCAATGAAGTGATAGCTTCAAAAAGTGAGAATGAGCAAAATTTATTATGACTGAAAAAAAATTATCCATTGAAGAAATTAAAGCTAAAATAAAAATTGTATGTATTTGTAAAGGAATCAAACAAGGGCGTATTTGTGAAGCTATTCAAAAGGGTGCAAATTCCGTTGAAAAAGTAAATAAACAAACAGGCAGTGGCGATGGAGGATGCAAAGCTACCCGCTGTGGGCCTGTGATTAAAAAATTAATTGAAAATAAGGGAAAAGTGATTTTAGAGCCTTATGAAACAAAAATTGACGATGATGATTATGGATTTTAATTTTTTGTAATTTAAGGAAAATACTGTTGAGTTGGAAATTGTATATTATTGAAACAAAAGCTGGAAAACTTTACACAGGTATTACAACAAATTTAACGAGGCGCCTTCAAGAGCATAAAAATAAAAAAAAAGGAGCTCGGTTTTTTTATTTTTCAGAACCTCAATCTGTCGTCTACGTAGAAGATCATATTTCTAGATCGTCAGCTTCTAAAAGAGAATATGAAATAAAAAAAATGAGTAGAACAGAAAAAATGATGCTTATAAAAAAATGAAGAGTTTAATAAATTATTGTGTAACTTAAATTAAATTTGTTTATTTTTTATAAAATAAATTCTTTATTTTTTACTAATCCGCTCTAAATTTAAGCATATCGAAAGAAAATGATTCCACATCATAATCTTTCATATTGTTAAGAAAAAAACTTTTGAAAGCAAAATAATATTTGAAATGATAAGCGCCTTCATTGGGATCAAAAAATGTGAAACTCTCATTAATTTTATTGTTGAATATCATGCAAACGGCATGAGACCCTCCATCTTTTAATATATACATTATATTAAAAATAAAATGCATATTACTGTTTGCATTGTTAAATTGAGCACAGCGATTTAAAAACTCTTTAATACCATTATCATTTGATTCAATATTAACTAAAGTGCCCATGTAATTGCAATTTATTTTATTTTTTTCAAAAAACATTGTCATAACTTTTTGACTAAAAATATAACGTGGTTTATTTTTATTATAATAAGGTGTGTTTTTAATTTTTAATTCATCTAATAATAAATATTCATACTCATCTTTTTGAGAAAAGTCAGTATTTCTTGCATTTAAAATGCTTTTATATAGATGAGCGTCATTTCGGTATTTATATGTGTCATAAATGATATTTTGAATATCTCTCCAAGTTATTAATATCGGTATTATTTTTTCATGATTATTTATTTTAAGTTTTATGGCAGAAAAGATATTGTCATTAATTAATTTGATTTTTGAAATTTCTTCTAAGTAAAACTTTATGAAAAAAAGTGAATAGATATAACAAACACCACCTCTTGAAATAGATTCGCGAACTCCTGTTTTGTGATAAATATTTTCATATTTTTTAATATATTCAAGATCTTGTTGAAATGGGAACTTTCGACTTAATATTCCGTGAAAAAACATAAGTATCACCTTTTAATTCAAGGGTATTTAAAAGTACATTTTGTATATACTTCAATATAAATTAATAGTAAAATATTTATTATGAGAGCTTTTTTTAAATACTTTTATTTTTCTAAATTTAATAGTTTATTTTGTTTTAATATTATTCAATTTATTTTGTTTCTTATGTTAAAAATTGAACTGACACTATTTTTTTTACATAAATCAGACATATAAACACTTCAGCATGCTTTTTATATAAAAGAAAAAAAATAATTATAAACAGGGTAACTTGCATTTTGCTAAGAAATAGGAAAGAAAAGTTGGCAGGCCAGGAGGGACTCGAACCCCCAACAAGCTGATTTGGAATCAGCCGCTCTACCATTGGAGCTACTGACCTACGCAGGATATCTTCGATAGCAGTTGCCGTGCATGAGGTCAAGCTTTTGCGCGTACTGTGTTCTTCTTTTTATAATGAGGTCATTTTATGTTGAAATTAGAGCATTCTGGAACAGGTGAAATCTTTTATGCCACAAAGCATTCCGCGGGGTTTGATATTTGTGCAAATCAAAATTTGACCATTCGCCCTCAAGAATGGGCTCTTGTTAAAACAGGGTTACGGATTGTGGAATCACAAGGAGCGGGCTTTGTTCAATTTGGTTCTCAGGAGCTGTTTGCTGTGCCCGAAATGCAAATTCGTCCACGCAGTGGTTTGGCATTTAAAAACGGGATTACCGTATTGAATGCGCCAAGCACGATTGATGCGGACTATCGTGGCGAGATTATGATAACTCTTATAAATCATTCAAAAAATGACTTTATTATCAATGCAGGAGATCGTATTGCACAAGGAATTTGTTCTTTAGCTATTCATTTACCAGGGTTAAAAGTAAGAGATGTGGAACGAGGTGAGGGCGGCTTTGGTTCCAGCGGGAAAAATTGAGGGATGTTGATTATTAATCAAAAAAAATATTGACTAATCAGTCAATAGGAGTTAATATGCCCTAACTCCAAGGGAATGCTAAAGGTAAGAAAAGTAAAATGCCCATAAAAGGCGCATTCTTATGAAAGTAAAATCAAAAAAAATATCCAATAATATTAAGATTATAAAATTTAAGAAAAATTCTACTACTTCGCTAAAAAGAACGCTTTATTTTTTACCTTCCTCCGTCCCCTTTAATGAAAAACCTTTTGCTGCATTAAAGAATATTTGTGCCACTATACAAGATGTATTTAGGTACCTTGAGACACAAAAAATAGATAAAATTATATTTCACCCGATGACGACGTCACGGACAAGACGCCAGATTTTAAGGTGGGCAATAGTATACAAGCCTAATATTATTGAAAAATTTACACTTAAATTCCCCTCAAAAAATGCTGATTTCCATAAAATTGCTTAAGAAAAATGAATGAATCATTTTTATATATAGGAAAAATTTCGCATTTCAATCACCTTGCCCTTTCTTTAAGGGTTGGTACAATGAAAAAAGAGTCGGATTTGAGGGTTCTTAAGAATGAATTTATTAATAAATGAATACAGTTACGAGAAGTTAAAAAAATTTCATAGAGTAAAATCATTAAAAGAAATCCCCACTTCAGAAATAATACACCCCATTTTTGAAGACGAAACGATTTCTAAAATAAAAGAAAATATAAATTCATATATTAAGTTAGAACAAATACGGATGAAAAAAATCGAATATTTAACCCATCTTCTCGACAAAATTGAGAAAAAAGTAGTTCAAAAAAAAAATTATAAATTAAATAGGCAATAAAATGAATAGAGTTCTTTTTATAAATGGTCCTAATCTTGGTATATTAGGCAAAAGGCAAGTGCAAATATATGGCTCAGAAACTTTGCATGAAATAACTGAAAAATTAATAAAAATTGCTAAAAAAAATGAAATTATTATTGAGGATTTTCAAAATAATATTGAAGGTGAAATTGTTTCATTTTTAAATAATAATTTTGTTGAATATTTTTACAATGGTGATAAATTTAATATAAATAAAAAATCAAATCAAAAATTAAAGCATAAATTAATTGGGATTATTATAAATCCCGGTGCTTATACTCATACAAGTATAGCCATACGTGATGCCTTAGAGGTATTTCATCATGAAAAGATTCCTATTTTTGAAGTTCATATTAGTAACATTTTTGCTAGGGAAGAATTTCGACATATGTCATATGTCAGTCCTATTGCAACGGGAGTGATTTCGGGGCTAGGATCATTTGGGTATGAAGTTGCATTAAATAAAATCATAGAAATGGAAAAAAATGCTTGATCATTTGTTACAAATGATTTCTATTGAAAGCCTTATATTTTCATTTAAAGAACAAGATTTATTTCAAGAATTTAATCTACATCACGAGACGTATGCCCTAAGAGCGGCAAAGGTAACAAAAGTTTCCGATTCTGATATTTTGAAAAATATCTTACCAAAAGAATTATCTAGTAAAATGTTTGGAGCTGGTAATTTAAATCTTTTGGCTTTTATATTTGCATTAAGGCATAAAATATTACAGCTTAATTTACTATTTCATTTATCAGCACTTAAGAATAACAACCATCATTCTTTTAATGAAGTAAAAGATGAATTATGTGCTATATTTGGTGAAGAAATTTTTAATCAGTATAATTTACTGTTTAATATGCTTATGCCCCCTTTTTGGGGAAAAGATAAAAAGCTTCCCATTCTAGGATTTTCATCAGTGGGATGCCATTTTGTCATGAGAGACATATCGCTTTGCAGAGCATTTGACGCTTATAATCTCCCTTATTGCAATCAGTTGGCAAGAGGCTTGTTTTGCGTGAAGCATTCGATTGAGAATTTTTGGACACAAAAAGTCCCAGAAGAGGCCTCAGTTCAAGCAAAACTCTCTCAATTTTATATAAATCCCAATAATTTTTCACAGTTTGACGAAGAAACTTTGAAAAGGTTAATTCAAAACTTTTTTAGGCATTTTGAGCGTTCACAGGCAGAGAATTTTAGTATTCCTATGGATTCTACAAAAATTAACTTTTTGTTAGAATTTTATAGCTTTTCTTCTCTTGAAGAATTAAAAAAGGAAGGCAGTACGGAGTTGCGGAGGCGCTTTATTGAGTTGGCTAAGCATCATCATCCTGATATAGGTGGATCCCATGAGCATTTTCGAGAAGCTCGTGAATACTATGAAAGTTTAAGAGAGATATTAGAAAAATGAAGAATTTTTTTTATAAAATGGATCCATTTAATTTTGTTCCTTTAATAAAAACACCATGGGCCGGAAAAAAAATTGCAGAACTAAAAAATAAATATTTTCCTAATTCATTGCATTTAATTCCTCTATCAATTGGGGAATCTTGGGAAGTTTCAACTGATAGTGTTTTTCCATCAAAAATTTCCTTACCAGAAAACGAAATTGTAACTTTAGAAGAGTTATTAAAAAGAGATGGAAAAAGAATATTAGGTCACACTATTTCTGAAAAGTATGGTGAACATATTCCTTTGCTTTTAAAATGGCTGCATGCAGATGATCTGCTATCTGTTCAACTGCATCCTAAAAATAACAATCCTCAGTTAAAAGAGAATGAGTGTGGAAAACCTGAAAGTTGGCTTGTTTTAGATGTTGAAAAAAATGGATATCTTTATTTAGGATTTAAAGAAGGTTTATCTAGAGAACAAATTATTCATTATTTGTTAAATGATCAACCTGAAAAATGTCTCCATCGTTTTGAACCTCAAAAATTTGATTATATTTCAGTTCCACCAGGCTGTGTACATGCCGTAGGAAATGGAGTGCTTGTTGCAGAGCCTCAATATATTTTGCCAAAAAAATCTGGTAAGACATGGCGCATTTCCGATTGGAATCGATTGTATGACGAAAATGGTTATAAATCTGATAAGGGTAAACCAAGGGAACTTCATGTTCACGAGTCGTTGGATGCCATTGATTGGAATTTGCCACAAGGTAACAACTTAGAAAAATTATTAGTTCACAAACTACAGCATGACTCTGTTTTTTTAGGAAATCACTACAATCCTTTTGCTGTACAAGTCTTTTGTCATGAAGGACAAGAACGTTATCATCCGCTTATAAAGGATTCATTTACTATAGTGACAGTGTGGTCAGGTAAATTGGTTTTAACTTCTGATTGCGATAATATAGCAATGTGCGCAGGAGAAAGTGCTCTTATTTCTTCCGACTCTCAAGAAGTGTTATTAACCCTTCTTAAGCAGGGTGATGACAATCCTTGTGCCGCTTTTTTTGCTCTTAATGAAGAGGTTCTCTAATGGCATTTATCAATGAAGCAACAGGTGATATTCATTTTAAAGTGCTTTATATTGGTAGTCAAAATTCAGGTAAAACAACAAATTTACAATCTATTTATTTACAAAATAACAATATCTCAGATGAAATAAATGATGTCACTATTTTAGAACATATTCCGCGCAATACATTTTTTGATTTTTTACCAGTCAGTTATGGGACTGTTGCAGAAAGGAATTCACGTATTCATTTATATACTTTACCTTCTCATAATTTATGGCCTAGTGTAAATATCAGTTTAATGCTTGGAGTGGATGGCATAGTCAATGTGATTGACAGCCGCGTTCGTTACCTTGATAAATATGAAAATCAGGTCTTTAATACAAGAAAATTAATGGAATCTTTACAAATCGATCCTAAAAATATTCCTTCTGTGTATCAATTTAATCATAGCGATGCCTATGATGCGATCCCTTTTTCAACTTTGAAAAAAAATTATTCACTTCCAGATGAAGATTGTTTTGAAGCAATTGCCATTCAAAGCAAAGGTGTTAAGCCCTCTTTTTTAAAAATCTCAGAAAAAATAATTCAAAAAATTGTTTAAAACATCCAACCAATTTTTAATATATTCCAATAAGGTAAGGGAGTATTTTTAAGAGTATTTGTAAGAGTGGAACTTATTTGATTATTAAAAGAGGTATATTCTGGTGATTGAAGAGCCAGTGGAACATATTGCTGTACGGTAGGGTCTAAAAAAGTTGTTGATGTGGTTACTGAACTTTGCAATGTCAATTGAACACCAAATTCTGATCCAACGGCAAACCAACCAAATTTTCCTCCCCAAGTGGCAAGCCAACCCATTTGTGGTGTCCAGTAAGTTGAATTAATCTGAACAATTTCATCAAAATTCGTTGATAATCTTGTTGGAATACCTGTAATAGTAAGATTGATTGTTCCTACAGAATTGATTTCTATTTTTCTTTGCCCATATGCGGCACCAATAAAAAAACTTCCTCCAAAAGGAAAAATACTTATTTTTCCTTCCAACTGCGAATAATTCATAAGAAGTGAGTTCAGTTGAAAGTCTGTAGATTGACCATTAATCATAGATTGTAAGTTTGGTATATTAAATAAATTTAAATTATTATAGGCTCCATAGCTAATAGAAAAACCAAGATAATGAAATAATTTTGATTCAATACTGATATTAGGTCCCATCGTAACACCGAATCCTACCATAGGACCAATCCGAAATGATCCGAATAATCCGTCTTCAGCATCTCCCTTGGGTTCTTCTTTTTCTGGTGTTTTTTCTTTGGCTTGCTCCTTTGCCTGTTCTTTAACTTCTTCTTTAGGCTTTTCTTTAACTTCTTCTTTAGGCTTTTCTTTGACTTCTTCCTTTTTTAAAATCTGATTTTGTTCTTTTGCTTTATCCTGTTTTTGAGAATTTGGTGTTACTTTTTGAGGGGTCTTAGGAGGCGGTGCTTGAACCGGAGTTTCTCCAATAAAAGGATTTGAGTTTATGATTGGATTGATTAAGGTATTTTGCAAATTTCTTTGAGGAATTGGTATTGTGGGGTCAACTTGTGCATAATTATTTGAGAAATAGCTAATAAAAAATATAAATATTAATATTTTCAATGAGCCTCTCATAAAGTAGAAATCCTCAAAATTTTTTATCACACAATATTAAAATAATCTTCTATGATAGAAATTATAAATATTTTAATGATTTTTAAAAATTAAATCAAGGAGATGAAATCTGCAACCCAGGAATCACCCCTTATTTTTTCCTCAGGACTTAGTGCAATGGAAACTTCAGATAGTAAAATTTTTCCCTCGTGAATCGCTCTTTTTATTTTTAAATTCTGCTTCAATATTTCATTAATATTTTCTTTATTACTATATTTATTTAGCCAATTTAAGGGAATTCCTTTTGGAGTTCGCAATAATGTGAAAATCATTTCTTCAAAATATTCCCTTTGGGATCGTGGACTTTCATATACGACAGAAAAATTTTTCATTCTATTTATTTTGTCAGAAAAAATAAGTTGATCATTTCCAGGTGCATATGTTTTTTCTGAGTCATTTCCAATTTTATAGCGTATGCCAAAAGGATTTTCCTGCGTCGGAGGTAGTAGGCCATGGGCTCCTGTTCCAATGCCGATATAAGGGTAGCCATACCAGTAAATATTATTATGAAAGGTTTCAAGAGAAGAAAAATTACTTGTTTCATGTTGTCTAAAGTTTAATAAGGAACAGATTTTCAGTATTTCAAGATACTCATGGGCTGCAATATCTTCGTTGGCATAATCTGATTTCGCAAAGAGTGTTCGATTTTCAATAGTCAAGGCATATGCTGAAATACCTGAGGCACCTGTATCATGAAGTTTTTTAATTTCATCTTGAATAGAAATTGTTCTAACTCCTTTTTTCAATCCATAAATTAAATCCACTTGAATATTTTCAAAACCAGATTTACGTGCCCAAGCAATATTATTTAATATATGCTCAGGCTTGTGTTTTCTTCCCAAGGTTTTTAAGGTATTTAAGCACAAAGACTGTGCGCCTAGAGTAATCCGATTAAATCCAATATTATAATAATCCTCAAAACGCCGCTCTATATTTGTATAAGGATTTGTCTCAAGAGTGGCTTCTTCAATAATATAATTTTTTCTTAATATATTAAAAAAATTTTCATAATATGATGCTTCAAATAATCCTGGCGTTCCACCTCCAAAATATACTGTAATATGTTGTTTTGTGTATTCAGGGATTTTTGAAATAAAATACTCTAATTGAATTGTTAATTCTTCAAAAAAGGAGGTGACATCTTTTTTAGTAAATTTTGAAGTTTTAATAAAGTCACAGTAGGGACAAATATGAGGACAAAATGGAATATGAAAATAAAATCCAATTTTTGATTTTTGCAAAGGAAGTTCAATCATTTTTTATAAATCCATTTTCTTGAAGAAGCGTTTCTCCAAATTGTAAATAATGTTTCTAGCGCATTATATGTTTGTACAGGTTCTAAAATTGCGAAATTGATTCTCATAAAATTATTTTCATGATGAAGAGGGTAAAATAATTTACCAGGAGCAATAAATATTTTTTTTTCCAAAGCCCGTTCCTCAATGACAGATAAATTTTCACCAGGAGGAAATTCAAACCATAAAAACATTCCTGCTTCGGGATGATTCCATTTAGAACCTTGTGGGGCCATTTTTTTTAACATAGAAATTAATGTATCGCGTTTCGAGCGAAAACTTTCTTTTAATTTTTGAATCGATTTTTTCATAGTGCCACGAATAATCATTTCATAAATAATTTGTTGGTCTAATATGGAAGATGACATATCTTGCATAACTTTAGAAAGTAATAATTGTTGAATAATGTCTTCATGAGCAGCAATATACCCCACGCGAATACCAGAACCAAAGATTTTAGAGTAGGAAGAAACGTATAATGTTGTATTAAATCCATCCATAGCACAGAGCAGTGGGGGAATAAAATCGTCAAAGTTTAATCCTTTATAAATATCCATTTCAATAATCACAGCATTGATTTCTTTTGCAAGATTCAAAAGTTCATGCCTCTCTATTGAACTTAGTATCCCAGAAGTTGGATTGTGGCAATTGGAATATATAATCATGATTTTAGGTTTTTTAGATCGAATTTCAAACTTTTTTTCATCATTTAATATTATTTTATCTGAGGTTCTTTCTAGGTTTATGATATTTAATTTTTTGTATTTAATGCAATTAAAAAGGATATCAATATTTGGAACCTCTAATAAAACAGAATCCTTTTTTTGCAAATAATAATCTAACAATATATTTAAAGCATGGAGGGCTCCATTGCATATTAAAATTTGTTTAGAATTCGCGATGGGCATTCCTTTTTGTTCGAGTTCAAAAGCGATGGCCTCTCTTAAATTAAGATAACCTTGACCATGTGGGTATTGAAAAATGAGAGAAGAATTTGAAAATATATTTCTTGAAATACCTCGTAATTCTTCCAGAATTCCTATATTCTTGGGTAAATCTCCACTTCCTAAATAAGTGACATTTTCTTCTCTATTTGAAAAGAGGGGAAAAATGGGAGAGTTTTGATTTTTTGTTTTGTCTTTATTCTCAAATTTGTTTTCTAATTTGTGATTTTGAATAAAAGTTTCTTTTCTTTTGGGTTTGAATGTCACATAATAACCACTTCCTTGCTTTGCCCGAATGTAATCCGCATCGCTTAATCTGTTGTAGGCTGTAATCACACCAATTTTATTTATTTGCAGTTGCGCTGAAAGATCGCGAATACTAGGCAATTTTGTTCCAACTAAAAGTGTACCGGTCTGAATGGCATGTATGTACTGGTCAACAATTTGTTCAGATATGGGTATTTTCATATTTTTATCAATTTTAATTTTTTGAAAACCAGCCATTTTACAGAGTCCTTACAGATATTTTATTTTTTCATATGACAAAGAGAAGCATTCCTTTTGTAGCATTCTTGTGTCAATTTATCCAGTACAGTTGCAAAAAAGACATCGGTACAGTTTTTCTTACATAGTGAATTCTGTATCTATAATTTTCTTTGCTAAGGGTTTATTTTTTAATAAAGCGTATAGGGCTTTTCATTTAAGAAGTTTTTATTTTAAAAAGAAGAGGTAATTTATGAAAAATTTTAATTTACACGATGTCCATTCTGTTTACTTAAAAAATCATGTAAGAGGAAGTGAAAATTGGGAACGGATTGAAGGAGTCCATGATGCGCAGGCTCGTATCAATCAGCCTTCATCGTATTCATTGCAAAAAAAGAGAATCCTGCAAAATGCTTTAGGAAAAGAAGGTTTGCCAGGAGCTGTTCGTAAAATTGTACGCCTTTTTAAATAAAAAACATATATAAATCGGAATTTTTTTTGTCATGTTTATTTGCTCTATTCTTTTTAATATAAAATATAATTAACTTCTTATTTATTATTTTTCTAATTATCCTCATATATTAAATCTTTTGTGTAAAATAAAAAATTTTTAATTTTACACAAATTTTAATTTTTATTGACATCCTAATTATTTATAATATATAAAATAATTCAAAATCATAACCATTTATTAAATTCTTTATTTTAGAATTTAATTTTTAAAATTAAATAAGGAGAAAATTTGTGAATAAATATATTTTATTTATTTTTATTCAGTTTTTTATTGGATTTTTTGCTAATTCATTCGAGGTTTTAAAAAACTCTGAATTAAATAATCAAATGGCAGAAAAATCTAAAATTCGTGTCGATCTTCTTCCTGGAGCTGGATATGCCATGTGGATTTGTGGAGCCAATGGAGCTGATTGCTCATCTACTTTTATTATTGGAAACGGTGCGGAAATAGAAGTGGTAAAGGGAGATATTTTCCATGTTTCGATAGCTGCTCTCCCTAGAATATGTGATTTTTATAAGGTTAATCAAAGTAACAGTTTTGCTGTCCTTACATACTGGGGAACTGTATTTAATCCTTATTCAAATGTTTATGGAAATGATACGGTAGAATTTATTAAAAGAGAAACAACTTATAATTTGAGTACAGGATGCGCTGGTTTACAAGGAAAAATAAATGAAAAAAAATAATGAAAATAAAAAGTTTAAATACACAAATTCACGAAGAAATTTTATTTCAAATTTTGGTAAATTTGCTTTTATCTCCACAGCAATTTCTTCGTTACCTTTACTAAAAAAAAGTTTTGCAGGTACATCGAATTTGCCTCAGTTGCCAAATTTTCCAAGTAATATAGAAATAAAAGCTCTGGAATATAAAAACTGGTCATTTGAAATTCAAATCCCCTCAATATGGACTTGCCTCCCTAAAAATACAAATGAACTTTTAGCAGTGATCAATTGGGCTCACCAAAATAATTTTAAAGTCAGACCAAAAGGTAAGATGCACAATTGGGCTCCCTTCACGGTTCCTCACGGAATAAATCCTCAAGTAAAAGTGATTTTAATCGATATGGTCACTTACTTTACAAAAATGTCCGTAAATAAAAATCAAAATCCTTGCACTGTCACGGCTCAGACCGGAATTTTAATGGATTCTTTAATGGCACAACTCGAAAATGAGGGATTGGGTTTTACCGCGACTCCGGCAGCAGGAGACTTGTCTTTAGGAGGCGTACTTGCAATCAATGGCCATGGAGCTTCTTTGCCTTCTTTGGGTGAAAATTCATCTTCATTGGGACAAAGTTATGGTTCTGTTAGTAACCTCGTTGTTTCGTTAACGGCTGTTGTTTGGGATTCAAATTCAAATCAATATGTTTTAAAAACTTTTGAACGTTCTAATTTTGAATGCAGCGCTTTTTTAGTTCATTTAGGCAGAGTTTTTATTGTCGAAGCGACATTGCAAGTCATTCCAAACTTTAGAATGCGTTGTCAAAGTATAATGGGAATATCTGTATCACAAATGTTTGGAGCGCCTCATTCTTCGCCTTATAATTTTTCAAATTTTGTAGATAAAACAGGAAGAGTTGAAGCCATTTTGTTTCCTTATACGGAGAAGCCTTGGCTTAAAGTTTGGACTGTGACTGATGATAAGAAACCTGATACTGCAAAATTAGTAGAAGGCTCATATAATTATCCTTTTTCAGACAGTATTAATGAAAGAACTTACAAATTTATTGACTCTATCGTAGCGGGAAATGTGAGTATCACGCCGACTTTTGGACAATTTGAATATTTTATTGCATCAACGGGTTTGCAATATCATAATGCCTTTGATTTATGGGGGTGGTCTAAAAATTTATTGCTATATATTAAACCGACAACATTAAGAATGTCTGAAAATGGTTATGTTATTATTACAAAGCGTGAAAATCTTCAGCGCGTAATTTATGAGTTTTATAATAAATATATTGAAATAATTAATAAATATAAAGCAGCAAATAAATATCCTATGAATGGGCCTATTGAAATTCGTTGTACAGGTTTAGACAACCCTTCAAATATGAATATTGCAAATGCTGAGACTCCGTTACTTTCTGCGTTAAGTACAAATTTAGCTAATTCAGAATGGGATGTAGGAATTTGGATTGATATTTTAACCTTTCCTGGGACACCGGACGCTCTTTCTTTTTATAAAGAAATTGAGGAATGGATTTTCCAGAATTATGTCGGTAATTATGCAACAGTTCGTGTGGAATGGTCAAAGGGCTGGGGTTATCTTAATAATTCTGCTTGGGCAAATGCTAAAGTTTTACAAAATCAAATTCCTCTTTCTCTAAATGCTGCCCATAATTGGGAGACATGGCAGAGTGCTAAAAGCATATTTCATCGTTATGATCCTAATCGCATTTTTACCTCTCCCTTGCATGATACTCTTGGTATATAAATTGAAAATAATGAAGAATAAACCTGTTACTTTAAAAAATTATTTTAAAATTTGACAATATTTAATATTTATGACAATTTTTAACTGTTGATGGTTTTCTCATTATTATGATTTTAAAATGCATATTTTATGCGAAATTAAAAGGGAATTTAGTGCGAATCTAAAACTGTCCCGCAGCGGTATGAAGAAACAAAATCTGCAATAAGGCACTGGGTAAACTGGGAAGCCGCAGAAAGTAGGAATCCTATTTTTAGGAAATGTCTTTAAGTCCGAAGACCTGCCATCATACGCTCTTTGTAAGCGTTTATAGTACAAGATCCGAGGGGATCTTCCTGTAAAAAAGAATATTTCATGCGTCGTATATTTCCTGTTTATACGGCTCTGTTACCTTATTTTTGTTGTGCGCAAGAAAATGAGGTTCCTATTTTTGTGGGGCCTCTGAATGAAGTTCCTGGAAAGCAGAGTCAATCTGAAAAAAAATACTCTCAGTCTTATGAAGTGATTGACAACCCTGCTTCAGGAAATATCAATCAAGAAACCGTTCCTTCTCTTAATATTCCAGGAAGTTTTCCTTCTCCTAAAAGCTTTTCTGACTTAGTCGATCGCATCACCTCAGCACAAGTGGAACATTATGGTGGTGAGGCGGGCGCATTGCACTTGAGACTTCGTGGGGCGCGCGCCTTTGAACCTTCTTATTATTTTAATGGTTTTCCTTTGGTGGGTGCGGGAAGTGGTGAGCAAAATAATGCATTACTTCCTATTTCGCATATGGGATTGCTTCAAGTTTATCCAGACTCTCCTCCCTTTTGGTTGAGTTCTATGGGAATCAGTGGCGATATCGACATTCAAAGTTGTCGCAGAAAAGATTGTTTTTCCTATGGCAAAAATAATAACTTGCATAAATTTAATGTTTCGCAGCGATTCGGTTCCTATGGTTATCAACAAACCACCGCGAAATATTCTTTAAAATTAAATCCCCTTTCTGAAATTTTTTCTTCTGTAGAATATACGCGAAGTCGGGAAAATTATCCTGTTTTCAATAATAACAATTCCTCTTTAAATTCTGATATTGGATTTTATGAGCCCTTGCAAAATAACGATTTTAAGAAACAGGGAGGAGGAATAAGTTATAGTTATTTTTATGAACCCATTGGTAAATTTAATTTCGATTTTATTTATGGCAGCCAGGACAAAGGACTTCCTGGTGTTATTGGTTCTATTTCGTACGCACGTTTAAAAAGAAATTTACTTTTGGGTGCTTTACGTTCTGAGAAACTATTTCCCAAAAATGGCATTACTTGGAATAACCAAATAGGGGCAATGTATAATACCTCTCAAACGCAAAATTTCACCGACGGTTTTGCCTCACAAGCAAATCGGTCTGTAAATTATTCCATACAATTAAAATCGTGGACATTAATTCCTTCGGAAATCATTTCTAAAGAAAAAACGGGATTTGTTTTTGAAATATTGCAATCCCATCAAAATACAAATACATCTGTTCCTGCAAGTAATAGTCCCGAGTTTAATAGTAATGTTTCCGTAAGCAGAAGCGATTTACGTCCCGCTTTATTTCAATCTATTTTATTCCCTTTTAGCGATCAATTTGCGTTATCTGCCAATGTAAATGCTTGGATTTCTTTTTCGCAAGGAAATGCTAATATAGCATGCAATTATCCTAGTATTCAAAGCAATTGTTCTTCAAAATTTCAGGAACAAGAAGAACCTATTTACGGATATACTTTTTCAATACAAAGTAAATTTGATACATTTATTCCATTTGCACGATACTCTCTCAGTATGAGGAGACCTTATTTATCGGAGTTTTATGGAGCCCCAGGAGGGACGTTACCTAATTTAAATTTATTACCAGAAAGCAGTCGTAAAGTTGAAACGGGTCTTCGAATACCTTGGCTAGAAATTGGATATTTTCATGCGGAAGATAGCAATTTAATATTTTTACAGCAAATTTCTTCTACCACAGCCCAATATCAAAATATTGAAAGTGGTTATCGCAATGGTGTTTATTTAAATAGTGATTATTATATTTTAAAATATTGGAAAGCCTCGCTTGCTTATCAATATCTTATGGCACGCATGATACAAAATGGGGAAGAAAGTGATGTCCCACGCAGTGCCCGTCATTATGTGAATGCTTCGACAAATATGGAAGATTTAAAATTCGGAGAAATTTTAGGGTATCAGGCTCTATTGGGTTCCTATGTAAATATGAATTGGCAAAGTTCTTTTTATTTAGATTATGCAAATATAAATGAAATGAGTATTCCTCCCATTTATAATTCTGGAATTTCTGTAACCTTAGCAAGCGAAAAAAAATCACAAAATTTTATAATAGCATTTGATATTTATAATGTATCGAATGAAACTTATGCTACTGTCTCAAATTCAACAGAATTTGTTCAACAAATGCAAACAAATGGTTATATTGGTTATCCCCCACCAGGACGTCGTTATTACATTTCAATTATAGGAGAAATTTAATATGCTTTATCGTGATAAAAAAATTATAATTAGTTTATTTAGTGTGACTCTTTTTGCAGGATGTGGAGAAAAAAAAGCGAACAAAAATCCCGATGTGAATGTTTCAGATACAAAAAGTTATTTTACGACAAATAAATATGGTCAAAATACAAATTTATATAGCTTCAATTTTAAAAATAATTCGATTGAATTAGTTCTCTCTCGCCCCGGAAGTTCAGACAGTCTTGTATTTGAAAAATATAATAACTCCAATTCAAGAGAGGGGATTTATTTTGTAGAAAGATTTTCTGGAACTAAAGATTCTCGTGTGACTTATTTTGCTGGTTCTGCAACCAGTGAAGGTAAGGAGCATACAAGTTTCCCTATGAATGTGAAAAGTCTTTTGTTTAAAGACAATAAATTAATTTCTATTGGTTATGACAAAGGTGAAATTATTCAGACAGATAAAGAACTTCAGCAACGTTTTTTGCCTAAAACTGAAGTTGAAAATTTAATAGATAAGAAAGGCCCTGGAAATGCTTTTAATTCTAGTTCGAATTTAAGTTCTTTACTTCATGCCAATGGAAAGATTTTTGTTGTTTCTCAAGGAGGTTCAACTGTAAATAATATTAAGCCTTATATATATCAATTATCCGATAATTTAAATTCTGTTGAAACATCTTGGCCTATTGACGAGTGTTTTAATGCCGTAGAACATTTTAAAGTCATTGATGAATCTAAAGTTATTCTCAATTGTAATTTATATAAAAATGATCATTCTCAAAAAATGAATGTCTTTTTAATTGATACAAGCACGGTTCAGAATAAGCAAAAACCTGACATTATTAAACTCATAGAAAAGACAAGAGGAGAATCAGGCATAGAACAAATTTCCGTTGGTGGTATTTCTGCAGATAAAAATGCCATATTTATTTCGGAAAGAAAAAAAAGCAATCCTGACGAATGGGAAAATAAAATAATTACCGCTTCCTACTGGTACGATCTTTCCAATTTAAATAATGTCACTTTAAATGAGGGGGCTCGAAGAATGACGGTCAATAATGTCGCTGGTTCTGTTACCTATAATTTTTCTGCAAACTCTTATCTATTTAGCTGCCAGGTGCAGAATGATTCTACTTGTACAAAAGGTAAGGGTGCGGTATCCAAAACTAAAGCGGCTCTTGACAGCATTCCTGTAGAATTTGGGATGAAAGGGTACGATGATATTAAATTTCCTATCCCCTTGTTTTAAAAGAAAGTATTGAGTTTTATGACCTTATCTCTCCTGTTCTATTGTCGTTCTGGTTTTGAAAATGATTGTGCATCAGAGGTGATGGAATATGTCAGTGGGAAAGGCGTTGAAGGGTTTGTCAAAGCCAAGCCCCATACAGCTCATGTTGTGTTTCAAGGGCATAATCCCGACGACGTCATTTCTTTATGGAATGACTTACAATTGAGTGATTTGATTTTTGTAAGACAAATTCTCTTATGCTCCTCTTTATATCAAGACTTACCTGAAAAAAACCGCACTGTTCCTTTATTTAAAGCATTTGAAGAGAATTTTTCTGGTATTCTGAATGGTAAAAAATATTTAGATGACTTATTTATTGAAGCTCTTGATGCTGATGAATATAAAGAAGTTCTCACGTTTTGTAAAAAATTTACCAGTCCTATGCTTTCGGAACTGAAAAAGAATGGTTACATTATTGGAGATAAAAATCAGCGCGCGTTACGTTTGCACATTTTATTTTTAAACGGACAGTCCTGCTATATAGGGCTTTGTGCCCCTAAAAAAGCTTCGCTCTGGTTTATGGGCATTCCCCGACTTAAATTTCCATCGGAAGCGCCTAGCCGTTCCACTTTAAAACTAGAAGAAGCTTTCCTCACGTTTTTAAATGAAAGTGAAAGGGAAGAACGCTTAAAAACAGGTATGACCGCTGTGGATTTGGGAGCCAGTCCGGGAGGTTGGACGTATCAATTTGTCCGCCGTGATATCTATGTGATTGCTATCGATAATGGAGAAATGGCTTCCCCCCTTGTTAAAACCGGTCTTGTAGAGCACTTAAAGGAAGATGGGTTTAAGTACCGCCCCTATAAACCTGTCGATTGGCTGGTCTGCGATATGGTCGAAAGACCTTCCCGTATTGCCAAACTCATTGCTGAATGGGCTGTAAGAAAAATGGCTCGTGAATTTATTTTTAATTTAAAACTTCCCATGAAAAAGAAACACGCTGAAGTAAAAGAATGTTTGAATTTCATAACGGAAGAATTAAATTGTGAAGGCATTACTTTTCAATTGAAATGCAAACACCTTTATCATGATCGCGATGAAGTCACAGTTTGGTTGCGATTGAAATAATAAAATGAGAATTATTTTAAAATTTATTTATTGACAACCTCTCCACCTTTTAAAGTGCCTGTAAACTTACCACCATTGCTTATGACAACTTTTCCTTTTCCACTTGTAAAAGTGATGTCGCCATTAACAGTACATCTCATAATTAATGTTTTTATAATATTTATTGTTAAATTTTCTAGATTTAATAAAAAAATTCTTCAGTGAAGGCCTTAAATGTCTTATGAAGAACTTTAAACTTGAAATTATTATAGGAATATATCAATTATTCAAAAGAGAAAAATTATAATCTAAAGATTTAAAATCAGAAATTAATTTATTAGCGTCATTTAAACTAGTATTATAAGAAGTAATTAAGCGAATGACACAGGTTTTTTTATCAATATTTTCATTAGAAACATATAAGTAGTATGTTTTTAAAATTTCATCTTTTAAAGTTATTGGCAACTCAATAAATATTTGATTTGTCTCTACGGAATTTAGTATTTTTAAATTTTTGCAGTGACTTAAGCCTTCTGCAATCATTTTACACTTGGTATTGGCGTTTTTTGCATTATTAAGCCACAAATCATTTTGTAGATATGCTATAAATTGCGCAGGAATAATGCGCATTTTTGAAAAAAGTTGCATGGATTGTTTTTGAATATAATTAAAATCTTTTGCTAATTTTTTATTAAAAATGACGGCAGCTTCTGCAATAAGAGCTCCATTTTTAGTTGCACCAAAAGATAAAATATCTACACCAGTATCTGTGACCATTTCTTTTAATGAATTATTTAAAGCAGCGGCGGCATTGGCAAGTCGCGCTCCATCCATATGAACATATAAATTATGAGAATGGGCAAAATTACAAATTTCTTTTATTTCTTCGCAGGTATAAACTGTTCCCAATTCTGTTGCTTGAGTAATAGAAATAGCGGCGGGTTTACTATAGTGAATGTTATTTAAGGAATTATACACTTCTTTAATGGCTTTGACATTTATCTTTCCATCAATACTTTTCGCAGTAAAAATTTTAGATCCTGTAAAGTTTTCTAAAGCACCGCATTCAGCGCCATTTATATGTGCTAAGTCGGAACAAATGACGGCATCAATACTTCTAAGCATAGTTTTCAGAGCCATAACATTACAAGCTGTGCCTGTTCCAATAAAAAATACGGCACAATCCGATTGAAATACTTGTTGAATTTCGAGCTGCGCTTTTTGTGAATAAGAGTCCTGTCCGTAAGGAAGCTCTGTGGTAAGCATGGCTTCGTTGATGATTTTGGCAATGTCAGGGTGGGCACCAACGTAATTGTCACTGGCAAATTGAATGATTTTCGTTTCTTGCATAAAAATTCCTAGTAAATATATCGCAACCCGCTTGCCAAAATCACGAGAAATTTGATAGGCTCGGGTTTGGGTCTGTGCATTTAAGCATAGATACCATCTAAAGCAAACTCTTTTGCAGGGTGCAGAAATGACATCAGCAGCATATTTTTTTATAACTAACTGTACTTATAGATATAAGTTATTCAATACCTCGTGCTTAAATTCTGGTCTTTCTACTCATCACGCCCATTATCATCATATCCATCATTAAAAATTTATTAAGTTTACTTGTCTTTAAACATTCGAATAAATTTGTTAAGTCACAAAAAATACTTTTAATATTAAGCGCATAATATTATTAATAATTTTAAATTAAACTGTGTTGAGGTAGGTGTTTTATGAAAAAATCAGTTGCTATTCTTATCTCTTTTATCTCTTTTTTATATTCTTTAACCTTACGAGCGGCAGAGAAACCCAATGATAGCTTTATTCGCATTAAGCAATTGGGATCTCTAAAAGTATGCTCTCAGGCCGGATTTATTCCCTTTGAAATGAAAGATAATAAAGGAAATTGGAAAGGCTTTGACGTAGAAATCATGGCTGCTTTTGCAAAGCAAAATTCTCTTAAATTAGAGATGATTGACACATCTATGGATGGACTCATTCCTGCTTTAATTACGGGAAAATGCGATATGATAGCCTCAGGATTGACAATTACCGAGGAAAGAAAAAAAGTAATTCAATTTTCAGATCCTGTTTATACCGTAGTTGTTTCAGCTGCTTTACTTGACACTCATGAAAATAGATCGAAGTATAAAAGTTTTGAAGATATCGATACTAAAGGAACAAAAGTGGCATCTCATACAGGCACGGCTGCAACTCTTTATATTAAAAGTAAAATGAATCAAGCAACTCATTTGCAATTTGATTCACAAAGTGATGAATTAAACTCGGTGGTTCAAAAAAGAGTTCAAGCGTTTGTTGAAGATGATGTTTTTATCAATCAAGCATCAAAAGAAATGAAGATAAAATTTTACACATTATTTTCAAATGAAAAAGGTGATTTGGCAATGGCAACTCGTAAAAAGGATATTGAACTAAGAGATAAGTTTAATGAATTTCTGGGTGAAATAAAGAAAAATGGTCAATATGAAGCAATAAGAAAAAATTATTTTTAATATAAAACTATTTTAGGAGGTTTAAAATGGGAATATCAACCCTTTTAGAGTATTTGAGTGTACAGTCCGATTCTCCAGAACATGAGTTTTCTTTAAAAACTATATTTAGAATTACAAAAACAAAAATTCCTCAAGAGGCAGAAAAATCATTAAAATCAATAAAATTTCTTGATTTAAGTTCTTTTCCAGAAGGGAGGAAATTTGTTTTGGATTCCTCTTTTTTTAAGTATTTACCACATATTGAAAATTTAAATTTAGATTACCAAAATGTATCTAATTTAGAAGATATCATTCACATGAAAAATCTTAAAAAAATATCTTTAAAAGGTTTGGGGCTGACTGATTTAAACTTTTTAAAATCATTATCGGGATTAAAAGAGTTAAATGGAGATGAAAATAATTTGTCTACATTAAAAGGGATTCAATTTTTTAAGGAATTGACTCATTGCTCTGTTCGAAAAAACAAAATTAAAAGAATTGATGAATTATCAAATTTGTTAAATTTGGAAGAACTCAATCTTTCTGAAAATGATATTTCTGATATGTCACCTTTAAAAGAAATTATGACTCTAAAAAGACTCATTGCAAATAGAAATATTATTGAAAATTTAGATCCTCTTACAAAAATAAAAAGTTTGACCACTTTGTCCTTAACTGAAAATCAAATTTCTGAAGTGAATCCCATTCAGTATTTAAATAATTTGACAAAACTTGATTTGCGCAAAAATCGTATTCGTAATGTAAAATCTTTAAGAGACCTCAGAAATTTATTTGAGCTGGGTCTTTCGGGAAATCCTTTGTACGATGATGACTATGATTTGTTTCCAAGATCGCTCAGAATTGACTAGTTGAATAAACGATGTAAAATTAACCTTAACGTCATTTTAATATTATCTTTTTGTCGGTAACAAAATATGAACGACAGCATGATAAAAAATCATAAGGTTATTTTTTCTATTGTTCTTTTTTTGGTGCCTGTTTCGCAAACTTCCATTGATATATATTCACCTTCGTTACCAAATATTGTAAAAGGCCTTGCTACAACGGAAGCTTATGTCCAATTAACGATATCTTTATTTCTATTATCTCTTGGAATCGGTCAATATTTTTATGGTGCTTTATCTGACAGTATTGGAAGAAAAAAATCATTATTTTTAGGTATGTTACTTTTTGCAATAAGCAGTTTAATATGTTACTTCGCTCCTAATATCTATATTTTAATAATTGCAAGATTTTTTCAAGGGCTGGGAGCAGCATCGATTGCTGTTCTGTCAAAGGTTATTTCTGTTGATCTTTATGAAGGCGTTGCGCTTATGAAAGCAAGCTCTTGGGTGGGCTTGATATGGGGCGTTGCTCCTATCATAGCTCCGGTGATTGGTGGGTATATCGATCATTATGGGGGGTGGCGGCTTACGTTTTTTGCTTTGAGTGTTTATGGAGTAATTGGCTGTTTATTTATTTTCTTATTTATGACAGAGACAAATCATCAGTACAAAAAATTTAATTTGAAATCAATTATAAAAGAATCGATTGAAGTCTCAAAAAATAAAGATTTCATGGGCTCTACAATTATTATTGCAACAACAAACTTAGGTCTTTTTGTTTTTACTCTAATGGCTCCTTTTTTATTGCAAAATATTTTGGGAGAGTCGCAAATATTTTATGGATATATGGCTTTAATTATAGGAATTATTTATATTATGGGAGCGTTTTGTAGTCAATATGCTATTAAACATTTTGAAGGTGAAAAAATTATTCACTTGTTTTCTACATTATTGTTAATGGTTGGAATTATAATGGTCATTATTGCCCTATTTTTTCCTAAATCCATCTTTATTTTAATGATCACATCTTCCGCCTTTGCCTTTGCTTCAGGATTTCTATACCCCTTTTTGGTGGGAAGGATGTTTGCACCTTTTCAAAATATGGCTGGAATTGTGAGTGCCACCTATGGAATTATTTCTTATGCTTTTTCAGGAGTGATTACTATTCTCTTAAGTACTTTTGTAATAACCTCACTTATTCAGATTGCATATGCTTATGCTTTGGTAGGTATTATTACCTATATTGCAATGAAGCTTATGTTTCGATATCCAAAATAACAAAAAATAAATGTTATTTAATATAAAAAATAAAAAGGATGGCTTAATGAGAAGTCAATGCTATAAATTCATTTTATTGGTAATAATCTTTACGGGTTGTATAACCAAAAATGCAAATTATCGTATTCATGATTCTGATCTTATTTAAATTTCAAAAAAAAATAGAAAATAGAATTGAACTATCTCAACAAAAAATTTCCATGCGCGTTCTGCAATGTGTAAATTAAATAATAATAATATTCTTTTACTCGTAGGATTTTCTGAAAAAGAAGTTCTAATGAGAAAAAGAGGCTTGAGTATTAGAATGTTCTCAACTGAATGAGCGGTCGGTATCTGATGCTATTGTTGTCTATAAGAAATAATTCTTATTTTTTAAATAATCTTACAGAATCAACAACATTTCCTTTATTGTCTACTTTTAGAAGGCGTAAAAATCCGCTGGCTTCATCTGACAAATTATGAACAACTTCAAATTGACTGTTTTCTAGTCCATAAACAAGAGTCATACGATTTGCAGGAACATTTTTAACATCTAATTTTCCAGAATAAGTTGCCGTTCCCATAAGAGTGCAACCTGCAACTATGCCAAGATGATTAAAGAAGCATGAGTTGGGATCTACCGTAACAGCAGCATCGCTTTGAGATGTGACGTGAAGTGTATGGGTTGACTTTCCAATAACATAATCACTTTCCCATTTTGAATGTACAGGTAAGTTGTGTGCAAAAATGGAAGTAGACATTAACATTAAAGAGGCAACAGCAATTTTTTTCATATATATCTCCTTAAGAATATATTATTTAGTTAACAGGAATTTATGTAGGGTTGATAATTGAAATATTTTTTGAAGTCAATTATTTGTTGTGTTGTCTAAAAATGTGAATATTATGGTTATGGAATATTAAATGGAAATATTATTTTACTTATGTTTCTATTGTTTTTTAAAGAAAATAGGATTAAAAATAAAATACTTATTTTCGAATATCTAAATCCTGTTTTAAAGATATAGTTTAAAACTTTATTTTATTGTTAAAATTTTTTTGTTTCAAAAATGAGACATAATTTAAAATAAAAAAAAGACAAATAATCGTTTCTATTTATTTGCCTAAAAAAATGTGGAATGATTTTTTAATAGTTCATTTTTTTATTTAATTTAATCCAGCTATTTTCTTTAGTATTATCTTTTGTTGAATTGTCTCTCTGTCAATAGAATAAAATCGATAATTTGTATTTTCTACAGCGACTGTAGTTATGAGTCTGTCTTCAAGGAGTTCAACGAATTTAGCTTTTCCAGATTGTTTAGAAGGGGATATTTTAGTACAGGATTCTTCATTATTAACAATAAAACATGTATTAGTATCGTGCTCAACGGTAACGAAGTCTTGATATTATTTTAATAATTAATTGTCAGATTTACTTAGTTTGATATAATCCCGAACCTAGCATCCAAGTGTCATCCACTTTTAAGACGAATCCCATTTTATATTCCGTCTTTTTTGATTTAGGATTTATCCAGTTGTATTTTACCCAATGATTTTTTTCTGTGCTCGCTTGAATCAGTCTTTTCGTAATATATTGGCCATCACTGTCCTTTAAATTCATTAAATTTAATCCCACTAAATTGGGCTTATTGCCATGAGCTAAGATTGTGCCTTTGTAATCAAAAGCATAGATATAGAGTTCCCCTTTTTTACCTCTTTTGAAACTGCCATTGGGATTCATGAATTCTTTCAAAGCCCCTTCTTTTCCATTTTCTATTGCAAAATTTACAGCGCTTTGAACAAATTCTTCCACATCTTTTGTGGTAAATTGATCTTTTGTTTCATTTGAAATGAGATCGAGGTTATTTATATTTTTTTCTTCAGAAAATACTTTATTTTGGTATGTGAAAAATAATGGCATAAAAAAAATTGAAAATAGAAACATTTTGAAGATCATAGGATTCTCCTAAATATCATATTTTCAATTATTATAACTAAACTTTAAACCAAATGTCCTTCAAGTGCGGTTAAATTCGCTCCTATTATTTTGACTGGGATTAGCTTTCCAATGAGATTCCGAGGTGATTGGACTTTTACCAAACGTCCTTCATAGCTTCGGCCATACCAGCTGTTTTCTTCTTTTCTATTTTTATAGAGCACAAGAACTTCACGTATTTTTCCAATTTCAGCTCTGTTTTGGCGCTCCGTTTCTTTTCTTTGAAACTCCAGAAGAGTTTGTAAACGACGATCTTTAATGTCCTCAGGGACTTGATCTTTAAATCGTGTTGCGGGTGTTCCTTTACGAATGGAATATTTAAAGGCAAAAATGAATGCATATTGCATTTCTTGGACAAGGCTTAAAGTGTCTTCAAAATCCTGCTCAGTTTCTCCTGGAAAACCCACAATGATATCTGTGCTGAACGCGATTTCTGGTCGAACATCGCGGATCCATTTCACGCGTTCAAAATATTCAGCACGAGTGTATTGGCGATTCATGCGATCGAGCATGTGATCGCTTCCCGATTGTACGGCAAGGTGAAAGGAGTTTGTTACCTTAGGTAAATCGGCAAAGGCCTTCGCTAAAGCGGGAGTAAAGTCGTGGGGATTTGAAGTGGTAAATCGAATTCTTTCTACTTCGGGAACGCTGCTTACTGTGTAAAGTAAGTCAGCAAAAGGTAATTTTCCGTTGGAGGAATGAATATCGGGGGCACCAATAAGATCGAGTCCATAGGAATTGACGTTTTGCCCTAGCAAAATAATTTCTTTTACGCCTTTTTGAACTAAGAAATTGACCTCATCCAAAATCTCTTTTTCAGGACGGCTTTTCTCACGACCGCGTGTATACGGAACAACGCAAAAAGTACAAAAATTGTTACATCCTTTGATGATATTCACGTAACGAGTGACTTCATTTTTATTTTCGTCGTAATAAGGAGGAACAACATCAATAGGTATGGAGTAACCTTCCTCTTTTGCATCAAATTTTGTTATGACCATGGGAGCTGCTTTATTCGTAGAATAGCTTTCACTCACTTTTTTATCAACTTCCGATTTTTCAATGACTTTTTCAAGCAGATTGGGAAGATCTTCAATTTGATCGGGGCCAAAAATGATATCAATATAAGGCACTTCTTTTGCTAAAGCTTGAGACTCTGCTTGAGCCACGCATCCCGATACTGCGATGATTAAATGTGGATTTTCTTCTTTTAATGGACGCAGTTCACCTAGGCGACTGACCACTTTGTGGCGTGCTTTTTCACGAATATGGCAAGTATTTAGCAAGATAAAATCAGCATCTTGAGCTAATTCGGTAGGACGATAATTTAAACGGCCTAATAAACCTAGCATGCGCTCGGAATCGGCCACATTCATTTGGCATCCCCAAGTTTGAATGTAAACCTTTTTTAAATATGCTTCATTTTTTTCACCCACATTTGGATATTCAACCTGTGGTTTAGGTATGTATTTTGCAAAAAGCTCTTGTGGGCTAATTGCGGGTGTGGAGTCCAAAGGAGTTTTTTTTGTATATCCAAACATGGATGATTTCCTATCTAAAGTAACTATGACAATTTAGCGTTTTTTTTGTTTCTTTAATTTTTCTTCTTTTTTTCTTTTTTT
Source organism: Silvanigrella aquatica (assembly GCF_001907975.1). Classification (NCBI taxonomy): domain Bacteria; kingdom Pseudomonadati; phylum Bdellovibrionota; class Oligoflexia; order Silvanigrellales; family Silvanigrellaceae; genus Silvanigrella; species Silvanigrella aquatica. The sequence goes on from NZ_CP017834.1 coordinate 718,294, forward strand.
CATGCGGTTTAATTCCGCAAGATCCGCAGCGCTCATAGCTCCACCGCCGCCCATTCCTCCGGGCATAGCAGGCATACTGCCACCGCCAAACATGTTACCGAGAGCGCCCATGCCTCCAGGCATGCCGGGCATCCCGCCGCCACCGCCCATCATTTTTGCGACTTTAGCCATTTTTGCCATTTGATTGAGTTGACTTAATCCGGGGATTTTAGACATCATCCCGCCGCCCAAACCAAGTCCACTCATCATTTGCATCATTTGACGCATTTGCATAAACTGTTCAACTAAGTCTTTCACTTCTTTTTCGCTGTGGGCAGAGCCTTTAGCAATACGTGCCATGCGGCTGCGGGCGCTTTGTGATTTTTGGATGAGAAGAAGATCGGGATTTTCTCTTTCCTTTTTTGTCATGGATTGAACGATAGAACCCTTACGAGAAATATCTTTATCGTTGACTTTGTTCATATCATTTTCAGAGATTTGCGAGGCCAAAGGAGTTTTAGCAAGGACATCTTTAATAGGTCCCATTTTTCCAATGGTACCAATCATTTCAAGGAAATCATTAAAGTCAAAATGACCTTCCATCATGCGATTTGCACTTTTTTCAGCATGATCCATGTCGATGGCTTTGGTAAAGTCATCCATTAGACCGACCACATCGCCCATGCCTAAAATACGACCCGCCATACCTTCAGGACGAAACTCTTCAAGTTTGTCTAGAGATTCTCCTGTGCCGGCAAATAAAATGCTTTTTCCAGTAACTTTTTTTACGGAAAGTGCAGCTCCTCCACGAGTATCACCATCTAATTTTGTTAAAATGACACCTGTTAAATTAAGGCGCATGTCAAATGCTGAAGCGGTGCGCACGGCATCTTGACCAATCATAGAGTCGATGACGAGTAAGATGTTTTGAGGTTGAACTGCTGATCTTACAGATTCCAGTTCGGTCATGAGATTGTTATCGATAGCAAGGCGACCTGCGGTATCGATAATAACGAGATCGAGCCATTCGGAGCGCGCAAATTCAATTCCTTTTTGCGCAATTTCAACAGCATCATTAGTGTCAAGTGTAAAGACAGGGACGTTTATTTTATCCCCTAATATTTTTAATTGATCGCGCGCCGCAGGACGATACACATCGGCAGCCACAAGCAAGGGGCGCATTTTATGACGTTCTGCCAAGAGTTTTGCCAGTTTAGCAGCATGAGTTGTTTTGCCGGCACCTTGTAAGCCTACAAGTAATATAACTGTAGGTCCTTTGGTATTTTTAATGATTTCAGTTTGATTGCCACCCAAGAATTCAACGAGTTCATCGTGACAGGTTTTAGTGAAATGATCACCCGCTGAAACTTTAAGACCCGATTTTGCTTTTAAAGTAACCACTTCATCAAGTGCTTTTTGACGAATATTTTCAAGAAATTGTTTAGTTACTTTGAGATCTACATCGGCGTCCAGGAGCGATCTTTTAATCGCATCTAGAGCCGGAGAAATGTTTTCATCTGTGAGGCGTGCTTGCCCTTTAAGCTTAAGGGTCGCATCTTTAAATCCTTGGGTGACTAAGTCAAACATGTTGTAACCTTTCCACAAAAAATCAACTCCAAACGAGTTTCTATAACCCCCAAAATAGCCTAAGGTCAATGTAAAACACCATCGGTCTGATACCAAGTCATTTGTAAGAAGATAGATTTATTTAGACTGGTAGCTTACAAAAGACTCTGGTATTCAAAGCAAGTGCATCAATAACAACGCACGGATTAAGGAGATGATTTATGGCTGACGTTGTTTTTATGTTTCCTGGCCAAGGAAGCCAATCTGTTGGGATGGGCAAAGATTTTTTCGAACAATTTCAGGAAGTGAAACAAACTTTTGAAGAAGCTTCTGACATATTAGGCTTCAATATGGCAAAGTTATGTTTTGAAGATTCAGAGAACAAATTAAATTTAACGGAATTTACGCAACCGACTATTTTAACGTTAAGTACAGCTCTTTTTAGAGTTTTAGAAAAACGGGCTTCTGCTAAATCCACTTTGGTCGCAGGTCATAGCCTCGGAGAATATTCTGCTCTGGTTTCATTAGGAGCTCTGTCTTTTTCCGATGCCCTTAAAGCGGTGCATTTTAGAGGCCAAGCTATGCAAAGGGCTGTTCCTGTCGGAGTGGGAGCTATGGCTGCTTATTTAGGCAATGCAGGGCAGAGTGTTCCCAACATTTGTAAAGAAGTTTCAACAAACAATGCTGTGGTGGAAGTGGTCAATTTCAATTCACCAGGACAATTGGTGTTAAGTGGTCACAAGGTTGCTGTGGAAAAAGCATGCGAAGTGATAGCGGAGAAAAAACTTGGTAAAGCCAAAACATTACCTGTAAGTGCTCCTTTTCATTCTTTTTTAATGCAACCCGCAGCAGAAGAAATGAAAGATTTTTTGTCAAATACAAAATTACACTCATTTGCTGGGCAAATTGTTGCAAATGTTGATGCAAAAATTCATACAAATGCGACCTATTCAAAAGAAATACTTGTGAGACAAATTGCAAGTGCGGTATTATGGACGCAGTCCTTAGCGACAATTCATGATTCCTTGCCTGAAGCCCTTTGGATTGAAGTCGGACCTGGGAAAGTTCTTCAAGGTTTAGCCAAAAAAACAATCGAAAACTCCAATTGCATGGGTACGCATGATCTTGTTGCGTTGCATGCGGCATTAGAATTTTTGTTAAAATAAAAAGGGAGAGCCACTACAAGTGCCAAAATTAAAATCTCAAGAAGATGTATTAAAAATGCGCGAAGCAGGCAGACTTGCGGCGCTTACCCTTCGCCATGCCGGCGAAATGATAAAGCCCGGCATAAGTACTGAAGAAGTGAACCGCGCTGTGCATGACTATATTGTTTCGCATGGAGCCTACCCTAGTCCTTTAAATTATAAAGGATATCCGAAATCAGTTTGTACCAGTGTGAATGATGTGATTTGTCATGGGATACCAAGTGAAAAAGAGCTTTTAAAAGAAGGGGATATTGTTAACGTCGATGTCACTGTTACTTTAGATGGCTACTTTGGTGATTGCTCGCGGACTTTTTATGTTGGTAATCACATTTCTGAGGAAAGTAAAAAAGTGACCGAAGTTGCTGAAGAGAGCCTTGCGCGGGGTATTGTCGCAGCGAAACATGGCAACCGCCTGGGGGATGTAGGTTGGGCCATTCAGGGGTATGCGGAAAAAGAGGGCTGTGGTGTTGTGCGTGATTTTGTTGGTCACGGTATTGGAAAAGTCTTTCATGAGCCCGATTTACAGGTTCCTCATTATGGGAGATCGGGTACCGGTCTCAAAATTGTGCGCGGCATGATTTTTACAATTGAACCCATGATAAATGCGGGTGATTGGCGCATGAAAATGATGAAAGATGGTTGGACTGCAAAAACAGTGGATGGCAAACCTTCTGCGCAGTTTGAGCATACGATTGCCATTGTAGGAGATGGCGTCGAAATATTAACCGCGTTAGAAGATGATCCCATCGCTTTAAGAGCAAAAAAGTTAGGCGCAAATATTTTGTGGCCCGCACTCAAGGCATAAAGTATGTCGCAATTTTCATGTAAAGATTTTCATATTCTGAACGTCATGGCGGCTACTATTGATGGCAAAATTGCCAGTCATAATAGGCAATCTTCCTTGGAAAGAAATTTGATGGGCATGTTGTGCTCTGAAGATTTTGAGCGCATGAGGCATGCTGTGGCTTCATGTGATGTTGTTTTTATCGGGGCGCGTAGTATGGAGTCAGAGTTGGGCGCTTTTCGCGTGTCAGAGTTGACTGCAAATAAGGCAGAGCCCGAATGGATTGTTTTTACCCGATCAGGAAATTTTTCCTTTCAACATAAATTCTGGGGACAAAAACATATTCCAAAGAGTATTTTTTTTGTAACCTCATTCGATTTAAGTGAAGAGCCTATATTAAAAGTAGGGCAAAAAATCGAATTTTGTGGAGAAATAAATTATTATTTAGGTAACATATCGGGATTGATAAAATATCTCATTCATAATAATAAAAAAAGATTTGCTTTATTAGGTGGTGGACAATTAAATGCGGCATTTTGGGAGCAGGGCTTGGTTCATGAATTATGGCTCACGTTAAGTCCTATTTTAATAGGAAATATTCAATCACCTTCACTAGTTTCTTCTTCGCACCTTCTTTCTAAGAAACTAGAATGTCAAAAAGTGACCCAATCAGGGGATTTTGTATTTATTAACTATAAGGTGTCTTAAATACTAACTTTTAGATTGGAAAAATTCATAGATATGGAATCTATTCAGCAACAATTAAATGAAAATTCAACTATTAAAAATGAGTTTAAATTTGGTAAAATTCATAGAATACTTTTTGTTACAAGTATTATTATAATCTGTGCCATTGGATTTATTGGTTCAGATATTTATTTACCATCACTACCTGCGATAGCTGAATTTTATAATAAAGATGCTATTTGGTCACAAAGTACCATGACAGTGTTCTTAATTACCATGGCTATTTTTCAAATTTTTTCGGGTTCTTTATCCGATCGTTTTGGTAGAAAGCGTGTGCTTTTTATTTGTATGATCATATTTATGCTTGCTTCCGTTGGTTGTTTTTTTTCGAGCAGTATTTATGAGCTTTTATTTTTTCGTATTTTACAAGCTATTGGGGCTTGTGGTGGCATGTCTATTGGACAAGCTATTGTCGCCGATTTATTTAATGCTCAAGATATGGCAAGAATACTTTCCATAACAATACCTCTAGTTGCTTTTTCTCCTGCTATAGCCCCTGTTTTAGGTGGTCATATTCAAACTCATTTTAATTGGCAATCTAATTTTTTGGTCTTAGCTATTTATGGTGGTATTATTATTTTTATATTAATGACTCCTATTATTCCTAATATAAAAAATAAGACAATTAAAAATTCAACTTTTGATTTTGCTGCATTTTTAAAAATTATTTTTGATAAAAGATTTTTTGGCTATGCTTTATTTATGATGGCTTCAAATGCAACCTATTTTTCATTTGTGGCGGCTTGCCCTTTTTTATTAAATAAATTTGGTTATTCTCCTGCTACAGTAGGCTATGCTTTTTGTGCAGCATCATTTCCTTATATGTTTGCTTCTTTTTTAGGAAGAAAACTCTCATTTTCTATGACGAGTAACCAAATCATCTTTACAGGTATATCAGTAAATATTATTGGAGGCCTTGCGCTTCTTATCATGTATCTTTTTAATTGGCAGCATTTGTTAGCATTGATGATTCCTGTATTTATTATTACTATAGGGAATGGATTGCTCATGCCTTTTTCCTCTGCCAATGCGATTTCTTTATTTCCTAATAATGCTGGTTTAGTTACTGGTACTTTAGGTTCATTGCAATTAACTGCTGCAGGAATAGGTACAGTCGCTATGGGATTTGTTGAAAATGGAACTTTACTTCCTCTTGGATTATTCGACTTCTTTGTGTCCTTGAGCGCGTTCTTGTACTTTTTAATTGTTTTCAAATTATTTGCATTAAAAAGAGAATGAATTGCTTTAAATATTAGCATATAGTTTACTATTTTTGGTAAGTGAAAAAAAATTAATAATGTTGACTAATTTAAATAGGTTTGCTATTTAAGCAATTTATAAAATCATATTTATTCTGATTTTATAAAGTATAATAAATTTAGAGATTATTTTATTAAATTAGACTTTTAATTTTAAATGCTTCAGTTTTGAGATTCTGACTATATGAAAAAAATACTCTTATCTTCGTCTTTTGCTTTTTTTTGTCTTTTCTCTTTTAATTTAATGGCTAATCAATCTAATAGTATTATTTATTATTGTGAAAGTCATTCGCTCAATGCTTGGGATGAAGATACTATTCTCGCCTGTCGTGGAAGTTTTTATCCCGCTGTTTTAAATTCATTATTGTATCTTGATAATAATGTAGAATTAAGACCTCTTTCTCTAGAATCATTTGATTGGGATTTTAAAAATAAATATTACAAATTGAAATTAAAGGAAAACCTGTATTTCCATAACAATCGTAAAGTCACTTCAAAAGATTTAGAATTTAGTATTTTAAGGCATCTGTTTGCAAAATATCCAAATACAGGAAATACGATGCAAATAAACTTAAAAGGAAGTGAAAAAATCAGGCATGGTCAGGAATACAAATCCGGGTTAGTTGAAGGGTTAAAAATATTAGATGAGAGAACAGTTGCTATTGTTCCTGCAAAATTAAATCCTTATTTTTTATATTCGCTATCACATTTTAGTTTTTCATTAGTGCCTATGGAGGAGCTTAATTCAGATTTGCTTACCTGGAAAAAATGGCCCGTAGGGTCAGGACCATATAAAATAATTGAAGCTGATTACCAAAAAAAAATATTTTATTTGTCATTAATTAATAAATTACAATACCCTAAAGCGGCTCATCATATTATATATGAATTAAATAGAATATATGAGCCCGATATCACTTTAAAGGATTCTATTGCAGCAAATACCCCAAAATACAAACAAGATGAATTGCTTGTCCCGTTATATAGAAGAGTGATTGAATTTAATTATGGCAACTCTTTAGGAGCTAATAAGCATTTTAGAAGAGCTGTTTCCTTAGCAATGAGTAGGAATGAAATTACAAAATCAGTTGATATTCCTGTTAAGCCTCTTTATGAATTATTAACCCCAGGTAATATTGGCCGATTGAATCTTAAAGAAGATATTCAATTAACAGACTCCATAGAATCTTTTAAAAGAGTTTTAGGTAAAAATTTTATGATAAAAATTTTTAAAATTCCATATACTGAAGATTCGTCTTATTTAGGATCAAAATATCGAGACGTTATAAAAACGCAACTCAAAAATGCAGGTCTTAACATTCAATTTATTGAAGTCTCTAAGAATATATACAATCCTTTTGGAAGTGAATTTAAAGATTCCCCATTTTATTTATTATCAACTGAAACCGATTTTTTTGATCCTATTTTAAATTTTGCAAAATATAGTAAAATAAGTCCTTCAATAAATTCTCATGGTAATGACAAAATATTAGAAACTCTATTAGATGAAACGAAAGAAGCATCAAGCAGAGATATTTTAAATGAAAGATTGAAAAATATATCAAGGTATTTTTATGATAATAGAATTTTGGTTCCCTTGTTTGAAATACCTACTGTCGCTTACTATAACCCTTTTAAAATTTCATCTATCGGGAATCAATTTGGAGGAGTGATATTTTATTTGCAACATTTGGAATTAAATTAATAATAAATTTACAATAAATTTTAATTTTTAGGAAAAATTTTCTTGAAGCTAAGACCAATTTCAGAAGAAATTTTAAATCGTTCCGCACGAAATGGAATTTTCTTTGCCTCATTTTCATTGAGTCTCATATTAATTATATTATTTCTTTACATTTATGACATCTTTTTTGGAAGAACTGAAAAATTAGTAAAGGGATATATTCCTGAAATAACATCAGCATTAATCATGGGTGATTATCTCTTTGCTAAAAAATTATTGTCATCTATTGAAAAAAGTAACTATTTTTCCACATTATACATTAGCGAAGGCGTTAGTAACAAGATAGTAACATTAAATGGAGAGAAATTATCAATAATAAATAAGTTAGATTCATCAAGTAAATATTCTTTTTATATTTTAAGATTTGATGTGCTTTTTTTTACTTCAACTCCACTAGGTAGTAAAAGTTCTCTAGAAAAAATGTACTTAGTTAGTGTTCAGAAAGTTAACTGTTTTATTATTATACTCTTTATATGTGTACTATTTTCAATATGGTGCTTCATGTTTTTATATATGAAAAATCAGAGTAAAAAAAATTATGAAAAAATGTTTATTCCAATTAAAATGTTATCTGAAAATATAAAAGAAATATCATCATGTAAGGAAAAATATACTAAGTTTGTTACGTATTCCGAGCTTGATCTTATTTATAAAAATTTTAACAATGTCTATATTGAACTTGCTAAAGCACAAGAACAATTGAAACAAATGGAAATGATGCGAGTGATATCGACAACAATTCAAATGCTGGCGCATGATTTAAGACATCCTTTCGCTCATATTAAAAATGCTCTTCATGTTATGTTGAGATTATCTAGTTATGATGAAATAAGACAATATATTAAGGATACAGGTCGTGCCATAGAAAAAGATATTTTAAAAGTAGAAAATATGCTTTCTGATTTATTGCACTTCAGAACAGAAGGACGGCCTAATTCTATTAATACAAGTTTTTATAAACTCGTTTATTCTGTTATAAAAAGCTGTTTTGAAGTGCAAAGTAAAACTGAAATTCAATTGAAATATAATTTCAATCATAAATTTTTAATTCACATTGATTTTCAAAAAATGGAGCGTGTTTTATCTAATATTTTCTCCAATGCAATTGAAGCAATGGGAGGAAAAGGAAAAATAGAAATTACAACTAGAGAATTTAAAGACAATGGAATTCTTAAATTTGAAATATGTATTGCAAATACAAATTCACATATTGATGACAATTGTAAAGATAAAATATTTGATCTTTTCTTTACAAAGGGTAAAAAACGTGGCACGGGACTTGGATTAGGAATTGCTAAAGAAATTGTTCAACAGCACGGAGGAAGAATATTTTATAATTCTTCAATATCTCAGGGTGTAAAATTTTATATTCACTTGCCTCAGCCTAATACAACAGCAGAAGATCATATTGAAGATTTATATTTTCCAAGTGAAGCAAATTATTTTGAGACTCATTTTGATTCTCATTATAATTCTTCTCAAATTGAATATGAAAAAAAATCAAATAATATTGAAAGTAAAATTTTAAATTATTTAGCTCATGATCATTCTAGCAAAAAATATAAAATTTTGATTCTTGAGGATGATGAAGTTTATGTTAAGAATTTTTCATCACTTATTTCTTCTGAAGATTTAAATAATTATTTTTCAATTTATTCTTATAGTGATTACAACTTAGCTATGGAAGCTGTTTATAAAATCGATCCAGAATATATTATTTGTGATATTGATTTAGGTCTCGATCATTTAAATGGGTTTGATTTTGTTAAAAAATTGAGAGAGGATGGAAACAACGCAAAAATTTGTATTCATACCAATAGATTTTTAAAATGCGATTTAGAGAGAGCCATAGAAGTTAAATCTGATTTCTTTATTGCAAAACCTATGTCGCGATTTCAATTTTTGCGATTTATTTGCTCGCATTTAATTCCACATGATTTTGAGGAATCGATTCAAGATCAAATTATTGAGAGACAAAGAAATCTCAGAACAATAGTTGTCATTGACGATGAAGATGCTTATCATCAATTTTGGAAAGTGACGGTGACCGATGCGCACGTGATGACATTTTTGCATCCTGATGCTGCATTAGAGTTTTTTTATAATAATTTGGAACTCGTTCAAAATATAGAGTGCATTATTGTTGATTTTTATTTTGACAACAGCGGTCAAAATATCTGTGAGACAAATTTTCTTGAAAAACTGAAAGACTTCAATTTTACAAAACCTGTCTTTGTTTCAACCAATGCCATATTAAATAAAGAAACAGCGCGTTATTTTTCAGGGGTCATAAAAAAAGAGCCTTATTCTATGAAAAAGCTAAAAGAAACATTCTCTAATCAATTTGATTTACAAAATTAAGAAATTTTTCCCTGCAAAAGATATCTGTTCAAAAGTTAGCATATAAGTAAATTTTTCATAACTCAGTTAAAACTATGTGGTGTATTATTTTTCTTGAACAGTATTTTGAATAGGAAAATATTATGCTAAAAAACGTTTATGCCCCTTTATCAGGCGGAGTTTTGCAAGAAAGAATTATGGAAATTATTTCAAATAATTTAGCGAATACAAATACAACTGCTTTTAAGGAAGATGATATTGCCTTTCAAGCTCAGGAGGCAAATCCATGGCCGAGTTATGCAACTCCTCATCCTCCCGCGCCTTTTAAAACAAATATGCAAGAATTGTGGCCATTAAAAGGAAATGAAATGGCTTATGTTACTTTGAGTGAAATTAAAACAGCACATACACAAGGTCCTATGATTAAAACTGGAAATCCATTAGATGTTGCTTTTCAGGGTGACGGATTTTTTGAAGTCATGACACCATTTGGTGAGCGTTTGACAAGAGATGGTGGTTTTAGTATCAGCAATGACGGTACTTTAATCACAAAAAATGGTGCTGTTGTTCAGGGTGAAAATGGCGCTATTAGTGGATTGAATGGAAAGGATGTCAGTATTTTACCTACGGGCGAAGTTTATGTAGGAAAAAAATTTGTAGATAAATTAAAAATTTTAGCATTTAAAGATTCTACATTATTAGAAAGGTTAGGGGAGAACTTGTGGATTCACAATGGCCCTCCAGAAAATTTCAAAATGCCAGAGGGTGAAGTCACTGAAGGATATTTAGAAGGCAGTAATGTTAATCCCATGAGAAATCTAACAAATATGATTATTGCTCATAGAAGTTATGAAGCATTACAAAAAACCGTTAAAGCTCATGATGAAACAATGCAAAATGCAAACAAAATATCGGATGTTCAATAAAAAATTTTGTTTCTTTTTTTAAATAATTGTTAAAATAAATTGAAAATTATTTTATCTTATTATTTGTTTTGTTTTTAGTATAAATATTGATATTAAGTTCATTATTTGTGCTCTCTTGTCTGTACTAAAAATGAATATATAATAAAATTTATGACAATTCTATTGTCATAAATTTTATTAATCAAAAAATTTTTTTTATTAAATAAATTTTTATCTTAATGAATGTGTTTTATGAGAAAGGAAAAAAAATTGCTTATTATGAATAATTTTTATTTTTGTTTTTTATTTGTATAATTATCATATTTTTATATATTTATTACAATATTAAGATTTGATTATTAGGGAAAAATAAAATGGTGAAAATGAAAAGAAAAGAAAATATAGAGGGATGTTCTGTAGAGTGTACTTTAAATGTTCTTTGTGGGAAATGGAAGGGGATTATCATATTTCATTTACTTAAATATGGAATACTTAGATTCAGTGAGTTACAAAAATTACTTAAGAATATTGTTACGCAACGGATGCTTACAATGCAACTTCGTGATCTCGAAAAAGAAGGAATCGTATCAAGACATATTTATCCTACAGTTCCACCAAAGGTGGAGTATTTTTTAACCGATAAAGGAAAATCTTTAGCAGTTATCATTCAAGGATTAAATGATTGGGGTAGTGACTATTGTTGATTCCAAACTGAATCTAAGTAGGATTCTTAAATAATGTAAAAATCAAGTCAGTTAAGATTGAAACGAAAATTCATAAGAATAAGGACGCTAAAACTTGAATTGCTGTCACATTTAAGTTAATAAGTGAGTACTATTTTATTTGACTTGGATGGTACAAATGACATTTCATGCTTTTCGAAGGATTACCTACCCCCTCACTGGGATGGTTACATTTTTGTTTATTTATCAAACTTTTGCTCAAGAAAATGAAAATCAAGATCAAGATCATCCTCCTTTATTAATTCAAAATGCGCGTAGCGTAAATTCGAATCAGTTGCTGACATTAGAGTCGGCAATGAATATGACTGAACATTATTCATTTGTGGCAAAAATGTCACAACAGGATTTGCTTATCAGCGAAGCTCAAGAAAATGCAGCTTTAAGAAGTATGCTTCCTAATGTTTCTGGAAGTGCAAATTATATGTTTAATAGCAGTTCTGTTAACCAACTTGTCGGAACCTCACTGGGAGCGCAGTATGGATTTCCTGAAACAAACTCTTCAGCGGGCTCGCTTACGTTAACTCAACCCCTTGTCGGACTTTATTCCTTGTACAATGGTTTAATGCAATCTTCAGCGTTAACGCGTGCTGCCTTGCAGAATCGCACGCAAAGCCGTGTTGATGCCCGATTTTATGGAGCCCAAGCGTTTATTAATGCGCAAAAAGCAGAGCAGTTGTTAAAAACGGCGAAATCATCTATTGAAGTTTCTGAAAAACAATTAAAAGATGGAAATGCGCAATTTAATGCAGGTAAATTAACAAACGCCGATTTGCTTAAATTTAAGCTTGATTATGAGAATTCAAAAACAAATCTCATTCAAGCAGAGACGACTTATAAAGTTACTTTAATTACTTTAGCTGAAGCTATTGGCATTAAAAATATTAACTTAATAACTTTAGATGACAGTGATAAATCTGTTTGGGAAGCCAAATCGCAAAAACTTCCAAATTTAGAGAAAATATTTAGTCCTGGAATGGCAAAACGCCACGATCTCATTGCAGCAAAAGAAAATGTTGAAGCCTCAAAATATGCAACTCAGCAAACTTATAGCACCTATTTGCCCACATTAAATTTCGTCGCAACCTATTCAAGAAATTTTTTAGCAAAAGATATTACATATAATAACGTAACGTATAGCGCTAGCAGTTATTCAGATACACTCTCATATGGGCTTCAACTTACTTGGAATTTAGTTGATTGGGGAGTGAGACAAGCACAAATTAGCAGCACAATCGCATCGGAACAAAAAGCAAAATATAATTTAGAAAATTTAAGCATGAATGCGCGTATCGATATCACAAACAGTTATTTGCAATTGCAAAATGCCATTCAAGTTTTAGATTCTTCTAAGGTGTCGGTGCAATATGCTCAGGATGCTTACTTACAAATGAAAGCGCGTTTCGATAATGGGCAGGTTACTGCTACCGATCTTATTGCGGCTGCCAATGATCAAACAACCGCGAGAGCAAATTTGGCAAATGCAAAAGGAGCTCTCGATTTGGCATGGATGTCATTTCAAAAAAGCATTGGCGGACAGCTTTCAACGCTAAATTAATAACTTTTCATAAATTACTCATCGAGATCATGAGGCATAAAATCTCGTACCGCTCTAAAGTTTTTATGTGGGCCATAGTGAATTAAATTTGTTAATTTACTTGTGTATAAACAAGCGTAGTTTTCAACTTGAGCAGCAAAACGTGAATTTTGTCTACCTGTTTTCATGAGTTCTCCCCAAATGGGGTGGAGTCCTAAGTGATAATTGCGAATTTCTTTTTTTTCTTGTTCTCTTAATTTAAGTAAATCATAACCAACTTTCTTTATTTTTTTATCTAGGTTTTCATTTTTATCAAGAGTATGAGTTGCTCCTTTTTCACGTGATTGAATATCTAATCTTTCAAATTCGTTTTCAAGCAGGACGCGTTTTTCATTTAAAGAATCACATAAAATATATTGTTCTTTTAACTCATATGTTGCAATGATTTCTTTTTCTAGTTCTTCGATAACAAGCATGGTTCTCCAGCCTATTTCTTTTTTACTTCTTAATATATCACCATAAATGTGATCACCGATATATAATATTTCAGATCCTGTTTTTATGCCCAGCATATTATGAAGTAATTTAAAATGTCCCCCCTGATAAACAATCGATTCTTGTTTATCTTTATTTAAGATGTTTACAATGTCGGTATTTTTTAAATAATTTGTTTTTGTATCAACCTCATAAATTTGGTTTTTTGTCATAAAAAAGGAGGGTTTTTGTGAGCCTGTAATAATTAAATCAAATAAGGAAATCCATTCTTGATTGGAATCTTTTTTGGTATTACATAAATAGCTCATTACTATATTTGTGTAATCCCATAAGCTATTTGTAACGATAAATATTTTTCTGCCTGAAGCTTTTAAATCTTTTAATATTGAAACTAAATTTTTATTGTTTGATATGTATTTACTAGGATTATCATATACTTTGTCTTTTATACTTCCATCGCGATGACATAAATCAATGCACATTCTGACGTCGGAATATAAATCAAAATAGGATTTATGATTCATTTTGTCGGTTTTGTCTTTAAATTCAACTAATTGAATAAATAAAAAAGCTTCTGCAAGTGAAAATAAAGTATCAATAAGTGCATAATGTGGTTCTTCATAGACAATGACATTTTCAATATCATATAATTTTCTGCGCTCTTCTCGATTGAGCTCCTTAAATCCATGATAAGCAACTTTAACGTAACGGTGCCTATCCATTTTTAAAATATTCCCATTTTTTTTGTCAATGACAAGACCTCTAATCATATATTTAGGATCAAATTCCCAACTACAAATTTCTTTGGGATATCCAATTTCAATGAGTTTTTTTATGGTCTCATCATACGCTAGTTTTTCAAATGTTTCTGGTTTATAAAGAGCGAGAGTATAATCCATATCAAAGCCTACGGCTTTAATCGATTTCATATTTAAAGAGCGGTTACAAAATATTCTTTCACAAAATGGAATGTCAGCTTTATTATCAGGAAACATGAAAAAACTCTCCTTGAGAAAAGGGATTCCCAAAGAGGGTTTCCCTTATTAAGAATAGTATTTTCCGAAGCGATTGCCTATAAACTTTTCATAAGAAATATCTTCCTGCCGAATGAGTCCGGCAGTAGGCAAATGGGCACTGGCATGAAGATCTAAAACACCGCAAATTCCTGCTGCCGTCGTAATTTGAATAGCCCCCCAATGTTCTCCACCAATATTTGCATTGTAAATTTTTTTCACGAAACTTTGTTGATAGTATTTATCGTTTTTCTGTCCATCTACAGTCACAAATATAATGACAACATCTTGCGATGTCTGTGGCAATGATCTTTCAAAAACACTTTTTAATCCATCTCTATCATCAATAAATTTAAGATCATGCAGGAGTGTGCACAAAATTTCACGGTGTCCGGGATAGCGAATGGATTTATAATCCATATATCTGACTTTATGAGCCCATGATTCTGCTAAAGTACCTAAACCTCCCGAAGTATTAAACGCTTCATATTCTTCCCCATCAATACAAAGCTTTTCTTCACCTTCTAATGCGGGGACGAGAGTTAATTTACCATCATGAATCACTTCACAAGGGTTACAGTATTCGTTAATGAGACCTTCGGTACTCCATGTTAAGTTATATTTTAATCGATTGTGAGGATACATTGGTAAGGCGCCTACACGCATTTTTATAGAATGAACATTATCAAATTGTTGCGCTAAATGATGCGCAACTATCGTGATAAATCCAGGAGCCAAACCGCATTGTGGTATAAAAGCATTACTTGCATTTTTAGAAAGTTCCTTAATGGCAGCAGTTGTTTTTACATCTTCGGTTAAATCCAGATAATTTACTTTTAAATTTCGTGCGACTTCAGCAATTCCTTTGTTACAATAAAAGGGAGCGCAACTCAAAACATAATCTTTTTCTGATAAAACGCGTTCGATGTCTTTTTGTGACATAAAATCAGCATGATCGTATTTTACATTTTTAAGCAATTGTCCTGTTGTCGAATGGCTGGCCGCATCTTTGGCAGATTCTTTTGCAGAATCAATGACAGTAACATGATAATCATCGGTTTGCGAAAGCATATTCACAACAAGCTTTCCTATTTTACCCGCACCAAATACAGCAATATTTTTTTTTAACGACATATGAACGCCTCTCTAAATTTTTATTTTTACTTGATCAGACCCATGTGACCTATGTTAACGGTTAGAATGTATTTTTGTCACTACGCATGCCATTGGTCAAGGAGTTTGATTGTGAAAGAGGAACAAAATGTTAATACGGGAAGTCATTTTCACTTTTGGGATTCTTTAATTGAAAGTGAAAAAACAGAAATAATTAGACAATCAAATAGTCAAATTGGAGTGCATTCTGAAATTGGAAAATTAAGAAAAGTCTTTTTGCACTCGCCTGGACATGAAGTGGAACTCATGACACCACGCAATGCTTCCGAACTTCTTTATAATGATATCATTTATTTTAAAAATATTGTTGCGGGGCATTCGCAATTAAAATCAGTACTTTCTCTTGTAAGTACTGTTTTAGAGGTCAGTGATTGTCTAGAAGACGTTTTAGAAAATGAAGAAGCAAGAAATAAACTTTTAGATAAAATCCTTGAGTTCCAAGGATGTCCTGAATTAAAATCCGAGCTGTTTGCCCTTCCTGCAAGCGAATTGACGCGCGCCTTAGTTACGGGCGTTCCTTTAAAAAGAAACACTTTAGAATCTTTACTTTCTCCAAAAACCTACTCCATTGTTCCGTTACCTAATATGTATTTTATGCGAGATACCAGTATGGTTGTGGGAAACAGAGTTATTGCATCGCGTATGGCCAGTTCCGTCAGATTTGCGGAATCGCTAATTATGCGAACAATTTATGAATATCATCCCGAATTAAAAGGCTATGGTCTTCTACTCGATGCGAGCAAGGAAATTAAGGATCCCCATTTTACAATAGAAGGTGGTGATATTCTTGTTATCAATGAGGATCTTTTGTTAGTTGGAATAAGTGAAAGAACGACACCTAAAGCTCTCGATACTTTGGTAGATGCGCTTTTAAAAGCCCGTAATGAAGAAAAAAAGACAGAACCTTTCAATGTGTTATGCGTTATTTTACCACGTGAAAGAAGCACCATTCATCTCGATATGATTTTTACCGTTGCTAATAAAGAACAAGCCGTTGTTTACTCTCCCTATGTTCTAGGACGCGAAAGAGCGCGGGTGGTTCGTATTCGCGTGAAACCCGATGGCGATAAAAAATTTAAAGAAGTGGAAGACCTTATCCTGGGTTTAAGGAGTGTGGGTGTGCGTATGGATCCCATTCCTTGTGGGGGGGACGATCCTTTGCACCAACAACGTGAACAGTGGAATAGTGGCGCTAACCTTTTTTCATTCGCTCCAGGTAAGGTTATTAGCTATATCCATGAGCATACCTTGAGAGCCTGTGAATCTGCTGGTTTTAAAATCATGTCGGCGAAAGACGCTGTAAAGCACCCTACTCTATTACAAAGCAATTATCCCCTTATTGTCACTGTTGAAGGAAGCGAGCTGTCAAGAGGGGGGGGAGGACCTCGTTGTATGACCTGCCCTGTATTGAGAGATCCTGTTTGATCACCTCTTTTTCTCCACCCCTTTGCATTGATGCTTTTCTCAAGTAATAATAATCATTGACGATAAAATATTTGAATAAGAAGGGGTATCATTTTGAGATGTTTTATAATTAAAAAAAGGAAATTACTTTTTGTTACCTTTTTCCCTTTTTCCCTTCTTTTCATATCGTGTTCAAGTCATACAATTTTAACCGAAAATCTTGAATTATCATTGCCAGAACAAAAGGATATGTTATCAAGTATTCAAAGAAACAACGATAATCTCTATCTATCAAATTTGAAAAATTATACGCCACCAAATGAAAATCAACTTATTGAAGAAGCAAAATTTCATGATCTTAAACGATATAATGTTAGTGTTCGTATACTTTCAGACTGGGTATTAAGAAATCTTTCTCAAAAAGAACGAACACAAATGGCAAAAAATTGTGAATCTCTTGTCGGCGGATTTAAAAATCAATTTCCTTTAAATGAACAAACATTAGCATGCTCAGCTTGGTGGCTTGAAAAAAAATTTAATGATGATTTAGCTGTCGCTGCTTCTAAAATGCAATTTTTACAACCTGTACCTAAATATCATTTATCAAGTAAACAAAAAAAAGATTGGCAGAATTTTAAAGGAATGTCTTTTGCAGATGCCTTTTCTTTAATAGATCCTCAATCATTTAAAGATGCTCAAAATTTAACGACACAAGCGATTGAAAATGCGTCGAATTGTGCTTTTATGGGTGCAAGTTCTTCACTGATATTAAGATTAGAAACATTTTTACCTAAGAAAAATGTTTATTCCTCAATAGAAAAAATATATACTAAAATGGAAAAATGTTTACTCCCTAATGTTGATCCCAGTGAAAAAATTCATCTGCGTATGGGGCTTTTGAGATTGATTTCGGGTTATCCTCAATTAGCAAAAGAATCTTTAGAAAATGCTTTGCTTGAAAAAGACCCTATTGAAAGCTCTCGGAGTTTATTCTGGCTTGGTGCAATTTACCAAAAAACAAAGAAATTGAATTCTACAGACAATCCTTATTGGCAACGTTTAATTAAAGAAAATGGAATTTCATTGGCTGCTATATTAGCATCGCAACAAATGGGAATAGACCCCATTAATAATTTAGTTTCTGATGAAGATATTCCTGTACAAGGTCGTGAATCTTCGGTTTGGAATTCAAACAATTTAGAGGCTTTTATATTTGATTTATTTCGCGCAAAAAAAGATAATCTTGCTGCTACAGAGTGGTCTGCATTTGTAGGACGTAGCACTAACGTAACAAATCCTAATTTAATTCTATACTGGGCTTTAGGGCAAAATATAATGCATAATTATCGTTATTCGATATTTATGTTGGGACGCTATGGAAAATATATAAAAAATTATCCTGTCAGTAAAGCAATGCTATATTTACATTTTCCAAAAACTTATTTGAGAGAAATATCAACGCATGCTGGTAATATCGATCCTGTCTTTATTTTATCATTAATCAGGCAAGAAAGTGCATTTGATCGCAATGCTCGTTCGGGAGCTAATGCGAGAGGGCTGATGCAAATTCTTCCTTCCACTGCAAAAACAATTAAACGGAGAACATCTGCAAAGCAATTGTACGATGCTGATTTAAACTTGGAAATAGGAAGCGCCTATTTAAATAAACTATTAAAACGTTATGATGGACATATTGAGTATGTATTAGCGGCTTATAATGCGGGTTCCACAAATTTAGATAAATGGAGAGAGCGGGTTAGTGGCGATAATATGATGCTTTTTTGTGATTTCATGCCTTTTAGAGAAACGCGGAGTTATGTTTCTTTAATATTAAGAAACTATTATTGGTATGGACGTCTCTTAAAAGAAAAAGAGGATGCTATTACTAAAAAAGTTTTAGTGCAGAGTGAGCACGCACATTGGAAGTCAGACAGGGTTTCGGCTTTATTATCATACACTTGGAAGTCTGAATTTGAGCCTCGGCAAAAGGCACTTTTAGACAGGATTTATATTTTCGGCAAAAAGTCTTCTAGCATTTCATCAAATGCACCTGAATGGATGAAAATAAATAAATCTAAAAATAAATCCTATGAAGATCCCTATGATGAAGTTCAGAGCGAAGATAAAACTGCATTTACTTTAGATAATAACATTAATTAATTCGTTTTTAACTTAAACAATATTCTTCATATCTATAATTTTATCTGTAAATGCTAAAATTCCATAGCGATGAGATACGATAATTGTTGTGCATGATTTCTTAATGTTTTTTAAAGCTTCTGCAATTAAAGATTCATTATTTTCATCTAGATTTGCAGTTGCTTCATCTAAAATAAGCAGTGAAGGTTTGTTGAGAATGGCTCTGGCAAGGCATATTCTTTGCTTTTGACCTGCAGAAAGTCCAGATTGATCTTCTGATAATTTATAAGTTAAGCCCTTTTCTTTTATAAGATTATCTAAGGAAACAAGTTTAAGTGTATCCATAATTTCATCATCATTGACTGGATTTGTTAGCCCATAACATAAATTTTCCTTTAAATTACCTTTAATTAAAAAAGGTTCTGGTCCAACATAGCCAATACGCGCCTCTTTTTTTGAAATATATTCCCAAGCAGGCATACCATCAATATTAATTTTTCCAGAGCTAGGCTGTAAAATACCTGTCATAAGCATTAGCATTGTCGATTTACCTGTACCGCTGGAACCTATCAATCCTACTTGTGAGCCTCTATCAATTGTGAGATTTATTTTATTAAAGAGAGGTGAAGATTTAGGATATGAAAAAGAAACATTATGTAAAATAATTTCTGGAGATTCTTTGTTTATTTCACTAATCTCATTTTTATCTGTATTTTTTATTTGCATTTCTTTCGATTTAAATAAACCAAAAAAAGTAATTTTATTTTCGGAATCACTTGCTATGATGTGAAAGTTTGAGTTTGAAACTGATTCTAATGAAAGCTTGTATTGTGCAAAAAAGATATTTGCATTTCCGAAATACCCAGTTAATATGGAAAGACTTTGCACAAAACGAGCTAATAAATATATGAATGAGAGCAGTATGATTGAACTCGTCTGCCAAACATGATTGCTAATAATAATGATTAGGACAAGTAATAAAATACCAAGGAAAGGTCCCATTTGAGCGCTAAGGTTGCTGTAAAAATGAGCGCTTATAGATTTGGAAGAATATTCTTTGAGACCATCACAAAATGAATTATATTCATCTTCTCTTTTTTTCATAAGTTTGATGAATAAAAAATTACGCGCGATTTTTTCTATCCCTTCATTTATTTTTTTTTGCTGAACAGGGACTTGCTTTGCAAATAGGGAAACTTTTTTATTTATGTACAATATTGCACATCCAATGAGTGCAATTCCAGTTGTAGCTACTATGGATTCTTTCCAGGCTATAATAAATAAGATTAGGAATAAAAAAGCACTTTGAATAAACATAAAAATGAAATGGGAAAAATTTAAAATAAACTCTGAGGATTTTGAAAAAACTTCTGATAATTTAAAATTCATAGAAGACGAGCTTTTTTCTTGAAAATCATCTTCAAAAAGGACTCTATATAGAGAGTTTTTTTTGAGTCTAAGTAGGACATAGTCTCTTAAAAAGGCGGCTGTTTGGGTTGTTGTCAACTGAACACAAAAGCGAATAATAGCAACTAGAATCAGCATTGCGGTGACGGTATAGATGGAGAGTTGAGGTAATTGATAATTAAAAATTTTATAGTTTGAGCCAATAAATCCAAAGCTGCTCAAGAGAAGTTGAATTATGATGGAGATGCAAAGCTCCACAATGGCAATACCTATAGCAGCTAATGTGGCAATAAAAAGATATTTAATCCCTCTTTTTCCTAGAAGTTTAATAGAGCTTTTAATAAGTGATTTCGAATCCAAAACGAACTCCAAGGATTTTTTTATTTAATATATTGATTTTCAATATAAAATCCAATTGATTTAAAAAGTGAAGGTTCCCAAGCAGGGATAACACTGATATGATAATAACAGAATGCTGTCATAGAAACATCATCAAAACATGATTCAAAAGTTTTTTGTTTTGGAACAGTCAAATTGACCCAAGTGGGTTGTTGCAAAGTCAAATTTTCTTCACTTTTTTCTCTTTCCTTTGAATAAAATTGAACTGAAACTTTTACAGGAAAATGTCTTGTTTCAGGTCCAACGAAGATTCTAAATGTAGGATTTACAACTATGATTTCTGTTTGCGGTTTGAACCATTGCCCGACATCGCCATCAAGTGGCTTTATCAGTAAAGAATTGCCACCAAGAATGTCATTGAGTAAATCTGAAAAATAGATTTTTTTCTTTTCAGTTTGCCCTTCGGGTTGGGGTAAAATCCCTAAGGGCATAGGCACTTGGGCGGTTCCTCTTTCCTTCCATTTGAAGAGAGGAACAGGGGGTGCGGTTATAGCTAATATCAAAGAGACAATAATTAAGTATATGCTGCATAGATAAAAGAATAATGAAAAAAAATTATTCTGAAAATGATTACTTCTAGTGTAATTTACAATCCAGGGGGCTATTATGAGACAACTTATATACGACAAAGATGGATATATAAACATATAAAAAACATTTGATACAATAAAAAATGGAATAGTGCCCAGAATAGGGATGATATATAGAATGAATATGGCGTAAAAATCTAAAGAGTGCTTATTTTTTATGAAATTTATCGCATATTTTATATATAGCAATGTACAAAATGAAATGACTGATAATCCAATAAACCCAAGATCAGAAATAATAGAAAAAATACTATTTGTTGCTATATCTAAAATAACTGGAGTTTCAAATTTTAGTTTATTAATTTGGTTATAAAAATTTATAGCAAAAGAACCTAGTCCTGTACCCATAAAAAAATTTTCTTTAATATTTTCCCACATGATTTGAAGATGACTAGCCCTTTGAAAATCTAATACAGAATATATATTAAATAAATCTCCATTTAATCCAATTCTTTTTAATTCATTATTTATCCTGTAAATACTTGAGTTATTGTTTTTATAATTTGTAACTATTTTTGTTATTATAAGGATTAATAATGAAGTAGATGTTATCAAAAGTATTAGTTTGTATCTTTTATTTTTTATTTCAATTATTAATTTAATGACGATTAAAATAAAAACAGATAAAAATAATCCGAGGAAAAATGACCTGGAATTATTTAATAGTCCTGAAACTAAACATAGTATAAAAATTAAAAAATTAAAAAATTTATACTTATTACTAATAGATTTTAAAAATATACTTGAAAAATAAGTAAAACCAAAAATTGCTAAGAAAAAGCTTGCTGCTCCTGAGTCATCTAATAGACCTGGAGGACGATTTGCTCCTAATGATGTCCCACTGCCTTGAGATAGAAAGTTAATATTGAATAGACCTTGATAAAAAAAAGTAAAACAATTTATAACTACACATAAGCTTAAACAGTAATAAAATATCTTAATTATTTTTTTACTGCTTCCATCTTTTGAAATATAATTAAAAAATGATATTGCAGGAAAAATAAAGAAAACAAAAAAAATCATGTAGAGACGTGTTTGTGTGAATATAAAATCTGAGGTAATAATGCCATTTAAAATATAATTTTGGATTGATACATTTTGTTTTAAAGAGGGTTGGTAAAAATTAGAAAAAGCATGAATTACTATTGAAAAAATAAAAAACAATAAAGAAAAAGTAATTTTTTTATTGGTTTTATAGCATGATATAATGCCAAAAATACAACCCATTAAAAATATCAGATATATCCCAAATCTTAAAATAGAAAAGTTAATAATATCAGGAAGTCTTATGAAAACAAAGGAAAAAAATAAATTCATGACAAAAATGTAATTTGAAATCTTATGAACGACTGACATAAATCCTCTAGCTATTGAATTATAGTTGATTTTATATGCTGAAATTATCTTTTTTTTGATTTAATAAATCTATAATTTTAATAGCATTTGTGTTCCAATTTTTCTCTGGTGAAAAATATTTTGTTTGATTTTTTTTGAACTTATTTATATTTAATTTGTTATCCCATATTTCCTGCATTATATTTTTGAATTCATTTTCTTCACAGCTGAGACCTCCATAATGTTCTATTAATTCATCAATAGGTGCGCAGCCTTTTAGTGCGAGAACAAAACAATCGTGATAAATAGCTTCCGCAGTAATCATAGAATATGCTTCATATCTTGAAGAAATGACTAAAGCAAGTGCCTTTTTTAGCAATAATTCTTTTTCAATGTCGTTAATTTTTCCAACATAAATAAATCTAGGATCTTTGGGGAGTGTATATTTCAGATCACCAGCAAAGACGACGCTACAATTTTGTGGAGTATGTTTAATGATAAAATCTATATTTTTAAGTCTATCAATTCTACCAATGTAAATAAAATACTTTTTTGTGGATATTTCTTTTATATTATTTTGAATAATTTGATTTTCATTGGTATTAAAATGAATACCTGGCGGAAGTATTATAGAATTTTTATTATTTGAATTAAGCCATATACTGTTGCATATTTTTTTTTCTGATTGAGAAACAAATCCAAGAGTTGTTGCTTCTAATAAAAATTTATAAACAAATTGAAATCGAAACTCAGGTTGATCATGTGCAGTGACAATAAAAAGAGTTTTTACTTTATTTGATATTTTTTTTATAGCGTAATAATTTGGCGCATATAAATATGATTTTATAATCACAAGTGAGTAGTTTTCCGAATTTTTTTCAAGCTCATTCCATAGTCCTGGACACCAGGGACCCTGGCTTCTTAAAAAAAGATAATCTAAAAAAACACTTAGTTTTAAATAAATAAAATTAAAATATTTCAATAAAAATAAATTAAATCTTTTTATAATTCCAAAAAAAATTTTAAATCTACCGTGTAATACTTTAAATCTTTTAATTTTAAAAGAAACTCCTGATGTTTCTATGATTTCTTCAGAAGGTAAATTATTATTCCAATTAATGTAGTCATCACTTTTGCTCGTTAGTATTTCTACTTGTAGACCTTGTTCAGCCAAAGATTGAGCTAAATGAAAAGCATATAATTCAGCGCCCGCAGCAATATCTTTGCTACATCTTTGCACAACAATTGCAATGTTTTTTTTATTTGACATTAGTAAAGCTCTTTCGGAGCAAATATAAAAAGTAATCATATAAATTCCAATAAAGGAATACTAATTTATAAATTTTAAGTTGTAAAGTTAGTGGTTTTATATATTTTTATTTAGTTAATTTATAGTTTTCTTAGAATGGCTTCCGTATTGTTTAAAAAAGGCTATGGGAATCTCATTAAGAGTAAAATGTCCGCCTACGGGAGCAATTATTTGCTTTTCTTCGTAAACTTGTTCTTTACTTTGTGCATATGAATTTGATTTAAACTCAAGGCAATCTGTAAAATAGTATTTGTAATCGAGACTTCTATTTTTTATTGAATTTGGATTTATGAAAAATGAAATTAATTTTAACAACAATGATTGTCCGCGATTGAGTGGATAGCAATTAAAAAAATCAAGTTTTTGAGTATTAGTATATCCATTTATTTGCAGTTGAGATACTAAGTTCTCTGCATTCAGCTTACCTAAACCACTGGTATTGACCATCATATAAAATGTAGAATTATAGTATTTTAAAGATTTTAAAGCACAATTCATGAAAATTCTTAAATCTTCATAGTTTTGAGGAGGATCAAAACACACAACATCATAATTGTGCGACAAAAAGTTTGGTAAACCTTGGTAAAGATCAGCATGGAAAAATGTGATGGGATACTTCGCATCTTGAGTAAGTATTTTGAGTTTATGTAGCAATGCCATATCGCAATCTAGTACAGTTATATATTTAAAATTCCGAGAGGCTAATTCAACAGAAACAAGATCATCATCACCTAGCAAAAGAATCTCTTTATCTCTAAATCCATTGCGTTCAAACAGATCCGCTCTTTTTTTTCTAGTATCTACTGTGCAAGGTAATTGATTATAACTCTGCACAAACTTCAATGATGATGATTTTTGTGCAAAATATTCTTGTGGCTCAGTTTTAATTTGTTTCAGATTTTCGTCAATAATTTTTATTAAAAATTCTTTTTTATCGTGCCCACTTAATTTTAAAATATGCCTTATAGTTCTGCTTCTAAAAAAAATGGATAGAAAAGAACAAAATATTTTGTGCATTTTTTCAAGTAATTTCATGAGGGCAGTCCCATTGATTAAGAGAGAAAAATTTTGAGAAAAAGTGCGGAGGCAAAGAGAAGAAATATATAACCGACAATAACTTCAATTCGCACAACATTAATACATAGCATTTTATCTTGAACCCGACCCGCAAAGAATCGATAGGTCTTAAAGATAAGCAGATCTCCAAAATACACTCCTAAGGCAATGGATATTGCTACCAGGTAAATGGGTGGTTTATAGGCAAAATTTTGTCCCATCCACCAAAGATACCAGAACGGGAGTAAACTCGGAATCGTCAATGTTCCAACAACCCCTTCAAGAAAATGTCGCAATAATTTGCCATGATTTTTTTTTTCATAGCTTAATACATCTGGAATCGAATTTGATTTTGATTCATATGCTTTTGATGAAATAATATATCTAAATCCCATTAAAAGTAACATTAAAATGAATAATATTTGAGTTATAAATAAATATTTTTTTTCAATTGAAAGAAAAAAGCTTGTTTGTAAAGTTTTTTGAGCCATTAAATTCGTAATAAAACAGCATCCTATGTCCGCTAATATAATTCCAGATTGGAATGCAGAAAGTTTTGATTTTTCTTTTTTGAGAAAAAATATGAGTAATCTTATGTTTAAAGGCCCAGGAGGGACTGTCGAAACAATTCCTCCTAGCATAGCGGTCATAAAAAAAATGATTAAGACTCCAACTTCCATAAAAGCCTTTGGAAAAATAAAAAAAGGACATTACCCTTATGGTAACATCCTTTTATATAAAACCCAAATTTAAAATATCTTTAAGAAATGAATTATTTATCTATGGCATTTTTAGGAGTGTAGCGGACATAGCTCGTTTTCCAAATATTTGTGTGAATATTATCATGAATTTCTTTTTCAGTTGTTTTAGGGGCAACGCCCGTTTCTTGTGCTGCTTTTGCAGTGGCATAAGCAATTTTATATGAGACATCGTTGATTTCAGTAAGCGAAGGCAAAAGTGAAAGGTTAGGATCGCGATTGATTTGAGCACATTCGCTTATAACTTTTGCGCATGCAACGAGCATTTCATTGTTGACGCGTGTGGCTTTGGATGCAACAACTCCCAATCCGAGTCCTGGAAATACGAAAGCGTTATTGCATTGACCAATAGGAAATACTTTTCCATTATAGCGCACATCGGTAAAGGGGCTTCCTGTGGCAACAAGAACTTTGCCTTGAGTCCATTCGATAAGGTTTGCAGGAGTTGCTTCGCATTTTGATGTCGGATTTGAAAGTGGGAATATGAGGGGGCGTTCACAGAAGGTAGCCATCATTTTTACAATTTCCTCTGTAAATGCACCTGTCTGTGTTGATGTTCCAATTAAGATAGTTGGTTTGACATTTTTTACCACTTCATGAAGTTGTATGATTTTTCCTTTGACGCGATCCCAATCGCTATAAATTTCTACAGGCTGTGCAAATCTTTTTTGAAAATATTCAAGGTTATCCATATTAGAATGCAACATACCATTCATATCAATTAAAAACATTCTGGATAAAGCTTCTTTTTCTGACAACCCATCGGACATCATGGCAGCAACAATTTGATCAGCAATACAGCATCCCGCTGTTCCGGCGCCATGGATAACGACGCGTTGCTCACTCATTTTTGTGCCATTGACGCGAAGGCCTGCTAAAATCGCTCCTAACGTAACAGCCGCTGTTCCCTGCATGTCATCATTAAACGTACACATTTCATCTTTGTAACGATCTAAATTTTTGCGTGCTGTTTGACGGCCAAAGTCTTCCCAATGTAAGTAAACATTAGGGAATCTTTTACGTAATGATGTTACAAAAGCATCGATGAAATCATCGTATTGCTCACCGCGAATACGTTCATGACGCCAACCTAAGTAAAGTGGATTTTGTAAAAGTTCTTTATTATTTGTACCAACATCTAAAACAATGGGTAAAACTTTAGTGGGGTGAAAACCTGCACAAAGTGTGTACATAGCGAGTTTGGCAATGGAGATAACAATTCCTCCAACACCTTGATCTCCAATTCCTAGTATGGCCTCTGAATCCGTTACGCATACGGCGCTGACTTCATATGCTTCAGGTAAATTATTTAAAATGTCTTCTATTTGAGCCATTTGTGGATAGGATATAAAGATACCCCTAGGACGTCTAAAATTTTGGTTGAATTGTTGAACGACATCTCCAACGGTAGGAGTATAAAATACAGGAACCATTTCAACTAAATGCTCTTGTAATAGTCTAAAAAATAGTGTTTCGTTACGATCGTAAAGTTGGGTTAAGAAAATATTTCTTTCAATGTCGGTTTCTTTTTTTAAATATTGTCCATAAACGCGCACAACTTGTTCATCCAGTGTCTCAACAACATTGGGAATTAAACCGTCTAGTTTAAATTCTCTTCTTTCTTCAAGGGTAAATGCAGTATCTTTATTTAAAAAAGAGTTTAATAGAAGTTGTTTTCCAGAAATGCTAACTTCATAGTATTTTTTGCCATCAAACGAATTTCGTTTTTCCTTAAACATGTATTGCTCCAAAAAAAGTAAATTTACATAGTCCAATCTATTTCGGATTTTTCTTGATTTTTTAAAATTTGATTCACGGTTGAAAAATGTTTACAGCCAAAAAAACCTCTATATGCCGAAAGAGGTGAGGGGTGAGCTGCTTTTAATATTTTAAAATTTGGATTTGTGATTAGTTTTTCCTTTGATTGAGCCGCTGCTCCCCAGAGTAAAAAAATAATTGGTGATTGTTTCTTGTTCAGCAGTGAAATAATTTTATCGGTAAAAATTTCCCATCCAATTTCTCGATGTGAAAAAGCTGTATTAGCACGAACAGTGAGAACCGTATTTAAAAGTAAAACCCCTTGTTTTGCCCAACTTTCGAGACAAGATTTATGAGGACGTGCTCCCATATCCGATTCAATTTCTTTAAAAATATTTACTAATGAGGGGGGTGGGGGGACATTATTTTCCACCGCAAAAGAGAGTCCATTGGCTTGACCTGAGCCATGGTAGGGATCCTGGCCAATGATGACAACGCGGACGTCATCATAATCCACTAATTTTAAGGATCTAAATATTTTATCTTTGGGAGGAAAAAATTCATATCCTTTATGTATTTCTGATTTAAGATGTTGTCGAATTTTATCAAAATAAGGTTTTTTAAACTCATCAAAAAGTAAAGACCTCCAACTTTCAGCAAGAAAGCTAAGGTCTTTATTCTGATGTATTTGAGCATCACTCACTTGTATATCTCCGGTAAATTTCAGAGGAAATTTAGTGCTGAGAAGCACATGTTCTCAAACACCAATCCTACTATCATTTTATCGGAATACTCAACTTTTTAAGCATTTTACTTCAAAGCACAAGGCTAGAAAGGATTCCTTTTAGGCAATAGGGTAATTTCTTTTGCCATTACTTTCACTAGATTTTTTGGAAGTTCCACGACCACCAAAGCCTTTTGAGCCTGACTTTTTATTATCGTTAGAAGAAGAGCTTCCAAACTTACTTCCGCGGTCAGAATAGGAACGACCTCCTCCGCTACTACCAAAGCGACCGCCGCGATCACCTCCACGGCCAAAACCACCACGGGAGCGCCCACCGCGATCTCCGCTGTGTCCACCACCATTGCTAAACTTAGAAGTGTCGGCATTCATGCCAAATTCTGTTTTATAAGGAGGTGCGATGTCTTCAACATGAAGACTCTTACCAAGCTGTCTTGATGCTTCTGATTTTAAAAGAGTTGCTAACACTTCTTTCAACTTATCTGCATCAAGTTTTGAAATAATTTGTTCGACAGATTGATTGATATATTCTTGTGCTGCCACAGAATTTTCATTTACGCGGAACAACATGTTATTGAAAAATTGAGTCGCAATTTTCTTTGCATCAGGGAGATCAATGCGTGTAGGATTGATTTTAATTTTGTTGCAAACGAATTGGAATTCACGGCGTTCCATGTGCGTAATGATTGTCCAAGCTTTTCCAGTTGCCCCAGCGCGGCCTGTACGACCGGCACGGTGTGTGTATGTTTCCACATTTGTAGGAACTGTATAGTTGATAACATGGGATAAACCAGAAATATCGATACCACGTGCAGCAACATCTGTTGCTACTAAGATGCGGAGTTGACGATTTTTAAAGCGATCCATAGTTTGGCTACGGTCGTTTTGAGTCATTTCACCATTTAAAACGCCTGCAGCAAAACCTCTTTCTAAGAGAGCATTGTGAATATTGCGTGTTTCTTCGCGAGTTTTACAAAATATAATAGCATGTTCTGGATCATGATAAATTAACAAGCCTAAGAGGGCATCAAGATTACGTCCCATTTTAACTTCGATAAAGCCATGTTCAATTTGACCTGTGCTTGTATCTGTACTTGCGACTTTAACTTCAAAAGGGTTTGACACCATTTGGCGTGCAATATTTGTTACTTTTGGAGGAAAAGTTGCTGAAAATAATAAAGTTTGGGATTTTTTTCCAATGGCACTTTTAATTTTGATAATGTCTTCTGCAAAACCAAAATCAAGCATTTCGTCCATTTCGTCTAAGACAAGGATTTCTACTCCCGTTAAGCTGACGGCACCTTGCTCTAAAAGGTCGTTTAAACGGCCTGGAGTTGCCACGATAGCATCCACACCACGTTGTAAGGTTGAAGTTTGGAAGCGGTAGCTTTTGCCACCTGTAATAGCTAAAATTTTGAAGCCTTGAGGTTTAAAGTTTGCTTCAAAAACATCAGCAACTTGTTGTGCAAGTTCGCGAGTCGGAGTAAGCACAAGAATTCGAGGCTTACCTGCTTGTGGTTTTTCCAAGCGTGCAAAGGACGGCAATCCAAAAGCAAGAGTTTTCCCAGAGCCTGTTCGGCTTTGAGCAATAACGTCACGTCCTGCAAGAACAGGAGCGTATGATGCTTGTTGAATAGGTGTTGGCTTTGTAATACCTTGTGCGATTAGTTTCGTACGAAGCGTTTCAGGCAATAAGTTAAAAATAGAGGACTCTTCTGTTGCGACAGTATTGTTATTTGTCATTTGGTTCCCAAAAAATAAAGAATAAGACGGGGTTAGCTATAATTAGCTAAATACACTCAGGCGAGAATTGAGAAAGAATTATACAAGCCTGTAAAATAAACAAGCGATATTAAGTGGTTGCAATATTGTGCTTCTAAATAAGGCACTTTGCAACAAAAGAGTTAGTCTTTCAGAACCCCTGCCAGCAGACCCTTAAACTGTATTATAGGTTGGGTGTCAAGAGGGTTTTTTTTATTCTTCAGTAATGGTATGTTAACCCAGTTTTTGAATGAGTAGAGCATAAGAGGTGTAACTATGCAGAATCAAGAAGATTTAAGATTAGAATTAGAACGACTCAGAGCGGAAAATTTAGCGCTTAAAAGTGAGAAAAAAAGCCCCACAGCCCGTGAAATTAGCTTTAAGGTTGCGGAAAAAGGAGGTTTGTCTGTTTATGGCTTAGGTCGCTTTCCCGTGACTCTCTATAAGGAGCAATGGGTTCGTCTTTTAGATAAAGAACAGGATATTAGGTCATTTATTAAATCCAATGAAGAAAAGTTAAAATCTCGAGAATAACTTTAAAAAGAATGGCAGAATGAAGTGAAGTATTTAAAAGAATTCAAAGAAATTTTAATTGTATTGATTCTTGTTGTTTTATTTCGTTCCTGCATATTAAATTGGTATTATATACCTTCCGGATCTATGATTCCCACTTTAAAAATTGGTGATCATGTTGTGGTCAATAAACTTTCTTATGGATTCATGCTTCCCTTCATGGAGACACAAATCTTGAGTTGGAATTCGCCGCAAAGAGGAGATGTTGTTGTCTTTCAAGGGCCTTCTTCCGAGGGGGCTCAAGTTTTAATTAAAAGAGTGATTGCTACTTCAGGAGATAATGTTTCTTTTGTAAATGGTGTCTTAAAAATAAATGGAATAGAAGTTCAAGAGACCGTAAATAAAGATCGCTCCCTTTTACAAGATACAGGTAATAACGACGATATTTCCGATTTTTCATTAATTTCTGAGTCCGGTTTTTCAAAATTTTCTCACTATATTTTGCGAAAAAAGAATGGGGGAATCACATCTACAGAAAATAGAACTTGGGTTGTTCCTGAGGGGAAAGTTTTTTGTATGGGTGATAACCGTGACAATTCTTATGACGGAAGATTTTGGGGTTTTACCGATGAAAAGTCTATTTATGGCAGAGCTTTTCTTATTTCTTACTCAACGGGTGATAAAGGAATGTGGCCGCATCTTCGCAATGAGCGTTGGTTTATGACGTTAGCAAACTAATTTGCAAATAAACAATTCTTTTCTATTAAACAAAAACAATTTTATAAATTAATGCCCGCCTTTTTTTGTTATTTTATCAGCAAGATCTTGTCCAATATGGTAAAGTTTAATTTTAGAATTTTTCATCAATTCATTGGCTGTCAATCCTGTATGACCTTCTTCTATGAGAGTGATAATTTCAGATAAGCCCAATTTGCTTTTTAATTCCTGCTTGTTTTTTGTTACTTTACCGAATATTCCAATTAATTTATGGTGATTTTGAATTGCTAAATCAGAAACAGTACTGACTACTTTTCCATAGAGAGTTAAATCATCTAAGCTTCCTTCGCCACAAACAATAAGATCGGAACCTGAAAAGCTGGGAGCAAGAGCAATGGCTTTTGCAATTTTTTTTGAACCCATTTCAATTTTTAAATTGGGAAATACCGCGGATAATGAAATGCAAATACCGCCGCCTGCTCCCGTGAAAGCATCTTCAAGTCTAGGAATAGTAGGGCAATAATTTTTCAAGGAATTCCAAAAATGAAAAATCTGTTTTTCTACATAAGGAATATTGTTATCAGATGCTCCCTTCTGCTTTAGAAAAGATGCTAATGAAACTCCTGCTCCTTTAGCGGGGGCATTCACATCACATAAAGCAGTGATGCGGCATTTTTTCATATATTCAGGAAGATCTTCTTGCTGAAATGTTTTAATTTTATGCATATTTTCGATACAGGGTTTTAGTCGATTGCCAAGATCGTCATAGGCCGAAAGGCCAAAGGCACTGGCAAATCCCCAGCCGGCATCAGCTGTAAGTGTCCCACCAATACACAACCAAACTTCTTGGGGTCTTAAGGGAAACGCTTTTTGTAAAAGGCGGCCAAAACCCCAGGTATTTGAGTTTAATAATCCTTCTTCTGTGGCTAAGGATTTTGCATTGCCAAGAATTTCTGCAGATTCGAGGACAGCAAGACGTCTTGCATTTTGCCAATAAACATTAGCTTCTGTGGTTCTGCCTAGAAGATCCGACACTTCGACACGTAAGGATTCCATACCTAGGCTTGCCGCGAGAAGAGCCGCACTTCCTTCACCACCATCGGCCATGGGTCTTTGAATGATTTCAATTTTGGGATTGCGGTTGCGAATTCCTTCCGCCACCAATTCGCAGACTTGGCGTGCGCTAAAAGTTCCTTTGAATTTGTCAAAAGCAAGAACAATACGCATTTTGAGCCCCTTACTCCCGACAAGTTTTCGGAGTTTTTGAGTTTCTATTTCAAGTTTAGTATATTACGAAAATTGAACTTGTTCAAAAGTTACTATTAAATGCGCATTGCTTTTCTTAAAGGCCTTTGTTAAAGAACCCTAAGCAGAGGTATTTGTTAGAAACACTACAAACTGCTTCTTTTTTAGATTAAATTCTTATATCTTTCATTGGGGTAATTACGATGGACACGCAGGTTGAGGCAAAACAAATGGAAATGAAACTTATCAAGATCGTTGCAGAGAAGTTAAATATAGAGGAAAAAAACATCACTACAGCATCCCGCTTTCAAGAGGATCTCGGGGCAGATTCCCTTGACATAGTAGAGCTTCTCATGGAGATTGAAGAAGTGTTCGGTGTAAATATTTCTGATGAAGAGTCAGAACGCCTAAAAACAGTTGGCGATGCTGTAAAATTCATCGCAGCAAAGCTCTAAGAATGAAGCGAAAATCAAGGCACCGTTTTGGTGCCTTTTTTTTTGTTTAGAAATTATGTTTTGTGCAAATGAATAAAACACCAAATTTAAGGAAATTTACATGAAAATAGCAATTGCAGCAGATCACGCAGGAAGAGAGTTAAAAAGTTATGTCATTGATTTTTTAACTCTTACCAATCACCAAGTACTTGATTATGGTGTGGCTGCTGATTCTTCAGCATCTGTCGATTATCCAGATTATGCAGATATTGTTGCTTCAGAAGTGTCTGCTGGCCGTTGCGACAGAGGAATTTTAATCTGTGGAACAGGCATTGGTATGTGTATGACGGCAAATAAATTTCCAGGTGTTCGTGCTGCCGTTGTTTGTGATGAATTTACAGCACGCATGAGTCGCGCTCACAATGATTCAAACATTATGTGTTTGGGTTCTCGTATTGTGAAT
Source organism: Silvanigrella aquatica (assembly GCF_001907975.1). Lineage (NCBI taxonomy): Bacteria > Pseudomonadati > Bdellovibrionota > Oligoflexia > Silvanigrellales > Silvanigrellaceae > Silvanigrella > Silvanigrella aquatica. The sequence continues at coordinate 751,811 of NZ_CP017834.1, forward strand.
TATCAACGCGCCATTGATTTTGTAAAAATTTGGCTCGCGGCGGAATGCGAAGAAGGTCGTCATAGAAGTCGCATTGGTAAAGTTACAGCTATAGAAAAGAGGCTTGCTCAATGAATCATTTTCTTTCCTTTGAACGTGCAGATATCTCTAAATCAGATCCTGAAATTGCGAGTTTATTTGCAAAAGAAAGTCATAGACTCAACGAGGGTTTAGAGCTTATTGCGTCTGAAAATGTAGCTAGTCCTGCTGTGTTGGCAGCATTAAGTAGCGTATTGTCTAATAAGTATGCCGAAGGTTATCCAGGACGACGCTATTATGGTGGTTGCGAATTTAATGATCAAATCGAGCAAATTGCCATTGATCGTGTGAAAAAACTTTATGGAGCAGAGCATGCCAATGTGCAACCACACAGTGGAGCTCAAGCAAATCAAGCAGTATTTCTAGCATTTTTACAACCAGGGGATACTTTTTTAGGGATGAGTTTATCTCATGGCGGGCATTTAACACATGGTTCTCCTGTAAATATATCCGGAATGTATTATAAGGCGGAGTCTTATGGCGTTGATAGCAACGGATTTATTGATTATGCTGAAGTTGCTAAAAAAGCACAGGAATGCAAACCTAAGCTCATCATTGCAGGCGCAAGTGCATACGCTCGCTCTATCGATTTCGCAAAATTCAGAAAAATTGCTGATGAAGTGGGTGCTTTATTTTTAGTGGATATGGCTCATATTGCAGGTCTTGTTGCAGGAGGGCAGCATCTCAGTCCCGTTCCCTTTGCTGATTTTGTCACCACAACAACTCATAAAACTCTTCGCGGCCCTCGTGGTGGCGTTATTTTATGTAAAGAAAAATATGCTAAAGCAATTGATAAAGCGATTTTTCCGGGCTTGCAGGGAGGTCCTCTCATGCACGTCATCGGTGCTAAGGCTGTCGCTTTTGGAGAAGCTTTGCAGCCTTCCTTTCGTAATTATGCAGAACAAATTGTTATTAATGCACGCGTTTTAGCTGAAACCTTACTATCCCATAGCATTAGTATCGTATCAGGCGGAACTGATAACCATCTCATTTTAATTGATTTGAAGGAATCTCCTTTAAGCGGAAAAGATGCCGAAGAGCGCCTTGCTAAAATCAATATTACAGTGAATAAAAATAGTGTTCCTAATGATCCACGTAAACCAATGGTAACAAGCGGCATTCGTATTGGAACCCCTGCTATCACAACGCGGGGACTTGTCGCTGAAGATATGAAGGTTTTAGGAGAAGCAATTGCTTTTGCATTAAAAAATGATGACTCTTTAATTCAAAGAGCCAAAGAAATGATAGATTCTCTTTGTAAAAAATATCCTCTTTATAGCGATGGCCTGCAACACAAAGGTTACGTTTCACCTAAGTAAGGATATTCTTCTCATGAAGTGCCTGCAATGCCAAAACCCCGAAAGTAAAGTGCTTGAAAGTCGTGAAAGCCGCGATGGAAGGACTGTTCGGAGAAGAAGGGAATGCGTAAGTTGTGGACATCGATTTACGACATTTGAACGTTCCGAAGAGCAACCCCTTTCAATCATTAAAAGAGATGGCATGAGAGAGCTTTTTAATAGAGAAAAATTATTAAAAAGCATGGGAATTGCTTGTCAAAAGCGTTCCGTAAGTCCTAAAAGCCTTGATGCTATCGCTGATTGGGTAGAGAGCACTTGCCATTCTCTTGAAGATAGAGAAATCACCTCGCAAAAAATTGGTGAACTTGTGCTGGAGGCTCTTTTAAAACTAGATCCTGTGGCATATGTTCGCTTCGCTTCGGTTTACAGAGCATTTTCGAGTCCAGAAGATTTTGTTCTAGAATTAAAGCGACTTACGGAGAAGGCGCAAAGTAAAAATGACTTTCTTCTTGAGTTACAAAGAGATGTATAAGCTGTCTCAATAATGCGCTTATTCTTAAAGGCAAAAAAGAGGAGTGTCTTTTATGTTTACTGGAATTATTCAGGATATAGGGAAAATTGATTGTATTTCTATTCTTAAAAATGCAATCAGAATGACTCTTTTAACAGAATTAGACAGTCGTCATTTGGTTTTAGGAGCAAGCGTGGCTTGTAACGGTTGTTGTTTGACAGTTGTCGAAAGTTTTAAACATGCAGGAAAACAATATTTTACAGTTGATATTGGTTACCAAAGTTTAAGTCTAACTAATTTTAATAAGTTGGAAGTCGGTTCTTTGGTGAATCTTGAGCCTGCACTTTGCGTGGGTGATTCTCTGGGGGGGCACCATATGACGGGGCATGTCGACGCCTTATGCAAAGTGATCGATTTTCAAAAAGCAACAGATGAATTTTGGAAGTTGACTCTTTCTATTCCTCAAAATTTTTCAAAGTGGGTCATTCCCAAAGGCAGTATTGGGGTAGCTGGGATCAGTTTAACTGTGGCTAACATAATATCATCAGAATTTTCAGACACTTTGGTTGAAATTATGATAATTCCTCATACATTTTACAATACAATTTTACAATATATTGCTCCAGAAATAAGCATAGAAGTCGAGTTCGATCAGACGGTCAAGGCTATTGCGTCCCTACTCGAAACTATGTTACCTAATTATATTCAGGCTTGTAAATAAACGGCTTTAACAAATCAGGAAAATAATACAAATTATGTCATTTGATCTGCAAAAACATAATGTTGCGGTTCATGCCTCTCGCGTAACGAAGGAATTTCGAAAAGCAATTCATTCTGAGCCCGGTGTCTCAACGGTCAAACATGCCTTTTCTCCTCGTCAGCTTCATGAAACGAGCTGTGCGCATCTTCAGGCCATTCCGACTCGTGAAGATTGTCTTTTATTGTCTGATTCACGTATTTATGCCTTGAAAAAGAGACTTCTTGCTCCTTCATGGTGGGTGGAAGGGGTTCTATTGAGTTTAGGCGCCAAGGAGGCTTGGTTCGATTCTTTGATTTCGAAAAGAACAGGGCGCTTGATAGCGGCGCCATCAAGCGTTAATGCGAAAAATATTTCGCTTATGTTTGCTATATGGCATGAGGCTTTATCTCAAATTTTTTCATCAAAAAATGATGAAATGGTTCTGCGATTTCAAATAAATAAATATTTAATTGGCACACAAAAAGATGTTTTAGACAGTTGTAAACAGCTTGAAAGTATTTGGGCTACTCCGCTAAATTTGTATGAAATAAAACCTGCTAAAAAATCACGTTCTTTATCATTATCACGTTCGGGGAGCTTAGGTCTTATTCGGCATGCTCAAATTGAAAATGATGTTGATGGAATTTGGTTTTCTTTAAGTTTATCCCAGTCACTAAAATCATTTTATAGTCAACAACAAAAGACCGATTCTAATTCTGCAGGTCTAAATTCTTCTTTTATTAGTATAAATCCTGTGGTTATTCAGTCTATGGGAAGAAAAGCAAGTATTAAAAAAATATTAAATTATTTGTTTTTGGAATATGCAAAACAAGAAAATAGTCATAATCAAATAAACAATTGGAATTCTATTCCTATTGATTCTAAAAATATCACTTCATTTCATAAAGATATTTTAGTTAATGTTCCTTCTTTATATGATCATGGTGTTTTAGGATGGAATATATCTGCTCCTAATGTAAAACTTTCAGAATTAAAAAATAAAATTCTTGTTCATTCTGAAGAGGGAACAGAAGCTTCGCATGGTGCTATTGTCTATTGTTGGCAATTATCAGATCAAGCAAAAGAAGCATTTGAGCTAGAACAGGCAATTAGTGAAAAACTCATGTCACAATTACCACAAACTTATTATAATCAGTCTAATCATTTTTCTCTTCCACTTGTTAAAGTGACTAAAAAAGTGCCATCTGAAAAAACATTATTTCCCGAGCCCCCTCCAGATGAACTTAAAAAAGCGCGTAATGAAAAGAAATTAAAAATCTTAAAGTCCGAAAAAATTGTTAAAGAACCTAAAAAAGTTAATAAAAGAATTATTATAGATAAAGAAGAGCTCATTGAAAAAAAAGTAACAAAAAGGGCGGTGTCACAGACATTATTTGATTCAATCGATAATAATGTGGTACAGGAAATTAAAATGATTCCCGTGAAAAAAGAAATTATTAAAAAGAAAGTTGTTTCTGTAAAAGAAGTTTTATCTGATAATGATTTTATAATATTGGTCTCTGAATTTTATGAGTCCTTAAAGCCCTTGCAAAAAAAAGCTTTTGAAAGAGAAAGGGCAGGTATGACACCCGAGCAATTTCGGGTGTACATGACACCTATTTTAAAGCGCAAAAAAACCATAAAAAATAAATAATTTTTTTATCTATAATATTTTACGGGAATATCGACATTGCCTCGATCAGTTTTTACTTTTAAATATAATGTATTTTGATCATTGCTATTTTGGATATGTTGATAATTAAGTGAAAATTGTTGCATTTTGAAATTACAGCTTTCATTGTGTTTTAAGGTTTTATTATCGCAGTTATTATTTAAAATCGTAGGCATGCCTCTTATATCTCTCGCATTTTCGTAATTTAAATCATAACCAATTTCTTTTATATTTATTGAGTTATTGTTGGTATTTTTAATATTAATTGATTTATAATGTGAATAATACTTGCCTTCGTGACTATCGGGGTAGTATTCATATGGTTCTTCTAATGTTGTATTATATTTATCAAAACCAATATAAAACCCTTGCTTCATAGACATATAAACAGTGAATTCTGGTTTTAAAATTTGAAATTGCAAAGCTTCACTTGCGTTGTTGTTTGTATTATGATTTAGAGGCTCATTTTCTGCAGGAGAACTTGTTGGTTGAGCTGGCTTAGGTGTTTTATTGGGTCTAGTAGGTGTTTTTGCTGGTTCAGGTTTTTGCTTCGGTTCAGGAGTTTGGTTGTCATTTGCTGAGATTTGGCTTTGTTTTTTTTCTCCGCAAGAGACTATTAGAAAAGCTATTAATGAAACGTTAAAAATTTTTATCATAAATAATTCCCTATGTATATGAAAAAGTTTTTTATTTTATTCTCCAAAAGTTTCATGAAATAAAGCGTGTGTTGTTTTATCCAGCATGCTTTATTTCTTTTTTGAGAGCTGTTTTAAGATTTCAAGAATGCGGTTTTTAGCAACAGGAAAGCTTTCTTTTTCAAGGCTATCAAGCTCTTGTTGGGTAAACTTGCCCAAAACCCAATTTGCCGTCGCGCTTTTATGGTCAGGTTTGCCAATACCCACTTTTACACGATAAAACTTTTCAAAGGAAGTTTTATCGAGAATGTCGCGAATACCGTTATGTCCGCCGTGGCCTCCGCCAACACGGGTTTTTACGGCGCCTGGCGCTTGATCTAGATCATCAAATAGGACGATCAATTCTTCTTCATTTATCTTAAAAAATTGAGTAGCTTGCTGAACACTATTTCCAGAGACATTCATATAGCCTTGTGGCTTCATGAGGAAGACATCGTGGCCTTGCCAATTTGCGCGCGCCGTAAGAGCGCCAAATCGATTCTGCGATAAAAAAACACCGGATTCAGATGCTATTTGGTCAATAAGCATGAATCCGATGTTATGTCGCGTGTTTTCGTAATTGTGCCCAGGATTCCCTAAGCCAACAAGAATAAACACGAGGTATTAGATCTTGACGAGAGAAGCAAGAGCAAGGTTTTTGCCTTTGCCTGTACGGACAGTAATGCCTTCTCCGATAGTTATATCATGGAGTTGGATGGATTGATCCGCTTTTAAACCGCTCACATCAACGTCGATAGCCTTGGGAAGCTTAGAAAGAGGAGCTTTGACTTCCAAGTAACGAGTACGGATGTTGAAAGCACCTTCTTTTTCTTGCTCGCGTGTGAGGCCAACAAAGTTTAAAGGAACGTGAACACGAATAATGTCGTTTGACCCAACTTCTTGAAAATCGAAGTGAATGGGCTTGTCATTAAGCGGATTGACTTGAACTTCGCGCATGAGGACAGTCTTTTCAGCGCCATCAAGAACGAGGGTCATCACAGAGGAGCGTGTGTGCGCCTTTGGAAGATTTGACATAGCGATTTCAATTTTAGTTGAATCACCTTTTTTATAAAGGATTCCAGGTACAAGCCCGCTATGGCGACGCTTGCGAACGGTTCCTTTGGATGCATCTCCGCGCGCAGTGGCGTGGATTACGGTGTTTTCTAAGCTCATTGAGATTACTCCAATTAAGAACATTACCATAGAGGTATGGCAATGGGTTTCCATATCTCAAAAAAGTCTTGTGATCAAGAGAAGGTTTTGTTTATTGAAAAAAAAGACCCAATATGATCGCCGCCCTGCCTGACTTCCCGAAAAGAAAAAAGCCTTTACAATTATTAACTTTTAAGATGGTTTAATAAAACCAAAATAAATTTGATTTTTCTTCGGTTGTTCGTTTATAACTGCATATCTAAGTTGCTTTTGAGTTCGTTTCTATTTCGTCAACTATGGAGTTCCCTATGAATTTTTCTAAAGTTATCCTTTCGACATCTATATTAACTTTGGCATTTCTTGCCGCGAGCTGTTCCAGTACCAAAAAACCAGGCTCATCCGAGCCATCTAAGCCCGTTGAAGTGAGTTCAGAACCAGCTGCAAAAGTGACAACTCAAAATCCAGGCTCATCAGGTTCATTAAATACAATTTATTTTGATTTTAATAAGTATGATATTCGTGAAAACCAAAAGGAAGCTGCCGATCAAATTGCAGAGTCATTAAAATCAAATTCATCACTTGCTATTCAAATTCAAGGTAACACAGATGATCGTGGTTCTACAGAATACAACATGGCACTTGGACAAAAACGTGCTGTTGCTCTTAAAAATTACTTAATGGCAAATGGTGTTAAGAATAAAATTGAAACCATTAGCTATGGGAAAGAGCGTCCTGCTGTTCAAGGAAATAATGAGGAAGCTTGGTCGAAAAACCGTCGTGATGATATTGTAAAAATGAAATAATTTTAAAAATCATTTATTGCAACGACGAAACACCTTTATATTAAAAATAAAAGGTGTTTTTTATTTTTGTCGCATATTTTCTTCCAAAGAAGCAACAATATCTTTTAAATTGAGCTTATTGCCAACCAATAGAGTTTGAATGCCGAGAGTGTGGGCGGGAAGATCATAATAAGGATCGTTTCCAATCATAATGGTTCTTTCCGGAGTTGTTCCTATTTTCTTTAATGTTTCGTTAAAAAAGGTGGAGTGCGGTTTTGTGCTTTTCATGACATCCCATGATGTTACCAGGTCAAAGTCGTGCAAGTATAAGTCACTTGCTTTTAATCTTAATTCAATTTCTCTGCGCCCAAATACAGGGTTGGTTGCAAGTGTAATATGTCTATTACTTGCATGCAATAAATCAACCAGTTTGCGTGCATAAGGATCGGAATGTAAAAATAAACAGATAAAAGGATAATCGGAATCAAAAAATTTAGACATAAACCGTTCTATTTTTAAGCGGCTGGTATTGAGTTCCGATGCTAATGTTTCAAAAAAAGCATCTTCATTAGAAGAAAAAGAATGATTAGAAAGTAGAATTTCCTTTGTTTTTTGTGCGGCTTTAAAAAGTTGAGAGAACGAGCCAAAACTGCGCATTCTAAAAAGAATGCCTAAAGCAAACAAATTATGAAATAAAGCACCGGGTTGATCAATCAGCGTTCCGTCCATGTCTAAAAGGACATGTGTTTTGCCATCCCACCAATCGCCAGATATTGTAATTTTATTTCGAATTCTTTTTAATTCGGCGCTTTTCTGTTGTATATTAGAAAGATCTTTTTTGTTTCTCATTCTTAAGATTACCTATTGGAAAAATAACAAGAGCGTCACAAAACACATTTGCTAAAAGTCTTCAAAAATAATATTCCTTTTTCATGCTGTGAAGTCAATTGATTAGCAAGCTAAACCTATGGGGCTCGAATCAAATTTATTTCCAACGGTAATAAAAATTTCTTCTACCATTTTTTGTTCAAATGAATTTGTAGGATAAATATGGAAAATTTGAGTGATAGATTCTTTTGTTGTGTCGTTAAGTTGTCCCGCTCTTTCCAAGCCCTTAATTAAAAAATAAAGACTTTGTATAGAAGCGTTTGTGCTTATATTATTTTGCATTTTTTCGATGCCAGCGGAATATTGGCCTTGTGCAACAAGAATATATCCATGAAGTACTTTTGTATCTAAAGGAACTTTATGTATATTGTCATAGGAGTCAATGGCAGCTTCTAAAAGAGTTTGGGCTTTTTTCAGATCGGCACCTTTCATAGTAATGCAAAGTGCTTCAAGTTCGAATAATTTTTGTTTCGTAAGTTTTGCAGAAAGTCCATGATTATTTTTAGCAATGGAAAGCCATTCATCGACGAGAGTCCAGTTGCCTGAAAGGCTATAAATTTGTGCAATACAAGCGGCAAGCGTAGCAAAATTAAAATCCTTAATACTACTATTTTGTTTAAGTAACATCAACATTTCTTGAACAGCAATGCGAGAATTGTAACTTGCACCTGCTTTGGTTAAAAAATGAATCAATGATTCATTTACTTTTTCAGAAATTAATATAGTACTTTTTGCAAGATTCCAAGCATACTCTGCATGATTATTTTGAATACAATCTAATCCGTGCTTAATAATTTTTTCAATTAAAGCTTCTCTTTGTGAAGTTGTAGCCGAACTATTTAAAATGATTTCTTCTAAGTTTTTAACAACGGTTTCATGATCTTTTAAAAAGCTACTCTTTTCTATATTCAGACTAGATCTCAATAAAAGAATGAGGTAGGAATGATTCCAAGGGTCACTTTGTAATGATTTTTTAATTTCATCATAAGAATTTACATAATCACCTTCAGAATAATATGTAGCGGCGATACTCCAATGCATTTCGTTGGTTTGTTGCTCGGAAAGACTCGAAAATTGCAATCCTTCTTGAGCAATTTCTCTTGCACTCGCATAATCCTTGGTTTTTAAAAGAAAGAAAATATATCTTAGAATTCCATCTGTATTATAATAATCTAAAGAAAACATAGATTGAAAATGTTTCTTGGATTCTTGATAATGACCTAATCGGGAATGGATTTCTCCAAGATAATACTGAACTTCGGGGTCAGAGGAATAAATTTTATTTAAATCTTCTAAGATTTCTAATGCGCCTTGATTATTTATATCTTTTGAAATAATTTCACGCGCCTTATTTTTCTTAATCATATATTCAGAAATATCAGCTTGAATTATTTTCAATCCGCAAAGTAACATGCAGAATCTAATTTCTGGGCTTCCTTTTGAATTTTTATAAGCTACTTTTAAGCATTCTAAAAGACCATCAGAAGGGCACGAACTGACGCAATGGGAGGCTGTTTGAATCAGAAGTTCAAGTGGTGTATCCTTAGAAATTAATATTGCAAAGTAACAAATCCGCGACACTGGTTTTAAGCCATATTCTTCACAAAGTTGTGCAATAAAATAAATTTGATTCATATCTCGTGGAGATTTTTTACATGCAATGACAATATTTTCTACTTCAGAACGACATGCTTCTGCAGCAGGCAAATTATTATCTAATTTATATGCTTGCATTGCGCCTAATAAGCAAAGTATTTCAATTTCAACCGGAACTTCTCCATATTGTTTTTGTAACCAATCAGCTAAAGTGCGCAACGCGTTTATCGCGTTTTTGTGATCACCTACTTTGATAAATTCGTTATATAAAGTGGTATGAGTTTCAAAATGTCCATGAACTAAATATTTGTCAAGTGCTTCAAATCTTTCTGAATAATTTGTGCTAGGATCTGAGATGACGCCAATTTGTTGAAGCTCGGTTAGAGTCGCAAGTATTGAAGTTGATTCAGGGTTTAATTTAAAAGCGTGATTCCATATTTCTATGGCTTCACTTAATCGACCCACGCTTTCTAAAGCGCAGCCTGCAACATACCAGGCGGCATAGTTTTCAGGATTATTCATCTGAAGATCAATTGCTTTATTGTAAAGATCTTCTTTATTGCTTATACTTTCTTTAATTATTTTATCTTTCTTGTTAGGAAATAAAATATCAGGAGGTGGTGGATCCTCAGGAAAATAATCATCAGGGATTTCCAAATTTCTGTTTATTCTGATTTTTTTATTAGATAAAATATTGATAAGTGGTATTCTATTATTTTGAGGAAATTCAATATCTTTATGCACAGGTACGGTATTTTTTCTCAGATCAATTTTTTTATCTTTTTCTGAATTATTTTTGGAAAATATTCTAATACTTCCTAATAATATAGCAAAATCTATTGCTTTTGAGTTAGGATATTCTTTGCGCATTTTTTTCAAGTCGTGTAAGAGTTCTGAGAGCGTGTCCCTTTTTGAACAAACTTCCACGCGCCTAAATAGAATTTCATAATCATTTGGGTATTTAAATGAAAGTTGTTTTAAAATGGACTCTGCTTTTTCAAAATCTTGAACAAAAATATATTTATTTGCTGTTCTTAAATTGTTTTCTAGGCTTTTCCCATTTAGTTTCCTAAGGCGACTTTTCGCAGAGAAATTTAAGCTTGAGACAAGATTTTGTCTGATTCTCGGGCTATTAGGTTGTGAACTTTTAGTTCTTACCTGCATAATTTCTCCAACAAAGGTTTGACTCCATAACACTATTTCGGCCTGTCGCGGGTAGAGCTAAAGCTTAATTTGAAAGATTGCCGGAGAATCGCTTTATGGGTATGGATGTTTAGTATAAAGCACTGATTGTGCTGCCTATTATGGAGTAGTTTAAAAAATGCAGAAGATTCTGGGTCTTGATATTGGAACCCATTCAATAAAGGCTGTTATTTTATGGAATGACTATAAAAATTACAGAATTCAACAGTGCTATGAGCAAAAAGTTGAATATAAAGAAAGTATTAGTGAGGGCGTGGCTCAGGCCGATGCCATTGATAAGCTGATTAAAATAAACCAACTGGAATTTGACGTTGTTTATGCCGCCTTGGATGCCCGTCATGTTTCTATGCGCAAAGTGGACTTTGAAAATATCCGTAAAAGAGATATTCCAGGCTTTTTAGAAAATGAGTTAGAAAGTTCAAGCCCCTTTGCTATTGAAGATTCCATCCTTGATTACCAAATAATAGATTACTCCAAATCAAAATCATCTGTTTTAGCTATTTTGAGCAAAAAAGAAGTTATAAAAAATATTCTTGAAATCATAGAAAAAGAGCATTTGAGAGTTAAGGTATTAGATGTTGATAATCTAACGTACTTAAACATGATATCTTATCTGATGAAGGATAATCTTGTACATCAAGAACAACATACATCACAAGAGAAAGTTGAAAATACATTACTTATTCAATCATGTATAGTTATTATTAATATTGGCCATAGTAAGACAACTCTTACTTTTATGGCAGATAAAAAAATACTATACACGCGTATCATAAGTATTGCAGGCGATTACTTTAATCAAATATTAATGAAAAAATTTGACTTAAGCTATTCCGATGCTGAATTATTAAAATGCTTTGTTGGATCTATTGAGCTTGATCAAACAGAATCTGGCGAAAGTAAGAAAAATATTGTTGCTGCCGTATTAAAAGAATCCTTAACAGAACTGAGTATTGAAATATTAAGAACAATACAATCATTTCAAGCTAAGGAAGATATTTCAATTCAATCAATATACTTAACTGGTGGCTCAAGCAAAATAAAGGGGATCTATCATTCTCTGGAAAATACATTAAAAATCCCTGTATCAAATGTTTTATTAAAAAAAGAGAATTTTATTTTCAGTGAAGATTCCGAAAATGATTTTTCTACTAGTGAAAATATGGCTATTTATTCTCAAACAATTGCCATTGCTATGAGGGGATTACCTGTCATTGGCGTCTCCTCAAAAATCAATTTGAGAAAAGGTGAATTTGCTCAAGTAAGTAACTACGATAAATTAATTAAACAAATTTTTCTATACTCTGGAGCAGTGGCAGCAGTAGTGCTCTGCCTTTTGTTTAGTTATTTTCTGAGATCTTTTTTATATAATAAGGAAATTAATTCTTTAAAAAATCAATTTAGAAAAGATATTATTTCAATGTTTTCAGGAGAACCTTACTCTCTAAGAGCTATTTCATCTAAAAAAGATTGGAATTTTAAAAACTATGGCGATGAAGCTGTTGCATTAGTAAAGCAAAGTATGAAAGATAAAAAAGATTTACTAGAGAAATATGCAAATGAAGAAACTCCTTATGTCTTGCAAATTTTAAATAAAGTTTCTCAAGCAGTCCCTAAAAATTTATATTTTGAAGTTTCTGAATTTAATTTAAGAGATGGTCAGTTGTATATTGAAGCAGAAACTAATAGCCCTGAGAATATAAATAAAATTATCGAGTCATTAGCAAAAATTAAAGATTTAAATCAGGTTACAAAAAAATCTCAATCAATAAAAGTTGGTAGTGATAAAAAGTTGACTCACTTTTCTATTGCGGCGTCTCTCTCAAAAGAAGAAAGGTGAAAAATGTCTAAATATTCTGAAAATCTGAGTCAAGCTCTACAATCGACAAAAACATTTATATTTGGTGAAAATAATCAAAGACTTGATTACCTAATCGAAAATTTTTATCGTTTAAATCATGAGCGTCGATCCCTTATCATATTAGCTTCAATTGCAACTGGTGTTATATTTTTTGGTCTTTCTATTTTATTTTATTTAATTGGCTTATTTTCATTGCAGTCAAATTTAAATAGCGCTTACTCAAATACATATTCTTTAAAGGAATTAAAAGCGCCTTACATGGCGATTCAAGGGAATTTTGATGAGTTGGTAAATGGAATTAAATCATCTAATGATAATCTTAATCTTAATTCTTTGCTCGATCAAAAAGCTAAGGAATTAGGAATTCAAGCATCAAATTTTCCTAGCAAACCAACCATTACAAAATTTACAAGTCAAAGTCCTTTGGCAGAGCAGTTTCAAAAGGAAAGTATCGACTTTAAATTAACGGGAGTGAGCTTAAAGAAGACTATGGAATACCTAAATGCTATTGAACAGATGCCTAATAAATTAAGAGTGGCTAAGTTTCGCATTTTATCAATAACTGATGCAAAATTATATTTCGATGTTTTATTAACGGTTGAAGGCCTTATACCTGAGGATAAACAAAACTTTTAAAATCTTTTTTATAAGGTACTCTATAGTTTATGAATCGAAAAAAAATTATTGGTTATACTTTAGCTGGTTTTTGTTTACTTTTGTTTCTTATATACCATACTTTTCCTTATCATCTTGTTAAGGAAAATTTAGTTTCTGAAATTCAAAAAAATCTAAATAAAGAAAATATTCCAATTAAACTAACTGTGAAATCATTAAGACCACATTGGTTAAGTGGTATTAAGTTATCTGGTGTTGAAGTTAATGATAAATTTGAATTAAAAGATTCATTAAAGCTCGATGAAATTATAATCGACATTTCTTTGCTTTCTTTAATAATCGGTAATTTGACTGTTGATGTAGATATTTATCAAAATGAAGGTCATGCTTTTACCTCAATTAGTTTTCCAATTTTTCCATTAATTTCAGGCAATCCTAAATTTAAAGAAGTAAATATTGAGTTTAAAAAGTTTTCATTAGACAGTATTTTTACACAACTATTAACTATTGTAAAAGCTAATGAAAAACCTGAAATGGCTTTAATTTTACCTATTATATCAAAGACTACTTTGGGCGGGAGTCTAAATGGTTTTATTGATTTATATAATAAAGGACCTGCAAAAATTAATTTAAAACTTGTCAATGGATATTTAAATATACAAAATGAGGCTTTAAACATTCCCCTACAAAATTTTTCTAAAGCAAACATAGCATTAAATTGGGATGGTAAGAAAATAATTTTAGAAAAAGAAACAGGCCTTGATTCCCAGGATATGAAGTTTGCTGCCGATGGATTTATTGATACCCCTGAAGATCCTAATAAGTCTTGGCAAATCAATCTTGCATTAAATGTCACGATGAACGGTGCCATTGAAAAAGATTTTGGTTTTTTAATTCCGCAATTACTAAATTGCCCTGCAAACTCTGTTGTTGCAGGAGTTATGAAAATAAATTTAGTAGGACAAGCTAATAATTTGTCTTGTCAATGAATATATTTCTGTAATTTTTCTTCAAAGCCAAATAAGGAAAGTCCTCCACCTGAATGAACAAATAATAAATTTCCTTTTAATTGGTTATCAATAATTATTTTTTTTCCTTCAAAAAATAATTTAGCGCTGTAAATAGGATCAAGAAGGATCCCGTTTGTTCTTCCCATGCTAAGAATTGTTTTAAAAACAGTTGCATTAGTGGCTCCAAAAGATTTAGCAACGTTAGGAGAATAAAGATAAAACGGAGACAAATGTTTAATTTCTAATTGAAAAATATTTTCAAAATTTTTCCTATGTATTTCTAGCTCTTTTAAAAACTCATTTTCATCACCTGCAATTTGAACAATATGTAGCTTGGTTTGTTTATTTAAGAATGAAAATGCCAGTAGAGTCGCAATTGCCATGAGACCTGATCCCGAATCTAAAAATATATGGCTAAATTCCAAATTCGATTCCAATTCATTTCTAAAGATATCAAGAGCTAAGGTAATTGCTCCTGGTAATGATTCTTTCATATTGGCACCTTCAGAAATGATTCCGACATCAATATTATTTATTTTTTTTTCACGGATATATAATTCAATTTTATCTTGCAATTTTTCAGAATCATCAAAATATATTATTGATGTTTCGTTTAATATTAAAGACGATAATAAGAAATTCCCAGTTATTTTATATTTTTTATTCTTAGGTATGAAAACGATAGGTTTAATATTATTTTCAGTTAATAATTGTGCTGCTGTTAGAACATTATTTGAATAAGGGCCTCCTATTATTATGACCTCTTGATAGTCTTTTTTAACAAGAAAGGGGATTAAACTTAGATATTTTCTAATTTTAGAGCCGCTTGCCCCAAACCCTAATTCGTCATCTCTCTTTATATAGATGTTCTTTTCCTCTGAAATAAAGTTTTTTAATTTATGTATTCGAGATTGCTGAGGATAATTTTCTAAAAAATACGAATTGACTTTAAATTTCAATTTTTCTATTTGAGTTTTATTTGCCATACTTTGATCCATATTAATCCTTGTTAAAAAAGAATCATATATCTATTTGAAATATTTATATAAATAATTATATGTTAATAATAAAATTAACAATAATCATTATTATTGGTTATATATTTAAATGCTTGTATTTGAAAGTTTTTTTAAATTCTTAATTGATTTTTTGTTTTAAATGATAAATATATAACATTGTATTTGTATATTGATTTTTTATATAAATATTTATTATCTAAAAAATGCAATCCTTTATTATCGAGTATAAATCATGAATAATTCAAATTTAAGAGATGAGATTTCGAATAGAGATAGCAGAAAAGTTGATGCTAAGTCTTTAGATAGATTAAAATATTACGGTTTGCAAGATAATAATTTATTTTTGAAAGTATCATTATTTTTTAAATTTATTAAGGAGGATTTTCAAAAAAACGAATCGATGTGTGATGTTAATCACAGTTCATTTATTGATTTTTATAATGAATTACCGCAAAATTATATGTTTAATAATATTGAAAAATATTATACTATAATGAAAAATAATAATACTCCATATTTAATTCAACAAGAAAAAGAAAATACTATTTCAAAAGCAATTGAGTTTGAAAATATTTTTGGAATTAGTCTCTTTGATGAATCCTGTGATGTTTCGTTAATGACTGATGAAGTTAGAAAAAAATATGAAGCAGAAAAAAACAAATTATTGTCAAAATTAAAAAAATTTGGCGATATAAGTACAGATCTTAATATAATCTATAATGAATATAATTCTGTTGGAACTAGGAAGAATTTGACAAACTTAGATAATTTGCCAGAGTCATTTTTCGAAAAATTTCTAGAAAATTATTCCGATAAAAATGAAAATTTAACTGAAGAAGAAAATGTTTATTATTTATTAGATAGATATAATAATTTGATAAACGCAATTAAGCAGGACTTAAATGCGCAAATAGAAACAAAATATTGTCATACTAAATTTGAACTTCCTTTTATAAAATATTTTGAGACAGATTTGTTAAGAATATCAAATAAAATAAATTTAACTTATTCTTATTTTTACTTTATAAATACAGTTTCAGATAAGAATAAATCATATGGAATATATTTGTACATTAAATTTGATAAGCCGTATGTTATTTTTTATATTCCTGATGTTGGTATAAAAAAATATAATTATAGAAATTTATCGTCTTTTAAAAAAGATTTCAATTCAGTTATAAATAATTATGGAGAAAATTATTTCTCATTTAGGGTGAAAATAAAACCTCAAATGACCCAAACAATTCCTTTTTCATCTTTAGAAACAAATTTAAGTATTATTCGCGAATCTAGTCATCAGTACAAAGTTTTTGTTAATAAAAAAAATAAGTTATTTTTGAACTCAATTGAATCTACTGAGAATATATTTGTTGAAAAAATAAGAAATAAATTTAAATTAAAGGGTTTTAATAAAACTGATCTATTCATCAATTTTGCAATTGAATTAAGGAAAGTTTCAGATTTAATATCTATTAATAAATATAATCTTAGTAGTAAAAGTTATTGGATGTATTTTTTGGTAAAGTATCTTGAAAAAAATGAAGATTTCTCTAAGAAAAAATTAAATGAATTAAATTTTTGCTTTCCTCCTATAAAAGTCCATGAATTTGTTGAAGAATTATTTAATAGATCTGCGCACAATATATGCTATGAAAAGAATAAAATTATTTCATTGATATTTTATACTGTAATAAAAAATATCATGAAAAATAATTTTTTATTACAATTTGAAATTGCATTTAAGTCTATTAAGAGTTCAACATTTAAGGAATTTCCAAACTTATTTTTTAGGAATTTTTACATTGATAAAAATATGACTTTTAAAGAATGGAATAGGTGTCATATTGTTTATAATCAGACATACATTTCAAGGAGTTTTAATAATTCTTCCTCTGAATTTAAAAGTATTAAGGAAATCTTAAATTTGGAAAGGTACAAAAAATTTACAAGCCGCGATCCAAATCCAGAATTAGAAAAACTAAAAAATCACATGAAACATTTTCTTTCTGCAAAGGATGAGAAACTTTATAAATTTTGTATAAGTTTCATTAATCAAAATAACATATTCTCATTAGTGGCAGTTTTGTTAGAATTTTGTTTTAAAAATAAAAAAAATATATCACTCTCAATAAATTGCTACTTCTTATCTATAATAGATGTATCACCTCATGTATATGAGTTTGTTTCCGTTTATTGTATTGATGGATTTACCTCAATTAATGATCCCTCAGCAATGAAAAAATTGTTTATGAAGAATGATCCCTCTCTCACTAATGTAGTTTTTAATGAGATGATTTATTTTTCTTCTAAATTTATATTAGAACTCAAAAATGATAGATATGATACTAAAAATTTTGATGTAGGATTTTTAGAGTTTAATAAAAAAAACAATGAATCAAGTGATAAATTAATGGTAAAAAATATTATAAAAGAATTTTTTAATAGTAAATATATTGAACAATATTTGAGTGGGAATAAAAATCCGAATCACCAATCAGTATTCTATCAAGCATAAATTAGTATTTTTTTTATAAACTTTCTTTTAAAATATTCCTGTCATCATTAGAGATGCACCAGGTCTATAAACATTACCGTTATCTGGATAGACTTTATCATATTCAAATGTTGCGGTAAATGTTCCCACAAGCCATTCATAAATAAAATAATTTATTGCAGCAGAGGGAATAAATTTATAAGTACTTTGAATAGGCGAAATAAATGTATATAAAAAGTCAAAAGTGTTTCCAAATTTTAAACTTGTTTTAGAATCTATTGAATATGTTGCTGAAGGAGTAGCAATAACTTCAAAAGTGTTCCCAACTGTAGTGGAAGTTTGGAACATAAGCTGTTCCTGGGCTTGCAGGTTTAAATCAAAAATAAAGTCATCATATTTTCCTAAATTCATTTGATAGTATTGATTGTATACCAATCCACTTTTTTTATCTGAATCTGCTCTGTTTGAAATATCAACTTGAACACCTGCATTTAATTCTAAATTATTATAAATACCGCCGCCTAAAAAATAAAGAGTATCTTGCTGATTATCAACTATAATATCGCCTGCAGTTTGATACACTCGGACGGTATCTTTTTCCTTTTTTGCTTCGTCCTTTTCCCATCGATAAGTTTCGTAAATACTGCTTTCAAGTACAAGAGTATCGAGATTGCTGTAAGAAGTTGGAAAGTTTTTTACATAAAAAGCTTTAGCCCCTCCCCCTAAAAACCACCCATTATTTTTATTTTCTTTTGAACTATCATTGGTATATATAGCACCAGCAATACTTCTAAAAGCACTTTTTTCTGAATATTGCGTCGGCAGTGATTGGTTTTGTGCAATGGATAAAACATTATTGTCGTATTGAATTCCTATGGGAACAATTAAGGTCCAAGGTTTTTCAATATTAATTTTGCTTAAAAAATCTGCGGCTGACTGTCTTAGTGCAGGATCAAGTTCACTATCCCATACAGCACTTTGAAAACTATTTTTTGCAAGTAATAATTTATTATTAAAAAAATAGGGAACTCCAATATAGTAATCATATTCATGAGAAATTTTGCTATTCGAAGGAATATTTTTGTGTGCTAATAAGAATTCATTTTCCGCGTTGCTGTAATTTTTTTCTTCTAAATAAATGAGTGCCAATTGCCAATGTGCCATGGGATATTTATTATCCATATCTTTTGCAATTAAAAAGTATCTTTTCGCATCTTGATTTTGATAAAGTCCTTTTTTTGCAAAGCCAAGATAATACGGAATTCGTATGTCCTTATTCATATGATTTTGCAGAGGAGTTAACAAATTTAATAGTTCAAAATACTCTTCATTATCAGCAAGAACTGTTGCTCTTGCAAGAATATCGGGTAAAGCATCTTCGCTGGTATTTTGTTTTCTTTCTTTTACTTCATGGGCTGTTGTTGTAAATGCAATAAAATTCTCAATTGTAGAGTGATTTGGAACAGCTAATGGAGTGATAGTGCCATTTTCAAAAATTTTAAATTCCAGCCCTGTACCTAATGAAATTTTTTTACTACTAAGGCTATCAGAATTTTTTAAAATATTTGGATTTGGTTCAATAAAAACTTCTCCACTAAAAACAATAACTCTAGTAAAATACTTATTACTTTCTTTATCTCTAGTCAAAACAACGTCACCGCCTCGTGGAACGCTTAGAGTGAGTTCGGGTGTTGTCACTTCCATTTTATTATTAAAAAATTTATTTTTCTCATCAAGATTAATTTTATTCCCTGAAGCCTTGAGTCTTATATTGCCATAGTCAAATCTTGCTCTTCTAATATCATCAGTTTCAACTTGTTTATGGATTGATAGAGTAGAAGAAGGTAACAAAAACCATACTCCTGATTCAGAGTCTGCAATTCGTAAGGTATCAAGATGATCTGTTTGAAATATGCCTTCGTCCCAATTAAAATTTCTTTGCAAAGAACCTATGTACAATATGTAATCACTTTGAATGAGAGTGCCTTTCCCATATAGAGCTGAAACTGTTTGTGATGAAAATGAGTTTGACTGAGAATTTTTTAAGTAAGCAGTATCTTGATTTAATGATTTTGAGTCGAATCCTTCTTTTGAACGCATTTCAAATTCATAGGTATATGTTGTGCCTCCTGTATCGTTATAAGTGATAATTTGCAGAATCGGCACTGTATTTTGAAAATCTGATTCTTTTAAAAGTATAGGGCAGTATAAACCTGAGCATATTTTTTTATTATTAATAGACCAAATGATATTTGAATTTTGTGAAGAATAATCATCGGAAACAGTGACTTCAAGTTGTATTTCTTTATCATATGCAGCTTGAATATGAAGGGGGGGGCCTGATTGAAGTGTAGGTAAAGTATCTAATTTAAGACTACTTGGGAGATCTGCTTGTACATTTAAGTCATAAAAAATAGTAAATAAAAAAATAAAAAAAGTAAAAGACAATTTATTTATTAGATATTTATGTAACCTTATCCTCATAAGCTTCCCCAGCCAGGAGACTTAAAATTCTCTTTAACTCTGATATTGTAGAGTCCTTATCCTGTATGAAGTTCTTTTTGCGAAGTGCAAAAAGCAGTCTTCCATCTGGTGTAATCCGCATGCCCTTAACCTTACGATTGCAGACATCAAGAATTCGTTTTATAAGCAATTCGCTTGCTTCATCTTGATATTCTGGTTGCAAAATCCCTTTATTAAGGCGGATTTCTGTGGAATCATCACTTACAATAAGTGAAAGAGCTCCAAGTGATTGCAGCCATCTTCTGATACGCGCAAGTTCTGCCAGATTTTTTACTTCAACAGGCATTGTTCCAAATCGATCTTCGCATTCTGTGATAAGGTTTTGCAATGCACTCTCCTGGCGAGCACCAAAAAAGCGACGGTATGTGCGCAAGCGTTCTTTGGAATTTTGCACGTAATTCTCTGGAATTTGGGCTACGAGTGGAATTTGAATTTCAACTTCCGTAATATTTGTTAATTTAATTCCTCCTAGTGTTTTAATCGCATCATCTAGCATTTGTAAATAAGTCTCAAGTCCGACATCACTTACTTTACCGCTTTGTTCATCACCCAAAATATTTCCAGAACCGCGCATTTCCATGTCATGGCTTGCAATAACAAAACCACTGCCGAGTTCTTGATGTTCCTTTAATATTTCAAGTCGCTTCATTCCCTCTTGATCTTCTTTTGCATTTTGTGAGTATAGAAAATAAGCGTAACCACGTGTTGATCTTCTTCCTACGCGACCGCGCAATTGATACAATTGTGCAAGCCCAAAATAATCCGCATTTTGAACAATGATGGTATTGACATTGGGCATATCAATTCCCGATTCAATAATGGTTGTGCATAGTAAAATATTATATTTTTCGTCTAAAAAATCGATAATTGTTTTTTCAAGATCTTTTTGCGCCATTTTTCCGTGGCCAATACATATTTTAGCATGAGGAATTAAATTATGCAGATAAGAATAAACTGTATTTAATTCTTCGACACGGTTGTGAACATAAAATATTTGTCCGCCACGATTTAATTCAAATTGAATGCTTTCTTTAATACTTTCTTCATCAAAAGGGCAGACAAAAGTTTTTGTTGCGAGACGTGACTTGGGAGGCGTGGTTAATAAACTTAAATCTCTCAAGCCGACCATAGCCATTTGCAGAGTTCTAGGAATGGGCGTTGCCGTCATTGTGAGCACATCAATACCATAGGACATGGATTTGATTTTTTCTTTTTGCAATACGCCGAAGCGTTGCTCTTCATCGACAATAAGAAGTCCTAAATCCCTAAATTCTATGTCTTTTGATAAAATACGGTGTGTTCCAATTAAAATATCAATTTCACCTTTTTTAATTTTTTCTAAAACTTTTGATGTCGATGTTATAGATCGATCCAAAATTGTAATATTGGCGGCAAAATCGGCAAATCTTTCTTTAAGAGATCGATAATGTTGATGTGCTAATACTGTAGTTGGAACAAGCCAGGCCACTTGTTTTCCATCTAAAATACAGCGGAAAGCAGCGCGCATAGCAACTTCTGTTTTGCCAAATCCCACGTCTCCGCAAAGCAGTCTGTCCATGGCTTTAGGTTTATTCATATCTGTCATAATTTCTTTTATGGCGCGCTGTTGATCAGGGGTTTCATCAAAAGGAAAGGCATCTTCAAAGGCAATATATTCTTCATCAATTTTAGCGAATGCATGCCCTGGTGTGATTGATCTTTTGGCTTGATGTTCCATTAATTCTTTAGCAAGTTTTTCAACATCTGCCTTAGCTTTTGCTTTTCTTTTTTCCCAGGTAGAACTTTTTAAAGCATCTAGAGAGGTGCCTTCTGATGATCCAATATATTTTTGGATGAGATTGAGTTTATGAACGGGAACATAAATTTTGTCATTTCCAGCGTATTCTAAAGCTAAGAAATCACCCGTTATGTCAAGAATTTTAATGGTCATTAATCCACGAAAACGTGCAATACCATGTTGAATGTGTACAACAAGATCTCCTTCGACAAAATCGGCGTATTGAGCACTTAAAAATGCTTCGGAGTTTTGCTTTGAACTCTGTGGATTTTCTTCTTCTTGGAAAGTTTCAAATTTTTCTGCAGAAGCGGTTCCACGAATCCATGATTCTGATATTGCTAAGGTTTTACTTTTGGGAAGATAAAATCCTTCTTTAGAATTTAATAAACAGAAATGCAATTGATCTTTAATTTTGTTGTTTATTAAATTTGAATTTAAAATATCATTTAAATTGAATTTATTAATATTGGTTTGATTTTCATAATTTAAATTTAAATATTTCGAAGTAATACCTAAAAATTCAAGAAAGCTGTCTTCTGAATTTGACAGAATAAGAAGATTTTTAATTTGTGAATCAGGATTTTCATTTACAAATAATTCTTGAATTTTTGTAATTCTATTTGATAGTTTTTGCTTCTCGCATGATTTTAAATCTTGCGCAATTTTTTCTGGAATATGAAATCGAGACTCTAGACAATTTGTTACGTTAAAATAATTTTTCGCAAGAGCTAAATTAGGAAATACAGACTCTATTTTACCAACGGGATAGTTTTTAGATGTGGCAGAAATTAAAGCATTTTCATAAAGTTTTTCAATTTCTTGAATTGCGTTTAAATAAACATTTTCAGATCCTATATAGCCTAGAGAAATTTTTACATTGTTTTTTTGTGCATATTCATGAATAAATTCGTGAAAAGAAATTAGGGAATCAGATATAAACATATAAAAAAGATCATCAATTCCTGCAAAAGGAACATTGGCTTTTAAATCTTCTAATAAATTTGCCCTGCCCACTCCCATTACATGTTGACTTAAAATATAAGAATTAAATTTTTCAATTGCCGCTTCCATTTGGCTGGGGTAGGGCCAAATAAACTCACGGGAAGGTAACATTACGACTTGTTCTAGAGTTTGAAATGATCTTTGATCCGATGCTCTAAAAGAACGAATTTTATCTATTTTATCATCAAATATTTCAATTCGTGAGGGATGCTTTTCTCCAGGTGTCCAAAAATCAATTATAGATCCTCGAATACTAAATTCACCTACCTCTTCAACTCGTTGGACTTGCAAATAAGCAAGTTGTGATAGCTGTTCCATTAATAAATCGGGATCGAGATCTTCGCCAATTTTTATTTCATATTTGTTTTTTTGTAACCAATGAAATGAGGGAAAATTTCTCGTAAATCCAGCTATACTGCAAATAATAATACGAGGAAAATGAGTTCCAAGTAAAAAAGAGGATTCTATTCGTTTCGCAATGATCTTTCTTGCCGATTCATAACGAAATACTCCTGCTTGAAAAAAACCAGGAATATATAAAATATCTTTTGTAGTCAAAAATCCTTCTGAAATATTTTTTATAAATTCTTCAATTTCTTGAGCTTCTGATTCGCTATTTGCAATTAAAATTTTCGTGACACTTTTTGATTCCATTAAAGAAGCAATCACTTCAATCAGATTGGGCTCAAGAGAAAAAAGATTCATACTGTATAATTTCCTTAATTTTATTCATATTTATCTTGATATTTTACCAATTAAATTCGCAACCCTGTTGTCTTTCAATTAATAATGAGACGGCATCACGAATAGGTGTGCCTTCATATAACACTCTGTAAACAGTATTGATAATGGAAGATTCTACGTTGTGTTTTTTAAAGAGTTCATTTGCACTGAGAGCTGTTGAAATGCCTTCGACAACTTGATTCATCGATTTAATAATGTCGTCTTTGCTTTCACCCAACGACATGCGCAAACCAAACTGACGATTTCGTGAAAGATCGCCGGTGCATGTTAAAATTAAATCGCCCACGCCACTCAAACCTAAAAAGGTGATGGGATCGGCGCCGAGTTTTACTCCTAAACGAACGATTTCTGCCAAGCCTCTTGTCATAACCGCAGCGCGCGCATTGTTTCCTAGTTTTAGTCCATCAACAGCGCCTGCAACCAAAGCGATAACATTTTTTAATGCCCCTGAAAGTTCAACACCTATAACATCTTTTGAATCATAAATTCTAAAATAGGGACTGTGTAATATTCTTGAGGTGACATTTAAAAGCTCTTGATCCTGTGATGCCACAACCACACAAGTAGGCAATCCATTTAGCATTTCTTTTGCAAAACTAGGGCCACTTAAGCTTCCAATGGAAGCCGTTTCACCCCAAAAACTCTCTAAAATTTGCGAGGGTAGAAGAAGAGTATTTTGTTCGATGCCTTTTGCGGCTGAAATAATATTTAATTTTTCAAAGTTTGGAATTCTTTTTTCATTAGATTTATTCCAATGTTCAATCATCCACTCGGAAACATTTCTTAGACTTTGGCAAGGTATTGCAAGTATAATAAGCTTAAATTCACTGAAACAGGAATTAAAGTTATCAAAGATTTCCATTTTACAATGTTTAAGTGTATCATGGCTTTTAAGAGCATTAAAGTTGTCTTCGCTCTTAGCAATTATGGTAACAGGATTTGTAGAACTATGAATGCAGGAGGCAATGGCTGTGCCAAATGCTCCCGCTCCTATGACAAGGGTCTTTTCTTGTGATCTTAAGGTCATAGTAAATTTACTCCTTTTTGCACCTTCATTTTATCAAATACCTTTATTTATTAAGGAAGTGAAGGATGCTTAGAACGTGCTTTAACAGTTTCTCATTGCCCGCTTTTTTGGTTATAGGTCATTGAAAACTTTCCCTTTTTGTGACGAAGGGATAAGATTATTACTGTGTCATGACCCTTACTGAAAGAAGAGGTGTGAATAATGCCGGATTTTCAAGAAACTTCTAATGCTTCTCAAAAACTTATCGAACAGCTAAATAGCAAAGTTTTTGGTCAAAGTGAAATTATTGAACATATCGTTATCGCAGTTATTTGCAATGAACATGCTTTGCTAACGGGCGCTCCTGGGGTTGCTAAAACAACTTTAGTAAGAAACTTAGCTTCCGCCTTAGCAAGTGGATACAAAAGAATTCAATTTACCCCCGACTTAACACCCTTCGATATTTTAGGGGGAGATACTATTCAATTTGATGAAAAAGATCCTGATTTAAAAAAAATAGCTTTTTCTCCAGGTCCTATTTTTTCTCCTTTTATTTTAGCCGATGAAATTAACAGAGCTTCTCCGAGAACTCAATCTGCTTTATTAGAGGCTATGCAGGAAAGACAAGTTAGTTTAGGAGGAATATCGCGTCCTTTACCAGCCCCATTCTATGTTTTTGCGACTCAAAATCCAATAGAAAATGAAGGAACTTTTCCCTTGCCTGAAGCCCAGCTCGATCGTTTTTTATTAAATTTGGAAATTCCTTATCCGGATTTTGACTCTGAAGTTAAAGTCGCTATGTTACCTAAAAAAACAGAGGATTTAAAAGCAACTTCTTTTGCAACAACATTGCTTAATGCTCGTTCTATTGTCGAAAGTATGCCCATAAGTAATGAGCTCTTGCATGGTGTTGTGCGCATTGTGCGCAATACAAGACCTCAAGAATCTAAACTTAATGTGGCTAAAGATTATCTCGATTTTGGTGCCAGTCCGCGTGCAACCCAAGCTCTTTTAATTGCAAGTAAAGCACTTGCTCTTATTCGTGGTAAAATTGAAGTGCAATATGAAAATATTGCCGAAGTGGCTCCTGCTGTTTTACGTCACAGGTGTGTTTTAAATTTTAGGTCGTTGTCTGAAAAAAGAAGTGCAACGAGTATTGTCAATCAAATTGTGCAGGAAACAATTCTATAAATTATATATAAATGAGTAAGAAATAAAATATGGAAATTCATAACAATAGTGAAAGCTACGCTGTTTTTTTAGATGCATCGGGAACAATATTAGGTGGTTGTTCTACAAATGCTTTGGGTGTTCAAATTTTACCAGATGCAAAAAATATCTTAGCAGCTTTCCGAAATAGAAAAATTAATAATATTCCTATCAAAACTGGCATTATTACCAATTGGGGGAATCGTATTAATGCGATGTTAAGAGCTTTAAATATCGACAATTGTTTTGATATTATTGTTAGTTCTGATACTGTGTTAAAAGGAAAACCTGATCCCACGGTCTTTCAGCATGCTTGTTTACTTGTTGATATTAATATTAAAAATGCCATTCACATTGGAGATTCTTTACATGATGATGCCTTAGGCGCCCAACACGCAGGGATGCATGGTATTTGGATAAAGCGTTCGCAATATACTCATAAAGATGCGGATCTTTTAAAACATCCTATTTTTAATAATCTGGATGATGCGCTAGGTTATATTAGTGATGTCGTTATTTTATAGTAATTAAAATGAGATTAAATATTTATTATAATTTAATTATATTGTGTAAGCTTCTCTTGGTATATCTTTATCACGGTGTAAATAAGTGTGATATTCTTTGTGTGTTTTGTTGATCATCTCTTCAAAATTAATTTTCTCTAAGACTTTTGAAATAAACTGTATGCAATCTTCCGATTCAAATCCAACAAATCCAGTTAATTCTTTTAAAGTTGAATTTTGTTTTACAAAAGATGAGTCTAAATCAATATTTTTATTAAACAAATATGATAACTTTGAAAGTTTAAATTGAGCTTCATATGCAAATTTACATCTTGCTAAATAGGCATTAAATTCATTTTGAGTTCGAACGGTTCTATAAAATGAATCGACAAATAGTTTAATAACAAGTCCATTTTTTAAAGTTAATCTGACAATGTTAAATGCATGATCTCCCATTTCCAAATAACTTGGAGTTACTGTAAATTCAAATGGGTTTTGCCCATTTAAAATTTTTATTTCATAGCGTTTTAGCATTTCTAAAAAATATAAACTTAAAACATTAGTTGATTTTGCAAATTCACCGCAATTCATAATATTTATATACATAGGATAAAGACAATATAGAGAATAATATATGTCATAAGTATTATAGTTTTGTTTTTTTTCATTAATTTTTGCAGGTAAAATTTCTTCAAAAATAGTTTGTCCCGTATTGGGATCTCGAACTCTTCTCGTTCTTTCGTATTCATATCTCATTTCTTTATTGAGATCATCTCTACTTTTTTTATTTAAATCGCCAGGCATTCTACCATGTGCAAATTTGGATCTTGTGAAGGATATAACTTCTTTATTGCCAATACATTTTGCAAGAAGTTTTAAAGTAAAGTTAATTCTTTTTTCAGGAGTATTAAAATATAACAGCAAACTATAAAATTTATTAATATGAGGAATTTGATTGTAATTTTTATTTATTTGAGTATTATTAATTTCTTCATATGCTCTTCTAAAGCTATCATTAATTCTATTGTGTAAAGGAATTTTGGGTTGTAAGAAAGGAAGATGTATTCTCATTAATTTCTCCAAATGTAACTTCATAGTGTATCCCAAAAGTGATTAAAGAATATCACACATTAGTTAAGCAATATTTATGCCATTTATTAAATTGCATAAATGCAATAAGATTTTTTAATATCTAATAAATTCATTAACTTATTTTAATAGAAAAGTTATCAACTTATTATTATAAGTAAGGTTTGTGCTTTTAAAAGAGGAAATCAAATAGAATTAAATTGACTCTGTATTGTAACAGAGAATTTTTTAATTTAAATATTTAAAATTAATTGTAAATAATGAATTTATTGTATTTATTAATATATTATAAAAACATTTATTAATAAAATATTTTTGGTATTTTAATTCTTGTTTGTTTATTTAATATAAAATATATTTACTATTGTTTGATTTTATATTAGCTCAATTAATTAAGGGATTTAAATAATGGGATTTAGAAATGTAACAACTGCAAATCAAATGGCATCAATAAGTATCACGGAAGTTTTAAGAAAAGAAAAAGCTAAAATAATTTCTGATTACTCTGTTGAAATATATGGTAATTTATTTTTTCCTAAAAAAATAATGGGGTCTGAAAATAAAGAAAAAATTGCAAAATATTTAGAATTAGCAATTCATTTTTCAGGTTTATTGAAAATTGATGTCAATCAAAGTTTTTTTCAAGTAGAAAGTAAAATGTCTTCAGATCGGGTCAAATTAGGTATTAATAACTTAATAGAGGTATTAAATAATATCTCAATTTCACTGTTTGAAAGAGAAGAGTTAAATCAAATTTGTGAAAATTTTTCAAATATATTTATTACGAAAAGTTATGATTTTTCTACCAGAAAGAACGGAGCCAAAAAACTTGCATATATTGGAGCATTAAATGTTCTTTATATAAATATTTTAAAAACAGCAGCTAAATTTAAAATATCTTTTCCTAATGGAGTTATATTTCCATGTTTTAATAAAAATGAGCAAAACCGAGTCAATAAAACAGCACGAATTTCTGTCATGCCCCCAAAATTACCTCCAAAATTATCCCCTAACGTAAAGCCTCAGCAGGCAAGTGAGGAAGATGAAATATATGCAACTTTAGACAGCGTTGTGCCTAAATTTACTTCAACAAAAACTACAGGTAGGCAATTAACAGTTCATGAAGTATTTATGAAATATAAATCGGAATTGAATGCTTTAATAGCAAATGCAGAAATTGCTAAAAAGAATATGTTGAATAATCAACAATCTAACTTAATCTTTCCATCTCATATTTTAGTTTGTTGTAAAGGCAATCATACGAGAAGTCCCGTTGCTGAAGCAATATTACGTGCCCTATTACATAACTGTTGTTCATTATATAATATAAATGTTTACTCTGCTGGCTTAGGGATTGTTAAAAAGGAAAATAGTCGAGAATATCGTGTAACTTATACAAATGACACGAGGTATGACAATAAAGGAACAACTACCGCAAACACAAATTCAATTAAGGTTGTTGAAGAACTATGCAGAATGGCACCTCGTTACTTTGAAGGCGCCGATCAAGGAATTCAAACTCATATTGCTCGTGACATAGAAAATGCTTATTATATAGAAAATACTAAAATTAATTGGGATCTAAATATAGTTATGGAAGAATCCCAAAAAGAAGTCATTAAATTTTGGAGAAAAAACGGAGATGCTGCAAAAATTCCACAAGTAGGTTTAAGGCTGCGTATTCGTAAACTGCGAGATCCTGAATTTATTTTATTAGGAAAAATGGGTATTACTGAACCTATCTATGATCCTCAAAAGGATTTTCATTCTCATGGACCGCAAAATTCTTATCCAATGTTTGTAGAAATGCTTGATACTATATTAGGGTTATGTATTAAATGGGCACAAGTTATTCTAAAAGGAACTTGGAAAAATTCTTTGGAAATAAAATAATCGTTCATAGCTAATTCGAACTTAACATTCTTTCATTTTCAATTGTAAGTATTTGATTGCTTTCCAATGTCATTTTGATATCGGGTTTTATTTGATTTCCCCAATATATTTTTAATTTCCCCGTATGTGCTTTATGTGGAACTTTTATATGCACAACATCTAATTTTTCACCATTTAAATGAGTGATTTGTGATACAGCATGCGATGTTTTTCCGGGAACAGGATTTCCCGGAAAATAAATAAAACGGTTCGAAATATTATATCCTATTAAAGTTATAACTTTATTATTTGTAACTTTATTGGGCATTTTTTCAATCCAGGTATTAAAGGCTTTGTGGCGCCACCCCGCTGTAAATTTATTTTTAGGGGAATCAAGTTGTTTCCAAACACCATTTTCGCAATCACCTTTATTCATTAATTTATAAATAGTAACACCGGCTTCTTTTCCTTTTGCGGCTTCGTAACAAGTTCCATTAGCACTCATTTTTTTACAAAACCAAGACGTGGATTGAATAGCGATACATTTTTCAGGGTCGAGAACGGCAAGAGCATGCCCTGGAAAGGCAAGAATATCTCCTGTTTTAGGTTTAAATCCATTCTTCATTTTTTTAATCGGAATAAAATTTTTAAGTTCAATAGTCGATCTTTTTTGTGCAAATGATTGACTTAAAATAGCAGCATTCCGATATTTTGAATTATAAGGAAGATTCAACTGTTCCGCGTATAGATGCCATAAAAAGCGCGTGCAATCGACTCCATTTTTTCTCATAAATTCTATTTTATTTTTTGAAGATAGATATTTTGTATTCCAATTTCCAGAAGTTCCATTGTAAGTATATGGAATTTCATAATCTTTAAGTGCTATCTTAGTTGCTTTTGAATAGTTTATAAATTGTCTTACTTGTGGAGAGTGATTTTCATAATAGAGCTGATTCCAATCTACCGAAACTTTACTTGGGTTTATAAAATTTTTGTTTTGGAAATTTTTTGAACTTTTTGAATTGCTCAGAGTGAGGCAGCTCGTTAAAAAAAGTGAAAAAAATACGAATGTGGGAATTAAAATTTGTTTTTGCATGGCCACTTTCCTTGTTGTCATTCCAAACACAAACAATATATACCTTGTGATAGAGTTTTTTGTATGGATAGTCATGCAAAAATTGCCTATTTATAAAAATATGTGCAATTTTAGTAATCTTTTTGAAAGTCATTTTTCAATCATCGAAAGTTTTTTTACGGAGTCAATACTAATTTTTGGAGTATCTCGCTTATGATTAAGGAAACTGCATCAGATAAACCAGAAAGCTTTGGACAATATATTGCCATTCACATGAAAGCTTTTCGGAGAGAATCGGGATTGAGTCAAGAACAGCTTTCTGAACGTTCCGGAATTCCGAGGAGTACCATTGCCAGCTTGGAAAGGGGTGAGGGAAACCCCACTTTACAGGTTTTAGTTGGAATTTCACAAGGACTTGGTGTGGAAATGGCAGCTCTTTTGAAAAAACCCGTACCTACCGCCGTTCTCCATAAAAATAAAGATGCTGCGCGTGTCCCTAAGCAACTCATTGAAGGCAATGAAAAAATTGCAAAATTTATAGAGGTATTACAGCTTACTCCTGAAACTTCTCGTTACCTTATTTTACAGGAATACACACTGCAGGAAGGGGAGCGATTTCCCGGGGCACCTCATACGCCAGGTACAGAAGAGTATTTTTTTTGTATGAAGGGATCATTTGAGATTATGGTGGAGTCAGAATTATTTACAGTTGAAGAAGGTGATTTGCTTTGTTTCGACGGGCATCAACGTCATGCGTATGCTTGTCGCGCGGGGTATCCTTCCTCAAAAGGATTGAGTATTGTTGTACAAGTTCCTAAATTTTAGCTTCTTTTTTATCCAAAATTATTATTTTTTCTGCGGATTCAATAGTATTTTCAATTTGTGGTTTCCCCGTACCCCAATATAATTTTAAATATCCCGATTTCGCATCTTTAGGAATATTTAAAGTAACTGTTTGTAAACCCGTACGCATTGTTTTTAATAATTTTGTTCTTACAGGCTGTTTGCTTCCTGTAAAATAAATATATTTTCCAGAAATATTTTTTCCTACTAAGGTAACTCGAGAATTTTTTATCGCTTTATCAGGCATTTCGATAATCCAAGTATCAAAGGCACGATGTCTCCACCCTACCGTGAAATTTAAATTTTCATTGTCCATGCCTTTCCAAATCCCATTTTTGCAAAAACGTTCGCTGGCAAGGCGATAAATAGAAACACCGGCTGATTTTCCATATTCCGAATCGACGCAAAATCCATTTTCAATTTTTTTGCACAACCAAATACTCGATTGAATAGCGATACAGTTTTTAGGATCGAGGACGGCGATGGTGTGACCTGGAAAAGCCAGAATGTCGCCTGTTTGAGGTTTAAATCCATTATTTACTTTAGGGAGACGAGTAAAATATTTTAATTGAGTATGACCGCTATTCGAATCATAAGCAAAAGTATTGCTAATAATAGGTTCGTTAGGAAAATTAGAATTATAAGGTAAATGTAACATATTTAAAAAAAGGTAACGGAGCAGTCGTGTGCAATCAACTCCATTTTTTCTCATGTATACAAATTTATCGTAGGCCTCTTGATAACCTTTTTCCCAATTTGTTGTTATTTTTTTTGAAGGATAAGGAATACCTCCATATAAAAGTCGTTCATAAATGTTATAAGAAGACTGCACAAATTGTTTTGCAATGGGAGATTGATTTTCATTTATCAATTGTTCCCAATCTACTTGTGTTCCGAGTGGCAGTGTTTCTTTAGGTGTGGCAAAACTTTTATTTTGGAAAATAAATATAAAAGCTTGAAATAAAACTATCAAAAAAAGTCGTTCAACCATTTTAATTTACTTGAAATGGCAAAACTCCTTTCTGCCTTATTCCTTGCCTTTCTAAATAATGAGCCTTCAGAGAATCAAAAACCCGCCCCCCCATCGCCTCGCGAGTTTCATGGGTGGCACTTCCTAAATGTGGAAGTATAAAAATATTTTTTGCTGTTTTGAGGTGCTCAGACAAAACAGGTTCGTGGCAAAAGACATCCAGTCCTGCCCCAGAAAGGTCATCATTGTTGAGAGCTTCGGCAAGAGCCTGCTCATCAATCAATTCCCCGCGTGCTGTGTTAATAATCACAGCTCCTCGCTTTATCTTTGATATTCTTTCTCTATTCAACCAATTTTTTGAATTCTCAGTAAGAGGGCAATTTAAGGAGAGAATATCTATTGTTTCTAAAAAGGTTTCTTCTTCAAGTCTTTCAATGTCAGGGCATTCTACTTTGCTTTGTGATTTCCAATTGTTAGATTTAAGTGCGACGCATTGCATGCCAAAAGCACGGGCTCGTTTTGCTAAAGCGCGACCAATATCGCCATAGCCTATAATTCCTAGAGTTTTATTTTGTATTCCCGAACCCAGGAGATAGTCTGGGCTCCAACCTGGATATTTAAATGTTTTATTTACAATTGAGTAGCCTTCGCCGATACGCCGTGTCACACAAAGGATAAGAGCGAAAGCAATGTCAGCCGTAGCCTCCGTCAAGACGCCAGGTGAGTTTGTTACGCGGAAATTCAATTTTTGAGCATAGGAAATATCAATATGATTATACCCAACACCAAAATTTCCGATATGAGTTACCTTAGGCAAATGCTTTTTTATAGAATCAAGCTCATTTTTTTGTAAGCTATCTACAATGCATGTTATGAAAGAATAAATATTCTCTGCATTATTTTTTTTTATAAAACTTTCAATACGAAGTGAAATAGGAGTTTCTGAGTTTTGCGGAAGAATAATACCTTCAATTTGTTCTTTATTAGTTAACGGTATTCCGGGGAATGCTCTGGTGGACAGGAAACAAAACTTTTTTAGTTGTACTGAATTCATTTACATTTTCCCTAAAAATAATTTCTTCAAGTTGAGCATAACGAATGTCTTCATCCGTAACAGGTGAATTGATTTCGATATCATAATATTCAATTTTTGTGGAACTAAAATCTGATTCATCTACGATGAGTTCGAAATCATCATTCATTTGCGACTCCTTTATTTTTTAGGGCTCAATTCATTATGGAGAGTTGTTCAAAAAAAGAGTTAGGCAATAATTCACCTTCGGAACATTATTGCCTATTAAGTGGGCAATAATGTTCTAGGAGGCTTTTTGTATCAATGTTTCTTCCAATTCACTGTGATTATGCGTAAAATATTGAATAAGTTCGTTTGTATATTCAAAATTTTCATTTTCACAAAAACGGCAGGCAACAAAAGTAACATCATCTTCGAAATGAGAACCATTTGTAAATTCAAACAGGTCATTTTTAATTTCAGAAATAATTTCGTAGGTTAATTTGGGATGCAATTCTTTGAGTTTCTTTTTTAAACGTCTTTCCGAATAATCCCTTTTAGAAGTATTTTTAGCATCTGTGAGACCATCAGAATAAAGAAACAATAAATCATTCACCTTAAAATCAATGGAAAAGTTTTTATAGGGGACACTGGTTTTATTATTCTCTTGTTCTTTATAACCCAGTCTTTTTCCCGTACCCAGTAAGGTTGTGGGCGAAGTGGTGTTGCTGTCTTCACTGACGACAAAAGGAAAATTTTGTGCGGCGTTGGCATAAGTCATTTTGTGTTGAAGGGGATCAATGACAGCGACAAACATGGTCATTAAAAGTTCGTCACCACCGCCGCTATTTCTTACGATGACATCAAGCTCTTCTAAAACTAAGGCAGGATTGACTTTTTGTCTTGAATATATGGAATCGCAATATCCTTTGACAGCAGCTGTGAGAAGAGCACTAGGTGTACCATGACCTGTTACATCGCCCAGCATAATAAGAATTTTTTTGTCAATTAAGGGATAAAAATGCCACCAATCACCTCCGCATTCAGAAGCTGATTGAAAAAAGCCTGATATTTCAAAATGCCCTACTTTT
The DNA here is from genome assembly GCF_001907975.1 of Silvanigrella aquatica. Taxonomy (NCBI): domain Bacteria; kingdom Pseudomonadati; phylum Bdellovibrionota; class Oligoflexia; order Silvanigrellales; family Silvanigrellaceae; genus Silvanigrella; species Silvanigrella aquatica. The sequence continues at coordinate 786,119 of NZ_CP017834.1, forward strand.
AAATTTTTAGCTGAAGGAATAAATGATTTTTGAATTAATTTTGCTGTTTCTAATTCATTAGCCATTCTTTGTTGTTCTTTTTCATCTTCAATAAGCTTAATAATTTGAGTGACCATGTGATTAAAGTTTTTTGATAGGCTCTCCATTTCATCATGTCCAATGAGACTTTTAGGAATTTTTGTTTGAATTAAATTGTTTTTAGAAATCTCAATACTTGTTTTTTCAAGTGATTTTATAGGGTTAATAATTAGAATTTTAATAAATAAAAATGATGAAATTACTATTACAAATCCTAAAAAAAATGATAGAGATATCGATTTGTAAATAATCTCTTTTGTCGCAATAGATATGGAGTGAGTAGAGCAGACTAAAATAAAATACCCAACCTTAATATTTTCTGTAATTTTATTGTAAGTGTTTTTAATTATTAGAGGATAAGCTAAAATTTTTCTTTCATTTTTACTGTCAATAATTTCTAGAATACGAATATTTTTTTTGTCTGGATCCATTTCTGAGAGGATTTTTTTATCAAAATTTGATATCAAATTTTCTAACGATATTTTTTTAATTTGGTTATCTAACCCTCTTTCTAAAAAAGCAATATTCTTTTCTTTCTCAGTGAAAACAGCCACAGAAACAATATTTTGATTTTTCATAATTTGACTTAATGTCGATCTTAAATCTTTAAACTCGACTTGCCAAACTGCATTTTCAATAATGGGAAGAGCGCCAGTAAATATGGAAAAATTGTTTTTATTCTCATATTCTTCCATTTTTGACTTTGTTTCTTTTATGTCTAAAAATGTATTTATGCCCATAACAATTATGATAATAGTCATAAGAGCTAAGGCTATTTTAAGAGTTAAAGAAAATCTAAAATTTTTAAATTGTTCTCGCTTAAACATAAAATCCCACTTTAAAAATTGAGGGTTTTTAAATTTACAAGTATTCTTTTGTAATTTCGGATTTTTAAATTACTACTTTAGTGTAGTTAAAAGATGCAAAATAGCTTCGAGTCTTAATTCTGCTTGATGTACTGAATTACCAAAGCAATATATGCCATGTTTTTCAAGTAAAAAGGCGCAATAAGGCAATTTTTGCTGGTAGGCAAAAAAGTTTTGTTCTATGATTGTGGAAAGTTTTTCCATGTTTTGATTGTTTTCTATCACAGGCAAATAATAATGTTCTAAATGTGATTTAAATCCAAGTGCTTTTAAAATTTCGTGTCCTTCTAATTTGAAAAAACCAAATTTGATATCAGAAATATTTGTGGCCTCATGAACAGGTTTTACAATTTGCGACTTTTCTAAGTTAACAAATTCCAATTCCGGTGCGTGGCAATGCAAAATAGCTTGAGCTTGTGAAAAATTTTTATAAATCAGAGCGTGTAAAAGTGTTTCATCACTTGGTTTGGGAGATAAGGGGTGAACTGGCTTCCCATTTAAATGGACACGAATAAAGTGGTTTGGTTTTAAATTTCTTTTATGTAAACCCGATTTCGTTATAAAAAAATTATTGTCTTTTGCTCGAACGCTAAAGTTACTACTCGTAGCAGGTATTGCGTTTCTATTGTCTAATCTTTTTGCAGCATCACACAAATGATTTAAGGAATTCATTTCATAAAGTGACAAAGGCAAAAATGAAGAGTCTTTAATGATGCGTCTGTATGTTCTCATTTTTTATCTAGTTCTTCTCTAAATAATTTAATACTATTTTTAATTCCAATGGAGTCGGAAAAAATTCCTGTTCCAGCATTTAAAACAAAATCGTTGCCAAAATCTTTTTTTGCCAACGGTGCATGCTCGGGTTTAATACCGGCACTCGGCACAGGCATGGTGGCGTGAATGAGCCAGTTTTTATTTTGTATTAAACAACTGTTTGCAATTTCAAGAGCAATTGATTTTTCAAGTCCCAGTTTGCCATAAGGACTTGGAAATAGACTTAAATCAGCACCTGCTGCGCGAATCAATTGAGCTAAGGTAACGCGCGGATGAATTGTCGCTGTCTTTTCTCTTAGTCCAAAAGCACCCACAAGAGAGGGATGCGACATAATAGGCACTTGGACTGCTTTTCTTAATTCTTGGAGGGCATCTAAACCCGAAGTCCAAGTGTTTACTAAAAGTGCTTGTGCACCTGCATCTATCAGAGATTGGGCGTGATTTAAGTAACAAGTGGAATCAATTTGAAGGTGAACGGCATAAAGACATTTTAAATTTTGTTTACTTGAAATTTCTGCAACTGCTTCCACTCTTTTAAGGACATGATTAATTGAAATATCGTGACGGATTTCGTCGTCTTTTAATAAATGCACTCCGGCATCTGCAGCTTCAAAATAGAGTTCCGCGATTTTCTCAGCATCCATAGCAACATTGGGTTTTAAAATGCCCATTAAAAGCGGTTGATGAGCATTTGCTCCCACCAAGCATCTTAAGGAATCGGGATTAAATTTGGGACCCATAAGTTGATTATTATCAAAACAATCTGATGAAAACCAAACGGAATTCAGTTGAACTCCTTCATAAAAGCTCATTTTTCCAAATAAAATGGCAAGTAACCAGGATAATTTACCGTGCCAAATTTGTTTTGGAAAAGCGAGAGTGGCTTCATGGTAGTAATCATTTGTTTCAAAGGTAACAATTTTAGCGACTTTTTCTTTTAATATTTTAGGATCAACATACTTTTCTTCCCAAGCTCCTAAGGACTGCCCTATGGCAATTTCTTCAATAAGACTTGAGGGATACATGTTTGCGTCAAATCTAAATTTTGCAAAAGCATGTGGCTCATTGCCAAGAGGCGAAAGAAGTTCTTTGTTCTTAATAAATGAAACCATAATAATTTTCTTTCATTGTGAATCAAAATTCAATTTATTCTGTTAATTTAAATTTTGTTTCTTTAGCAAAAATTCTTTTACGTTGAATTCGCCCTTATTATTTTTAGGTATAACTCCCCATTCGGTTACAATGCCTGTAATGAGTATTCCAGGAGTGATGTCAAATGAGGGATTCCAAACATCAATGCCTTTCGCTGCAATTTGGACACCGTTGATATGTGTTAATTCTTGTTTAGGACGTTCTTCAATGTGTATTTCGGCACCACTTAATTTAGAACAATCGATAGATGTTATAGGAGCGGCAACATAAAAGGGAATATTATGGTAAGCTGCGGCAATAGCAAGTTGATAAGTTCCTATTTTGTTGGCGGTGTCTCCATTGGCAACAACTCTATCGGCACCTACAATCACACCATCAATTCCTTTTTCTTTCATTAAAAAAGAAGCCATGGAATCGGTAATTAATGTGGCAGGAATTTTTTCAAAAACAAGTTCAAATGCTGTAAGGCGCGCCCCTTGATTATAGGGACGAGTTTCTGTTGCAAAGGCATGCTCTAGTTTATTTTGTGCATGAAGGAAACGAATAATTCCCAATGCTGTTCCATATCCCGAAGTGGCTAAGGAGCCGGTATTACAATGTGTTAATATTTTAACTTTTTTTGATGCCGCAAAGCATTCAGCACCAAAACGTCCAATTGCCATATTGTCTTGAATGTCTTTTACAAGCAATTTTTCTGCATTTTCAATGAATATATTTTTTAAATACTGCGCTGTGAGATTTTTATTTTCATGAGAAAGACATTCTTTTTCAATAATAAATTTCATTTCATCGCACATTCTAAATAAGTTAACAGCGGTGGGTCTACTGGTACAAAGATAATCTAATTTATCAAAAATATATTTTTTTAATGATTGCAAATTAAATTGATCTTCGAGGTTATATAATTCACAGGCCAAAGAAAGGGCTGCGGTAATAGCGATGGCAGGTGCGCCTCGGACTTTCATTGTATGAATGGCTTCCCAGCCCTGTGTTGCAGAGGAGCAATCTTCATAAGTAAACAAATCAGGTAACAAAAGTTGATTTAATATTTCAAGCTTATTATTTTTATAGCGTATTGCTTCTAAGTTTTGGCTCATTTTTGTCCTTAATTTATAAATATTATTTCCAATATTTTCCATAAAGTAACTCAAGATTTCTTTTGGTTTCTGCAGGAATTAAAGAAGGATTTGTCATAATAGAATTTGCCGCAGCGCTAAATATAGAATTGCTTGATTCCATTGGTAAAGACTTATGTATTGCTTTGGCAATACGTTTTGAGGCTTCGACATTTTTACTTAATACTGCCATCACGGCTTCCACTGTGACGGCTTCTGTTTCTTCGCGCCAGCAGTCGTAGTCGGTGACAAAAGCAAGTGTCGCATAAGCGATTTCTGCTTCCCGTGCTAAAATAGCTTCTGGCATTGCTGTCATTCCAATGATGGACGCTTCTTCACGTCTGTAACTGTGACTTTCCGCGCGGCTGCTGAAACGGGGGCCTTCAATACAAACTAAAGCACCACCAAGGTGGGTTGTTACTTTTTCTTGTTCGCAGGCTTTGGCAATATGTTTTTGAAGTTCAGGACAGTAGGGATCAGCGAAACTGACATGTCCGACAACACCATTGCCGAAAAATGTACGTTGTCTTGTGCCGTTGGTTTTATCAATAATTTGTGTAGGAATGACAGCAGTTCCTGGAGCTGTTTTTTCTTGTAAGCCGCCTACAGCGCTGACGCTGACAATATGCGTAACACCTAATTTCTTAAGTGCATAAATATTTGCTCTGTAATTCACTTCTGAGGGTAAAAAGCGATGACCTTTGCCATGGCGTGGTAAAAAAGCAATGGGTTTTCCCTCAATTTTTCCTGTAATGATTTTATCGGAGGGGCAACCAAAAGGGGTCGCAATTTCTTGCTCTTCTACATTTTCAATTCCGGGAAGATCATATAAACCACTTCCGCCAATAAATGCTAAAAATGTCTTTTTAATTTCTGACATAATCATTATTCCTTTAACTTAATACGTGGAGAGAAAGCGCTTCTGCAAAAGCAAAATCCATGGCAGTCACTCCCCATTTTGGTTGATGCGTACATACTTCTACTTTAATTTGACTCAAATTATCAAGGATAAAATTTGAATGATGATCTGAAGTTTCCTGTAAATCACAAATTTTATTTACAGACTTCAAAGCTTCATCATAGTTTTTAAAAGTAACAGTTGTTTCAATAAAAGGCCCTTTTTCGTTTTTATTTATTTTCCAAAAAATAGGGTTTTTATTCTGAATTTTAGAAGAAATTTTGTCGTTTAAAATCTTAACTTCTTTTTCAATATCTTCAACTAAAATTCGAGAAGATTTTTTTATTGTTGTGATATATTCTGGTTCAGAAATCATTGTTTGAATATGGTCTTTAAATCCTTTTTTATTTAAAATGACTTCCTGAACATACTTATTTTCTTTTATATTTTTAAAATATATTCCGGTTTTTGAACTTTCCTGAGGCAATTTTAGCCTTGGATATATTTCCTGCGCGACTAAATAATAACAAAGAAAAGGAGCAAAACTCATGTCGACAGCATTGAGCTTTGTGCCGCCAAAATAACTTCCTTGCGCTTGCTCTAATAAAATGTCCATTTTTTCAAATGCTTGAGGAAGTTTTTCCAGTGCTTGGCGCAACTTCATTTCACTGCCTTTCGCAAATAAACAGCTGAGTAGCAGGGAAGTTACTTCTTGTGATATGTGTTCTATAAGAACTTTATTTTGAGCTATTTCTTTGTCATTATTTCCAAATAATTTTTCCTCACTTAAGTTTAATTTATCAATGTATTCCATTATAATTAAACTTTCAGGAAAGCCTTTATTTTTTTCAAGAACCATTGTTGGAACAGTAAGATTAGGATTGATAATCTTGAGTTCTTCGGGAGCATTTTTTAAATCAATTTCATCATATTGAATTTGTGAGCTTGGAATTTTTTTTTCACTTGTTAATAATTTTACACGAAAACAGTATGGGCAAAAAGGAATGGTATAAACTTTCATTTGTAACCTCATATAATGTACTGGTAAACTCTAAAGGGAAAGTGCACCTTAGCCAAACCCAGCTTATAACCCGGAAAATCTTTTCCTCCAATCTATGAAAATCAATTTCCGATGAGTCTCCTGCTTCATGCTACGGGAGACATTTATGCTCATTCAAACTGTCGAACTGATACTGGCCTATGTTGGCGTGTTCATCGGTGCTATTGTTCAGGCTCTATTTTTATTGCTACCTGTTGATTTTAAAAATTGGGAAGATGATTCAACTTATGTTTTAACTTATGTTGCTATTCAGGGTTTATCTGGTGCCTTTATTTTTATATTAGTTCCCTATCTTTTAGAAATTAGAGGACTGCAGACAAACACCTTAGTGGGCGTCATTATAGGCATATGTATTTTAGCAGCTCTGCGCGCTCTGAAAATCATTCCCCTCGAGTTTACTTTTCCTATTAAAGCCCCTGTCATTACTGAAAAACGCCTCCTCTTTACAGATTTTTATGAAGCACAGAGATATTTGTCATTGGGTGAGTTTTCTTTTGAATTACCGGATGGAGAATATCGTTACAATGAGTTTCGTGAAAGGCTAAAGAGAACACGGGCTGAAGACAATGAAAGTATTCTCGAAGAACTAATTAGTCTTGAGAATGATTCGCCAAATTGAATTATTTATCCATAATAACAAACTCTTAGAGTATAAAAAATGTTGTACTAAAATGAAGCGTTCCGCTCTTTAAAAATTTGTAAATACATCTTAAAAGATTATTGCATTTTGTTTGGAATGTTTGTATCTATGCCCTTCACAGGAGCATGAACCTCTTTACAAGATGTTTCATCTGTGCTTATCCTACACATGATTTTTTTGTTTGTTTTTTCATTTATATTGCCTACACTGGAGGATTATACCGTGGCAAAGGAAAAATTTGAGCGCTCCAAGCCTCATATGAATATCGGTACCATTGGTCACGTTGACCACGGTAAGACCACTCTTACAGCTGCTATTTCTGCTGTTCTTTCAACACGTCAAGGTAAAGTTGCTACTAAATTCGACGAAATCGACAAAGCGCCAGAAGAGAAAGCTCGTGGTATTACCATCAACGCTTCCCACATCGAGTATGAAACTGCTAACCGTCACTATGCACACGTTGACTGTCCTGGTCACGCGGACTACGTAAAAAACATGATTACGGGTGCTGCGCAAATGGACGGTGCTATCCTTGTTTGTGCTGCGACTGATGGTCCCATGCCACAAACTCGTGAGCACATCTTGCTTGCTCGTCAGGTGAACGTTCCTTACATCGTTGTATTCTTAAATAAATGCGACATTGCTGACCCTGAATTAACAGATCTCGTTGAAATGGAAATTCGTGAACTTTTAACTAAGTACAGCTTCCCTGGTGACGACACTCCTGTTATTCGCGGTGCTGCTCTTGGCGCACTTCAAAATCCAGCAGACGAAAAAGCTTCAAAATGCATTGTTGAGCTTATGGACGCTGTGGACTCCTTCATTCAAGAGCCACCACGCCCTGTTGACAAACCTTTCCTTATGCCAATTGAAGATGTCTTCTCAATTTCAGGTCGCGGTACTGTATGTACTGGCCGTATTGAACAAGGTATCTGTAAAGTTGGTGAAGAGCTTGAAATCGTTGGTATCAAGCCTACAACTAAAACCATTTGTACTGGTGTTGAAATGTTCCGTAAGGTTCTCGACCAAGGTCAAGCTGGTGATAACGTTGGTGTTCTTCTCCGCGGTACAAAACGTGAAGACGTTGAGCGCGGCCAAGTTCTTTCTAAGCCAGGCTCTATCAAACCTTTCAAGAAGTTTACTGCTCAAATCTACGTTCTTAATAAGGACGAAGGCGGACGCCATAAACCTTTCTTCAAAGGCTACCGTCCTCAATTTTACTTCCGTACAACAGACGTGACTGGTGTTGTTGATCTTCCAGCTAACGTCGAAATGGTTGTTCCTGGTGATAACGTTGAAATCACTGTTGAACTCATTACTCCTGTTGCGATGGAACCAGGTCTCCGCTTTGCGATCCGTGAAGGCGGCCGTACAGTTGGTTCTGGAGCTGTTGGTAAATGCATCGAGTAATCATAGTCATTTCGCTTTAAATCGAAATTTATGATAAAAAAGCCCCTGAAAGTTTTCTTTTAGGGGCTTTTTGTTTTTTGTGAGATTGGGAGAAGAGATTAATGATAAAGGAAGTTCGTTTAAAAGGTTGGAAAAGTATTTTAGCCCAACTGAGCAGAAACCCACTTGATTCATCAAGAGGAAGAATGTGAACTGAAAAAGCCAAGTTTCCGTAAGGAAACGCAGGCGAGAATTGAGATAAAATCTCAAAATAAGTAAAGTGTAAAATTTATGATCAGTCTTAAAAAAGTTGAAAACTCTGAAAATCAGCAGATAAAACAGACAAATTTAATAACCCCACAGGGCTATAAAATACTCGTCGACGAATTTCATGAGCTTTCTAAAAAAGAACGTCCGTTGGTTGTACAGGAAGTGTCGGCGGCGGCAAAGTTGGGTGATCGATCTGAAAATGCAGAATATCAATACGGCAAAAAGCGTTTACGAGAAATTGATAGAAGATTGCGATTTTTAGATAAGCGCATTTCCGCAGCGCGCATTATCAATCCAAAGGAACAACAAGGAAACAAAATTTTATTTGGTGCCACCGTTACTCTGGAAAATACAGATGGTAAAAAAGTGGTTTATCAAATTGTAGGAGAAGATGAGGCCAATTTAACATTAAAAAAAATAAGTTGGAAGTCGCCCTTGGGTCAGGAGTTGTTAAATAAACAAAAAGGAGAAATTGCAGTTGTTGAAGCGCCTGCTGGTATTCGTGAATACGAAATAATCGATTTCAAATTTGTTTGATATTTTCTGAATAAATATTTTTTTATCACACCGAGCGTAAGACCTCGTTCTTCAGAGCGAGGATATAAGCGAGCTGAAAAGACCGCAGCACCAAACGGTGCAAGGTTTAAGTGAAAGCCTGACGAGGCATGCAAAAAGACGATAGGAATTTTTGCTTGTCGAAAGTTGGCTTTACTTGTAACTTTTTTGTATACTTTTTTTTTAAGTTAAAGGGGTTTGCAAGATTTGATAACAACATATCACTACAGAATTAAAGATTCAGGTAAAGCGAATAGAGTGCTCTCTCAAATGTCTCGTTCTGTAAATATGGTATGGAATTTTTGCAAACAAACTCAACAGGAGGCTCTTAAAAATAAATCCGTTAAGTTAATAGATGATAAAAAATCGGGTGACAAAATTTCTATTCCTTACTTTTTAACAAAATTTGAAATGAATAATCTCGTGAGTGGAAGCTCAAAAGAATTGGAATTGCATTCACAAACCGTTCAATTTGTATCCGAAGAATACATCACACGTAGAAAACAATTTAAAACACTCTTGCGTTGGCGTGGTAAAAAATCACTCGGCTGGGTACCATTTAAATCATCTGCAATTAAAATAAATAATGGAAAAATATCCTATAATAAAAATGAATTTTCTTTTTGGAATTCAAGAGAGCTACCAGAAGATGCAAAAATAAAAACAGGCTCATTTTGCCAAGATAAAATTGGGCATTGGTATTTAAATGTTTCTTTTGAAAGTGAGCAAATAGGAATTAAGAGAGATGATGATAAAAAAATTGGTATCGATATTGGAATTAAAACCCTCGCTACTTGTTCTAATGGCGAAAAGATAGAAAGGCCAAATTTAAGAAAAAATGCTTTAGCAAAAATGCGGTATTTAAAAAGATGCCAAAAGTTTGCACAAAGAAAGCAATCTAAAAGTAAAAAATATCACTCTCTTCCAAAAGCAAAACAAGAAAGAAAACTACATGTAAAAGTTGCTAATATAAGGCAAGACTATTTGCATAAAGAATCTACAAAACTTGTTAAAAAATGTTCTCTTATTGTTGTAGGTGATGTTCCTTGTAAATTCATGAATCGTAATAAAAAGCTATCAGGAATATCACTCGATTCAGGAATAGGGATGTTTAAAAATATGTTGAAGTACAAAGCCGTTAGAGCTGCTTCAATATACAAAGAAATTTCAGAAAGAGATTCAACTCGGACGTGCTCAAAGTGTAGTGAAATACTACCACGGATCGGGCTTGGAGTAAGGACATGGACTTGTGAAAAGTGCAATACGATCCATGATCGTGATGTAAATGCGAGTATAAACATACTCAATGCATACAAGAACATGTTCCCTATCGGGCATGATAGGCCGACTCGTACGAAGAAAAATTCTAGCTAGTTTTTCTTTTGTATCTAAGGAATCCCCTTCATTCATGGAGGGGAGAATGTCAACACCCTCTTGGAGATTGCGTATGAAAACAATGGATATTGAATATCGCGTCGATGATACTTTATGTCGAGGCTATTTGGTGGAACCTAATGCCCAAGGTGCTAAGTTACCAGGAATTATTTTTTATACCGATTTTTGGGGAGTGACGGAAAGACAAAAAAAAACAGCTGAAAAATTAGCGAATATGGGAGCTGTTGTTTTAGTAGCGGACATGTATGGAAATCAACAATGTGGAAAAACTTTTGAGGATTCGGGCAGATTAATGAATTCAGTTATTAAGGATAATGCGGTATATAAAAATCGTATTGTGACTCCTTTTGAATTGCTTAAAAAAAATCTTCATGTGAATCAAAATAAATTATTTAGTATTGGATATTGTTTTGGTGGTGCATCTTCATTAATGCTTGCGCGCATTGGTGAAGGATTAACAGGCGCCATTTCATTGCATGGTTTATTGACAAGTCATATTCGTGTTTCTGCCAATAAAAAAATGCCAAAATTATTAGTTTTACATGGTGCACAAGATCCTTTGGTGTCAGATCAAGATATTAAATCATTTAACGAAGAGATGCAGGGATGTCATGCTGATTATACTTTTATATCTTTTGGAAATTGTAAACATGCTTTTAGCAATGCAGAAGCTGAAGAAAATAATATGACTTCTTACAGTTATTCTGCGGATAAGCGTTCCGATGTTTATATTCGTCAATTTTTAACAGAAAATTTTTGAATTATTTATTTGCTTAAGAAATTAAATAATATAGTTAATTTTATTATTTAATTTCTTAATATCTATTATATTGTATATTTTTTCGTCAATTAATATTTCAATTATTTTTAATTTCATTTGTTCAGAAAATCTATCATTTATTGTTTTATTGAGATAACCAATGTTGAAGTTTTTAATAAAAAATTCATCATTTTTAATAACAAGTGTAAATACATAGCCTAATTGAATGGGATTTTTTAGTTTTTTAGTTTTAAAATTTTCATATATTTCTTGAATGTTAAATACAACCATAAAATCATAAACATTTGGGCATATTTTATGAATAAAAATATACTTATTTTCTTTTAAATCAATAATAAAAGAGCCCATTTTATTGAATTCTAATTGAATATAATTTCCAAGGCTAAACACATTTTTATGATTACAAAAGCTTAAGCAAAATTTTCTAAAATTTGTATCAAAGCTATCAGTTGCTGATAAGAAGTGATTTTCTAGTTGATTTTTAGTTGGATTTTCAGGAACTAGGGGGGGGATTTGTGTTTTTCCTATGAAGCTTAAGCCGATAAGTGGAATGTATGTACCATTGAATCTTTTTGATATAAATCGTTCGTTGTATACAATATTTTGTGAATTCCATTCCACAATCGTGAGTATATCATCATGTTGAAAATTATTAAAAAATATTTTAACAATTTCATTTTGTTTCATATTTAATTGAAATGGATTTATTTCATTATAAAATGGAATTCTATATTTTGATGAAGCAATTTGTTTATAAACTTCTATAAGTATGAGGCAAATCGTATTTTTTGAAGGGATGCGTGGAGAATGAAACTTTTTATTGAAGTAGCTAATGACAAAATCAAAAATATGGTAGCGATTTAGGTTTTTATCCTGTTCTAAAAAGGAATTTAGTTCACTTAACTTTAATTGGGCTAAACTATCGTTATAAGTCAAATAGTGCATTAGGAAAAAAATCCAAAAACTTTTTTCTTCAAATACATCAGATGTTTTCCTCATTTTTTGGATAACTTTTGAAAAATTTGCGAAAAAACTATTAATAACAACTGTTTCAAATCGTGATTCAATTTTATCAACAATTTCTTTGCAAAATAAATATTCTTCTTTTATTATAATTGGTATTATTCTATATTTTTTATTCTGAATATATTCCATGTATTTTTTTGAAGAATTGTAAATTATGGCTAATAAATCTTCTTTTTCAATATTATTTTTGCTTTTATTTTTACCGTGCTCAAGTTTCGTGCGGTTAGTAAAAAATTTATCTTCGTAATCCTGAATGATAGTCTTAAAATCTTCTTTAAAGCGATCAATGTCATTTTCTTTAAATTCTTCAATTTTTGTGAGGGGATTATAAAATATTAATGATGTTTTACCAAAGCGTGAATAAATATAAATGCCATAAGTGTTTTTACTCTCTGAATTATCTTGAATAATATAAAAATAGCTAAAGCTTTTAAAAAGAGAAATTTTTTGAAAATCAATATCTAAGTCATTTAGAAAATCCATTTTTCCATTGTGCTTGCTATCAATTTCATAGCTTTTTTCTAATATTTCACGTTCTTCAATTTTTTCTCTATTTTTGAAAGAATGGTTTTCAACGCTATTCAAAATAAAATCTGATAGATTAATATGGGATGTGTCCAGTGGATTATTCGCAAGACTTTCCTGATATTTTACGGAACACTCTTCAAAGTAGCCTTTAAATATTTCTATATTTCCATAGGGAAAACAATTTTCTTTAATGAATTGATAAAACAATTTAACTAGGGATAAGGAAATGGGAATGCTCTGCTCCTGAGGCTCCTTTGGTTTGCCTTGGGTTGATCTCAGTTCGGCTGCTTGTGGATTTTTAAAATGCCTTTGCTTTATATTTGAAAGATTTTGAAAAAATACCATGATATCTATATAACCTCCATGTTATATATAAACTGCAATAATTCTTTGCAGTTTGCGTAATAATTCAAAACAAAAAAACAAATTTAATATTATATTATTTTTTAATAATTTACTTATAAAATATGTAAAAAGTTTTTATTTATATTTTTATAGATATTTTTGGCAATAAGTGACTTTGTTTCTAAAAACAAAATTGATTCTTATATTCACTGAAAAAAGGAATTTTAAAATAGAGTCGTAAGTTCTATAAATTGGAGGTGCCGATCGGATTTGAACCGATGTGAAAACGATTTGCAATCGTTTGCGTAGCCGCTCCGCCACAGCACCTCATGAGGAGGAGCAAGCTATAACGCTTCTAAAGAGTCTTGGCAAGGGGTTTACTCAAAAAATATGAGGTTATTATTGTGAAAAAAACAGGCATTTTCTCTAAAGGCTCGTGACGTATTCTAGCCAAATATCGTCAAGATATTGAAATATTTCAGGATAATCTTTCTGGTAAATGTCTCTGACAATCTCCATAGAGGAGTTGGGGACATTGAAATGACTATTGCCGCTGCGTTGTTCTCTATCAAAGTAAATTTGGCTAGAAAAGCGGTCACAAATATCAACAATAGCAAGGAGATGTTTGTCTGTAGGCCAAGAGAGCTGAAAACGACGACAAATGTCATCAATCACATCTTTTTCAATGCGCTGGTGCAGGGTTGAGATTTCTTTTTCTCTTATTTTAATAGGATAGACGACATCGCTTGCGTAAGCTTCGGCAAGGTCATGCAAGGCAGCTGCATTGTAAAGAGAGATACGGAATTTTTCGGGCAGATTGAGTTTGGTTGCTAAAAGGCGGCATAAAAAGACCACTTGAAAAGTGTGCTCGCCCACACTCTCTTGATAGTGATAATTCCATCCCTTGTAACGGTAGTGTTCCTTTAGTTTTTCAACCATTCCCAAAAAGGTGGAAGAATAACCTGCAATTCCATTTTCTACACGAGCTTTATTTGTCTCTTCAAATATTTCATCTAAGAGATCGATAGCCTGTTTCCAATTTATTTTAGTTTCATGCTCAAAAACAGGGGACTCTGAGTTTGTATTTAAGAGCATACAAGGGTGAGTTTTAGATAAATTGTCACCTGCTAAAGCTTGTTTTCTTTTTTTATCATAAAATGTTTTATAACGCTCACCAGCAAAAAATTGATTGCCAAGTAAACATTCTTTTTCAATAAATAGCATAGAAGCAAAAGAATCTATTAATTCATGTAAACCATATAAATCAGCTGATCGTGTTGTTTCTATACCAAAAGAAAGTTCTGTTTCTTTCCAAATTTTGCCTCTAATTTTATCGTACAATTCTTTTACTTCAGGATGTTTTTGTCTCAAATGATAACTGGGATCTCCTAATAAAGCTTTAGGTAATTCTGCAAATATGGCTAGTTCAATAAGTTCACACTTTTCTGAAGCGGATAAATTTAAATGCGAAGCTAAAATCATACTTAAAATAATTTGAGTATAACCATGTTCTGCGGCAGATTGTTTTTTTATGCAAATAGAATCTGAAAATAAAGGAAGGGAACAAATTATTTTTAATTTTCCTAATTTACTAGGAAGCAATTTATCCATATGTAAAATCCTTAAAAAATTATCCTACTGTAAAATCAAAGCCTTTAGCATATTCAAGGTAACGAAGTGTGGTGGCAAGAATACCTTCAACTTCTTTATCAGTCACCTGTCTAATGACTTTTGCTGGAGATCCAATAACTAAACTACGTGGCGGTATTTTTACTCCTTGGGTTACGATACTTCCAGCGCCTACTATCGAATCCTCACCAATCACGGCATCATCCATAATAATAGCTCCCATGCCAATAAGACATCCATTTTCTATGGTGCAGCCATGCACAATCGCCAAATGACCAATGCTTACATTTTTACCAATTTTTGTAGGAAATTTTTTAAACGTGCAGTGAATCAAAGCATTATCCTGAATATTTGTATTTTCTCCAATATAAATACTATGAACATCACCACGCACCACAGCATTAAACCAAACACTTCCGTTTTTTTCCATCACGACATCACCCACAACTCGCGCGCCATCAGCTAAAAAAACTGAATTGTCTAATTTTGGAGAAATTTCCTTGTAAGGAACAATGGTGGCATGCGGACTTCTATTTTTGAATTGTTGTTTCTTTTTTGTCATTTTTATTTCCCTTTTCTCACTTTGTTTCGTTAACGTCCGATGTTTCAATTGGACAATCATGTCATAAATGCAAATAGGAAAAATTTCTCAAATTATGAATGTCTCTTTTTTTAAACGGAAGAATAATTTGTTTCTATTGCATGACATCATTTGTGCTTTAGCTACTTTATTTGTTTCCTTAACTGGATTTGCAGATGATACATCAAGTTTAAAAAAATCAGCACCAATTTATCAAAACCCTTTTGATCTTGCTAGCGGAGGAGCTACGCTCACACGTGCTACACAAGAAGGTGTGATGTTTTCAAATCCCAGTTTGCCCGCTTTTGGTGACGGAGTTTTTCGATCGATTTTTTATGTCAATAAGGTCAGTGTTGGCGAAGGTGCTCTTGCTGCCGGACAAGATGTCATTCAAGCGGCAAGCAATCCTTCTTCTAATTCGGTTCTTAAAACTCTTTTAGAAGATACATTTAAAAAACCAATATATGGGCAATTAGATACTGTTGTTGGTGCTCTTACCTCTCACTTTGGAGTTGCTGGTTTCGCGACAAATAAGCTGGATTTAAATGGACAAGAGTTTGGTACCATGGGTCTTCCTGTTTTAGAGGTAAAAAATAACGGGGTCGCGGGAGTGGCAAGCACATTTAGCACATCATTGGGTGATTATTTAGCCGTGGGTGTTGGTCCTAAATATGTTTACAATACCGAAGTAAATACAAATTTATCGGTAAGTGACGTAACAGATCCCACTCAGGCGACTCAAAAAATAACAAATGCTTTAAAAAAAGGAAGTGGCGTTTCAACAAATGTAGGTGTTACTTTGCAAAATCGTACAAAATATTTCGACATGAGAGTCGCTGGTGTTGTCGAAGATTTAGGTAACACGGCATTTACGGGAGGTGTTCCACCTTGGCTGCAAACATACAATGCGGGTGTAGGATTTGCTTTGCATGATATGACAAATGCCTTGCATTGTGCTTTGGATTACCGCGATATTACCGATGTTTATGGGGAAGATTTACCTAAAAAAATATATATGGGTTGTAAATTATTATTGACGCGTTACGTAGGGTTTTCTGCTGGTTATTTACAGGGATGGCCCTCTTACGGAATGGTATTAAACTTATACATTTTTCGTATTGAGGCGGGAAGCTATACCAAAGATGGTGCCAACCAATCGGGATTGGCTGCACGAAAAATATATTTTGCATCGCTGGGATTTGAAATATGAAGAAAAAGCAAAATTCATTTACGATAGTTGTTATCATCTTTAGTTTTATAAATGTCTCATGCAGTGGTAATATTCTCTCTTCACTTTCCACACAGCAAAGTACCCAAGAACAAGCGCAAGTTGATATGCAAAATGGCAATTATGCCGACGCGCAATCAAAGCTTCAATCTATCATCAGTTCGAATTCTACAAATTATACCGCTGTTTCTTTACTTGCGGCGTGTTATGCTGCGGAAGGTGGCGTTATTTTATTAAATATTTTGTTGAATGCTTCGACAAGTTCTTCCTTGTCTACAGCCAGTTCAAACCCGATTTCTTTTTCTGCTTCCTTGTTGCCATCTCCTACAGCTACAGTTTTAGCGCAAATGGTTCTTGCGACAAATACAATGGCAACAATTCCTGCTGCCAGTATGACCAGCGATATGCAATTGCAACAGCAACTTTTATTAAGCATTTATTTGTTTTTACAAATGCAAAGTTCTTTAGCAATATTACAAGCAGGTGGTACCATTTCTGCCGCACAAGCAACACAAATTTTTTCTACAATTACTAATGTGAATTCCTTAACAGGAGTGAATAGCAGTGTTTTGAATCAGGCTATTTCTTCTTTAACAAGTGGCGTTTCGGGATCCGCAGGTGGGACGCAAGCGCAGCAAATTACAAATTATTTAACGCCTTATATTTAAAAAATTTTAATCACAAATTTTTTAGATAATTTTTTTATGATAACAATTTTTAGTATTGAATAAAATTGAATTTTATTTATTATTTTACACGTCATTCGACAACTGTAAAATTTTTTCTGGATAACTTTTTTGAAATGTATATGAACTATAATATATTAAAATAATTATTCAATTTTATATTTATAAATTTTATTTTACATTATAAAAATAATTGCGAAGTTACATTTTATGACTAAAAAATCATACTTATTTTAATTAGTTATAAAGATAACCAAAAAATATTTTAATACATTTACTATTATTGCTATTAATTTAATTTAGTAAAATAATTTTTTTTAAATATTATTATTAAAAAATTTTGACAAATTGTTTTTATGCGATCTACAGTAGCAAAGTTGCACGGGAGTGATTTTGGGAGGCAAAGTAACTTTAGTGCGATTTTAAATTTCTATTTCCATTAATCATTAGGGGATTATATATGACAATTAAAAAATCGTTGAAACTGACTATGCTTGGTGCAAGCCTTATTGCTGTTGCTATTACAGGTTGTAAAGACAATTCTAATGATGGCACTACTCCAAAAAGTACCGATGTAGAAACGCAGTTGGCTTTTAAAGCAAATGATCTTCCCCTCAATTCATGTACTTCCTATTCTATAGATCTTAAAGGGGAAGATGGTAATGCCGTTCCACAATCCGATATTTCTGTTTCCTTAGTGGGCACTTCCAACAACAAATTTAAAGTTTCCAATGGAGAAATTTGTGCTTTAACAGATGCTGAAGCTAAAGCGGCTAACATCAATAATTTCGCAGTAGCAACTAAGGATGATAAAGTAAAAGTTGAGCTGAAGTATAAAGGGCAATCGGTTACTAAAGAAGTTAACGTAACAGATGCAACATTAAAGTCAGTGGCGCTTACAAAAGCTGATGGCACGCAATACACTTCCATTGACATTCCCGCTGGTGCTTCTACTCCTAAAGATTTAGCATTCACAGTCAAAGCAACAAATTCAGCTAAAAAAGATTTTGCAATAGTTTCAAAAAATACAGAGTTTAAGCTTTTAGACAATAATAATAAAGAAATAGCTAATGCTCTTGTTTATGATGCTCAAAATAATGTTCTTAAATTAACAGCTGTTGAGGCTCTTTCTAAAGTTGCTGAAGTAGCAGAATATACAGTTCAAATGACGGCAAAAGATAATGCAGGTCTTAATCCCACTACTGTATTCGCAAAATTAAAAATTAAGGTTACTGAAAAAGTTGTTGTAGGTTATACTCATAATATTAAGCACCATATCGCACCAAATGCAGAGCAGGCACTTGAACTGAATGCTATTTATTCCGATGGCTCTAAAGCTCCTTTTGTTAAAGAAAATATTGAAAAAGTTGAAGTAACAAAACTAGGTAAGACAGAAGCTATTGAAGGTATTGTTAAAACAGCAGAAGGCGATGCAAAGAAATTTGTCGTTGTTGGTCAAAATACTGCGAAATTTACAGCAGCAGCTGATTTACTCACATTAAAAATTACTTTGAATGCGAAGAATTCTTCACCTTTCTATCCTAAATTACAAAATGCGGCCGTAGTAGGCGAGAAAACTGTTATTTCTCATGACCTTATTGTTTCTGAAGCGCTTCCTGAACTAACTGTGGCTCTTAAATCTTTTGATAGCGCGGCAAAAACTTATACTGCTGACGTGCCAGCAACTCTAGCAAAAGGCGGTGTTCCCTTTGCTACAGGCAAAACATCTTCTGATGATATGAAATTAGCAGGAGCATGCGTTAAAATGGTTTCTACTCTAAAAGTAGGAAATGTTGTTGTTGATGCTGCTAATCTCTCTTTTGATTATTCAGGTGAAACAAGTCATTTTGCAATTGACACAGTAAACAAGATCGTTTGTGCTAAAAAAGATGCAACTGTTGGTAAAGAATTGAGCATCACTTCTTCATTCCAAGGTTTATTAAATTCAGCAGCTGTTAAAGTCACTGTTGCCGCTCCTATTACTTTAAGTAAGTTTACACTTAGAAATAGCAATGGTGGTAAAGAGTTTTTACTCAATGCTGAAAATAAATTTAAACAAGAAATTCATGGCTTTTATATGATGAGCGATGATACTGTAAGTAACACTAAAGTAGCTACAGAAACTCTTGCCGTTCTTGATATAGAACCAACAGAAAAAAATAAAATTAAATTGGAACAAACAATGAAAGACGCTAAGAAAGATAAAACCACTTTACCTTTCTTCAACGTAGCTGATGCTGATCAAAATGATCTTGCGAGCCAAGAACAATATTTTAATGTTAGACCAGGAACTGTTGATGTAAAACTTGAAGGAGAAGAGTCTGCTCGTAAGTTAACAGAAAATGATTTTATTTATAATAAATCAATTTATGCTCTTGTTGCAAAGAAATAATTTGAATTTTATAGGTCGTTAAAATACCAGGTGCTGTAAAAAAATGACCTGGTTTTTAACTTTTAACAAATTCTATGAAGTTAGAAAAATCTCTATTATCTGAATTGGTTTTATTGTTGATGGTGCAGGCGATACTGCTTACGTGCCAAAATCACCTTTTGAAGTTAATGCTTATTGTGCGAAATAATATTCTCATTTTAAAAAATTATTAAGCAGCATTTTTTTCGTTTTATTTGGAATAAAAATTTCATTTGTCACTTCAACCTTGCACCGTTTGATGCTGCGGCTTTTTCAGATCAATGATATCCCCCGCCTTTAGAAGTCGGGGGATTAAGTTCGTTTGTGATAAAAAAATTCCCCCTTAAAACCAAATAGTTATAGGGTTTCCTGTCAGATCAATTTCTTCCGTATTTGTAATGGGGTCAAATATCCCTAGGGGCAAATGGGTTATTTGATTATGAGCAAGTTTTAAATAAACAAGTTTTGAATTTTCCTTAAATAAATTTTCGGGCAAAGTTGTTAAATTATTTCGACTAAGCGATAAGTTCACAAGTTTTTTCGCGTTGACAAATGCATTCATAGGAATTTCACTTATAATATTATTGTGTATCTCTAAACTTATTAATTTATTTAATTCTAAAATATCTTCCGGAAATTTCTTAAGTAAATTAAATGACAATTCCATGCCTTCTAAATTTTTTAGTTTACTTAATAAACCTTTTGGAATGTATTCTAATTTATTTTGATATAAACTTAACCAATCCAGATTTTCAAGCTTATCAAACACGCCTCGAGGCAAATGTGTAATTTCATTTTCCATTAACCAAAGCCAGCTTAATTTTGTTAATTTATCGAAGGTGCCGGGTTGAATTGTGAAAATACTATTTTTTCTTAATATCAATTTTTTGAGCTCACTGAAATTATCTAGAATTCCTATTGGCAAAGAGGAAATTCTATTATTCTCTAAAGAGAGTTCTACTAAATTATGAAAACCTGTTAGCGGGCTTAAATCGCTTATGTCTCTGCCATTTAAACTGATGTACTTTGTATTGGCATGATGAAGAGCACAATTATTGTCAATGTGCCGCGCTGTTTTATAGGCCGTAGAATTTTCATCTTTCAAATGACACCAATAATTATAAGTATGATTCAATAATAAATGAAACGACGCCAATTGCTGTTTCTTTTTATTAAAAACACCAAACTCACATTGTGTGGCCGTTTTTAAATGAACACGGGAAGGTAATATTTCTACTTTATATTTTGTTACTTTAAATGGAATGGATTGACACACCTCAAAGCCACGAGAAAGTGATTTTATATAATATTGTTCCCTCTCTTTTAATTCCGTCTCATTTTCACGTGTTTGCGGAGTAAATGTAATAGAAAACGAGCTTAACTCTTTAGGACTGCCTGTAACGCCTCCTAAGGTCGCATTTCCTTCCTGCGATTGCGCCACTTTTGCTTGGATAATGCCTCTCTCGTCTGGTATAAAATAGACAATTCGTTCATAGGAATTTAAGGAAATAGGATTTTTATTCATAGTGTTTGCATATAAATTGCTATTAAATAATGCAAATGCTGAAAAAAGTACAGTTTTTTTCACGAAAGTACAAAGTGCCATATACACTCTCCCCTTAAAAAATATTTTCTTAAGCACGACAAAGAACTGTTTGACGAATGAAATAAATATTATGAAATTGTTTCAATTTTAGTGAACAAATGCACAGCAAATGACATAGGTTCTATTTGATTTGCGATTGATTTATATTTCACTGAATTGCGAAGTTAAATCGTTGAAATGTGAAATAGCATATAAACTTATTTTTATCAATACGTAATATCCAAAAATCTAAAAAATTTTAAGTAGTTGCTTACCAGAATAAAAAATAAAGGTTCAATATTATAATATTTTTATATTGATAAAGAGGAGAAATCATTTTATTTTATTTCATAATAGAAAACAGTATTATAAAATTTTATAAATATGACTCTGAAATATCAAATTTTATAAAAATAATTGTTTTATAATAGAGCAGAATAAAAATTTTTATTATAAAACCTCCAATATTATTGAATTAAGTATTTTTTTTTAATTTCAAATGAATTATATAATATAATTTAAAACTAATTAAAAATAAAAATTATTTTATATACCAATTTATGTGAATAAAAAAATTATAAAGATTACCAAAAATTATTTTTCTGTCTGGTCAATTTATTAAATAAACATTTTTTAGATATTGTAGTTATTAATGTTTATAAAATATGTAATGAGATTTGTTAAAATTTTAAAAATATTTTGACAATATAGTTTTAAATAAGATATGTTTCCAAAATTGCAAACAAACAGCGTTGTTACTTTGCAATTCCAAATATTTATTTGGGCTTTGTTCTGAGTAGTTTGTTGTTTTATAGTGTAGGAGAAATTTATGATAATGAAGAGATCGCTAAAACTTACAGCAATTAGCGCAGGTATTGCCGCAATTGCTTTAACGGGTTGTTCCAAAGATGGTAAAGATGGTAATAATGGAAGTAATGGCAACGAAGGCAAAGCTGGCACTACCGAAACAGCGCCAACTCCTGTTCTTGATAAAAAAGGAGAGCCTGTAAAAGACGTTAACGGTAATATTGTTACAGCTCCAAAAGTGGGTGAACCTAATACAATATCTGAAATAGTTACAGATGCTGACGGAAAGACATCTGTTAGTGCTAAAAGAATAGTTGA
Organism: Silvanigrella aquatica; assembly: GCF_001907975.1. Taxonomy (NCBI): domain Bacteria; kingdom Pseudomonadati; phylum Bdellovibrionota; class Oligoflexia; order Silvanigrellales; family Silvanigrellaceae; genus Silvanigrella; species Silvanigrella aquatica. The sequence goes on from NZ_CP017834.1 coordinate 808,234, forward strand.
CTTATTAGATGGCAAAGTTGAAATTAAAGTTGGCGGCTTAATTCCTTCAAATCATTGTATTCCATTTCACGTAACATTTACGGGAGCAGATGGTGTCGAGCGCCTTACAGATATTACTGCTTTATATGATCAAAATCACCATCATCATAATAGCGATGCTCAAGTTGTTTTATCTTCAGCTTCTCAAGCAAAGTTCAAACTAGAAAATGGTCATATCTGTGTTAAAACTCAAGATGAAGAACTAAAAAATCATGATACTGGTGTTAGCACTCCATTCTCTCCAGCAATAGCATGGGTTGATGAAGCTACGCTTATGGTAAGATACAAAGGTAAAGAATTTGCCCAAAAAACAGTTGGTGTAAGTGATGCTAAAATTTCATCTCTAGAATTAAGCAAAAAAAGATTTCTCATTCCTGAAGGTAAAATTGCCACAGGAATTAAAATTTATGGAGTTTTTGAAAGTAGAAATGATTCGGTTCAGGATACAAGAAAAGTACACAATGCTAATAACAATACCGTAGAATTAACTAAAATTAATACTTCAAAAATAGAGCTTGTCAGAGATGGGAAAGTATATGATGTTCTCTCATTTGACCCAGTGACACAATCTTGGAATTTATCCTCAAAAGGGATTGAGAAGAGTTTAGATTATAAAGCATATGCATTGAAAGTAACTCCAAATGAGAGTCACCTCTTATCATTGACTCATGAATTACATATAAGAGTCGCTCCCGCTGTTGCTACAGCTTTTGAAGTAAGAAATATTCATACAAACGTCCATGGTATTCAAGAGTTTAATGTTTTTGCAAAATACACAGATGGAACTGAAAAATCGATTTTAGATTTAAAAGAAAATGAAACATCACATTTTAATGTAAGTTTTTCTGTTATTAATAAAGTTAATAACACTCCAGTGAGTTCTATTAAAGTATATGATAGACTTGAAACAAATGGAATTCCAAATAGACCATTGATGCAAAATTATTCACCTATGGCTAATAGTGCAAAATCTTTTTATCTTGACGTAATTAACACTCCAGAATTTAATACTTCAAATAATAATTTTTATGAATTAAAAGTAGATATTAAATATAAACCAGAATTTGCACCATCTGCTGCAGATATTGCAGCAATGACAAATCCTCAGCAAGCTATTAAAACATTAGTTGCAGATGAAGAAGCTAATGACGTCTTATTAGCTCTTAAAAAGCCGGTTTCTCTCAAACGTTACTTTATTGTTTCTGATAAAACTCCAGAATTACGCTTAGCATATAAATATTTTGAAGAAAGTACTTCTAAGTATACTAAGTCATTATTAAATAATTCGATAACAAAAGCAACTCTTCCTCAGGGCGGAGATCCATTAGATGTTGAATCAATGTCTAAAAAAGCTAAGTTTTGTGTAAAAGCTGTATCAGAATTATGGTTCCCAGTGCAAGTTGGTAAAGTAAGTGATGGAGATTTCAGGGTTAAAGGATATGAAAATATTGCAAGCATTTTAGACTTTTCTACTAAGCAGCCATTATTTTTAGATTCTAACTATTCTATGAGTCGTTCTAAAGAAATTTTAGGGAATAATGCTCAATCAGTATTTGATAATAAAAATATCATATGTGCTTCAAATGATGCGGATGTCACTAAAGATGTTAAAATTCGTTCACAATTCCAAAATTTAATTTCCAGTAACGAATTGGAACTTGATTTAGTAGATGCTGTTTATATTCCAAAAGTTTCTTTTGCTTACGCAGATAGAACATTATCTAAAGAATTCAGGTTAGATAATAATAATTTATCGCAACATACTGAAAAAATTGTTCCATATTTGATGAAGAGTAACGATACCCTTGGTGATGCTTTAAGTTATACTGATATTCAAAATCTAGCTTTTGAAACTTCAAAATCAACCAAGTCACCATTTACAATTACAACTCAAACAGATGGAACTATTGTTCTATCACTTCCAAATGCTGTAATTTACTCAGGTGGCAATATAAATGAGTATATTAAGTTTAGCAGTTCATTAAATAGTGTTAATGCCTCAGCTACATTATTAGAAAAATTCAATAAAGAATATTATCCATCCCTTACAAGTTTTGATTTAGATAAGAGAAAAACGATATTAGCTAAAATTCTTGTTAATGGAAGTAAAGATGGTCATTATCACGGAAATGAAAATTATGATGAACAGCATAATAACGGTGTAGTAACTGCGGTTGAGGAAACTGAATCAGCTCCATCAGCTCCATCAGCTTCAGCAGATCCATCAGCTTCAGCAGATCCATCAGCTTCAGCAGATCCATCAGCTTCAGCAGATCCATCAGCTTCAGCAGATCCATCAGCTTCAGCAGATCCAGCAGCTTCAGCAGATCCAGCAGATCCAGCAGATCCAGCAGCTTCAGCAGCTTCAGCAGCTTCAGCAGCTTCAGCAGATCCAGCAGCTTCAGCAGCTTCAGCATATCCAGCAGATCCAGCAGCTTCAGCAGATCCAGCAGCTTCAGCATATCCAGCAGCTTCAGCATATCCAGCAGCTTCAGCAGCTTCAGCAGATCCAGCATATCCAGCATATCCAGCAGCTTCAGCAGATCCAGCATATCCAGCATATCCAGCAGCTTCAGCAGATCCAGCAGCTTCAGCAGATCCAGCAGCTTCAGCAGATCCAGCAGCTTCAGCAGATCCAGCAGCTTCAGCAGATCCAGCAGCTTCAGCAGATCCAGCAGCTTCAGCAGATCCAGCAGCTTCAGCAGGAGGCCTAATCTAACAACGCCTATGCTTTCGATTTGCTAGCCCTCCCCGAGCAACTTAAATGAATCAAAGTTTAAGTTGCTTCAAATCAATTCAAATGTATAAAAAATTCAAATATTTAAAGATGAAATAAAATATAAAAATTGTTTAATAATATTAGCGGTATAGTTTGTTGTGATTTTTTCTTAAAATTTACTTCCATTTTTACTTCCTTTTCAACCGTCTAAAATTTTTATAAATTATTAGCTTTACTATATTTGAGATAATTTATTTAAAATTAATAATTTTATTTTATACTAAGTATTATATGTTATACAGATTTGAAAAAAATTAAATAGAAAAATATTAAAAAAATATATTTAATTAATTTATAAATATTCTATGTTTTAATTGGATAAAAATAATTATATGCGGATTAACTACTTATTTAATTTAAGTCTAAATTGATGAGTATTTAAAAGATAAATTATGAAATAAATAAAAAAATAAAAATTTTATAAATTATTTTTAAATAAAAGCTTAATCTATAGAAAAATTAATATATTATATAAATATTAAAAAATTATATAATTAAATATATTAATTGTATTAAATAATTTTTAAAGTAAAAATTAATTTTATTATAATGAGTTTTTATATATTTTGACAAATAATTTTTTTTAGATCTATAGTTACTCAATTGCAAATAAAAAATATTAATTATTTTGCAATATCAAATATTTATGTTTGAGTGGTTACATTTGTTTTGTTATTTTTAGGAGAAAATACAATGAAACTTCATAATTCTTTAAAGCTTACCGCAATGGGTGTTGGTCTTGCGAGCATCGCTATCACGGGTTGTAAAAAAACTTCTGATGATAATAAAACGGCTTCTACAGACATCGTAAAATCAGAAACAATTCCACAACCAATTAAAAATCTTATGGTTAAATTTGATGGTGATATCCCATTAGGGGGTTGTGCAAAGTATACTGTAACCATGACAGATCGTAATGGGAATCAACAAGATGTGACTCCGCATTTGAATTTAAATGGTAATCTTTCTGTTGCATTAGCAAAAGACTCACAAGAAAAATTTACTCTAAATCATAATACCGCCGAAGTTTGTGCCCATGATTTGAATAATAAAGCGAATGCGGCATTAGCTGCTCAAATTGGCGATAAAGCGACTTTGACAGTCGCAAGTGCAGACTACTTTCAAAAAGCAGAAGCTAAAGTAATTGAAAGAGCGAATGTTGAATCTATTTCAACTATAGCAAATTTGAAGTTAAAGGTTGCTTTAGGTGCTGAAGCAGAGCCATTTCAAATTTTTGTGAAAAACTCAGGTGAATTAAATTCTAAAGCGCTTACTTCAAAAGAGGGCGTTAAATTATTTAATGAAAAGGGACAAGAAATTGCTCTCGAAGTTGTTACTAAATATGATGATACAGATGAATTAAAAGAAAAATTAAAATCATATTTTACATTTAAAGTTCCAAAAGATTCCGTCGTAGGTAACAAGCTTAGCTACTATGTAACTTATGAAGGAAAACGTGCTTTTATTGAAGTAGATGTTGACGTAGCAGCTATTAAAAAATTAAAATTACTTTCTGCCGCTTCATTTAATCCAAATTTACTGGATAAACAAACAGCTCATTCATTTGATGTTATTGCAGATTATACAGATGGTACAGAAGTAAATTTAACTAAAAAGTCTGATTTAGTAGGCGATTTTTTGAGTACAAGATTACTTAATAACACTTCCAATTATGCGACTATCTCTGGTTCTAAAAGCGAATTCGGTTTGATTGATAACAGAGTGCTCATTTCTGTGAATAATCTTAATACTGAATTTTTACCAGTTGTTGCGGAAATTGAACATGGTGGCATTGAGTCTCAATATCCATTCTATATTGGCTCTGTTCCTTCTATGAAATCTGTGGCTTTTGAGAAAACTGTAGTGGATGCTCAAGGCACTCCTAACTTAGTTGCTGCAACAGAAATACCTGTGGGCGGTATGTTTGATAGTGCAAAAAATTGTGCCGAATTAACTTCCTTTAAATATACGCTAGGAACTCAAGATACTAAAGTTTCAACTAAAGAAGAAATTGAAAAATTAGTAAAAATTGAAGTTCCTATGAATTCCAACTTTTTCTTAACTCAAGACAATAAAGTTTGTGCTCTCGCTTCTGCAAAAGCAAATGACGAAGTTGAAGTCAAAGTTGTTTCTCTATTTGATGATGCTGTTTTCAAAACCTTTAAAATTAAAGCATCAAAACCTGTTAAAATAAATAAATTTGTTTTAAGCGCAGATGCTAAGACCTTCCGTTCCGATGTTGTGCTTTCAGCTAACAAAAAATCTGAAACATTAAGCGCATACTATTTGCTATCTGATAATAGCATTAGTAATGAAAAAGTAGATTTTGAGAAAATCAATTTTGAATTTATCCAAAATCATGCTGCTCTAAAAATTGAAGAAGATAAAATAAAGAAAGAATGGAAAGTTGAAATTAAGGGAACTGATGATGAAATAAAAAATGCTTTAAATATTTCCGGAACAATTAAGGCAACAAATAGAAGCTCTTCTGCTGCATTTGCAGTGAATGATAATTTCAGTTCACAAATTGCAGTTATTTATAAAAAATAATTTTAATTTAGAATATATTTGAAAAAAAAGAATCAATTCTATCTATGTATTGGTTCTTTTTTTTATTTGAAATTTTTTAAAATATCTTGAGTTTCCGACAAGTTAGTTTGAAGAAGTTCAATTCAACAATGTAGAATCCATATTGCTGGATAACATTCGCTCGCTCAGGTTGTTTTCAAGTGGCGCATTTTTTATTTCACAGAATGCACACAGTTTTTTGAAATGTCGAATAATATATTTATAAGCTTTAGCCAATACTGAATTTGGCTCGACAAATTTTTCTGTGAGTTCAGACTGGCAAATATGGAGTATTTTTTCCATTAATGGCAAGGAATATTTTTTATGAAAAAGTAATCTTTCTGTAGGATTATGTTTTTTATTCAGAAAAATATCTCTATATAGGAGAAGAATTTTATCAATTTTTTCAGTATAATATTCTTTTAAGTCATAGAAATTTCTTCTGGCATGAACATTGCACAAAGAAAAATCGGCTTTATTTTCGTCGACATTTTTAGTGCTAGCAGATAAAGCATCAGTCATAATAACAATTTTTCCTTCAGGAAATAAAGCTGTAATATTTTTTGTTCTTGTAGCTGTCGACATACCATTTGTTTTTTGAGAATTTAAAATAGCGATTTCTTTTTGTTTCTTTAAATCTTTTTTTAATAACGAAATGAAGCTAATGTGGCAACAGCAGAATGGTGATATCTTCCAATTTTATTTTGCTGATTTAATTCTTCAGGTAATGCCGCTTTTTCTACATGCTGACAACAGGAGCAACGCAAAGAGGGCATATGAAAAACCTTAACTTTTAATATTGGCATAGCTAATACAAGATTTTGTTTTTCTGTATATCCCTGATTTAAAGTTTCTTTG
>NZ_CP017834.1:815936-825077 GCF_001907975.1 Silvanigrella aquatica
TTTTGTATATGGAGCATTCGATCCTATTTCTAATAAATTAATAATAATAGAAAATTAGAGTAAGATTAATACAGAATTTGCTTGCAAAATATTGCACAAAATAAGATATCAATATGGTTCAGAAAAGATAAGTATTGTTTTGGATAACTCAAGGTACCAGCATTGTAAACTTGTTAGAAATTGTGCATCACGACTTGGAATCGAATTTATATTTCTTCCTTCGTACTCTCCAAATTTGAATATAATTGAAAGATATTGGAAATATGTGAAGAAAAAATGTTTAAACTCAAAATATCACATGAGTTTTTTTTTATTTAAAGAGGCAATTAAAAATAGCTTGCATAAAACAAATTTTGATAAGGAAACTAGAGATGAGCATTATTTCATTAATGCAGTCAAATTTTCAGGAATTCAAAGAATCTCAACTTCTAGCCGCCTGGGGTATAGCTTCTGGGGTTGGTAGCAATACCAACCTTTCCTTGTAATTTTTATTTTCTTTTTTAAATATCATTAATATTAAGCATATATAATGTAACTAGTCCATCAGGGTCAGAATAATAAGTAGAATGTAAATAATAAGAACTATAAATTGAATATGAAGCAGAATAAGGATAAGAAGATGAATAATAATTATAAGATGAAGAAAAAGAAGAAGGGATTATTATTCTATAATGAAATTGTCCATTCTGAATAGCGGCTAACTTTTTAAATTCTTGGACAACGGAATTTCCAAGTTTAGAAAATCGCAATAAGTCATTTTTATTTAAAGTATTATCTTTTTTATCAACTGAAAATAAAATAAAATCTATTTTATCCAAACCATTTTTATCAAAAAACGTGTCATAGGTATTTAAAACTCCGCAAAGCAAGTATTCGCCCGCTTCAATATTCATATCATCTTTAGGTTTAAAAGTTTTTACCTTGGGATTTTTTCTTAAATTATAGCAAGAGGTATTTCCAATAACAATGCGGCGCTCTAATTCGTTTGCTTTTGATTCTAAATTATGAAGTGATAAATTTTGAGAATCATTCTCTGCTAAGTTAGAAAATGCCGATTGAAGTTTTTTAAAATCTTCCTTTAAATTTGCGATATCAAGATTAAGCTCTTCAGTATTGACATTTGCAAATGTGTTCGTTGAAAAACTGGCAGCTGAACTTATGCTAAGTAAAACAGAAAGTAATTTATTTTTTTTCATGAAAATTCCTTAATTTTTAAGTTGAAATAGTATAAATATTTTTATTTAAATAAAATTTTTCATCATTCAGAAATGGAATTAATTTTAATTCCATTTCTGAAATTTTAAGATTATGCGCGTCGAGTTTAATTTCTTTTTTATTTTAAAATCGATCAAGATATTTATTAATTTTTTCTTAGCTTAAATTAACATTATATTTTTCCTTTTCTGATTTTATTAAGTATTTCAAAATATTCAATTCAGTTAATTGGTTATAAATATCTTTTTCTATTTATAGACGATCTTACTGATGAATAAAATAAGTTCATCTTTTGATTTTTTATTTATTTTGAGTATGAAAAGAATTTTAAAACTAATCACAATGTTTTATTTTTATCAATAAAACAAAATATAAAATATATATTTAAAATTTTATGTCAACAAATAAAGTAAAATATTTTATTTTTAATAATATATAATTATATTTATTTTTCCTTCTATATCTATGCTGTTGAGTCTTTTTTTTGAAAATTTAAACCTTCTGTTTAGTGAGACGAAGAAAATTTGTGCGAATTATTTAAATGTTTTTTAGTCTTGCTTCATATTTTGCGATAGCTATGGGATCGTTTATCAGATTTTCAGGAATTTTTTCTACTTCTATATATTTTATTGTCATATTTTAATTTTCCCAATGCTAGAATATTTTATTTAATTATTAAAATGAAATGAACTAGGTAAAATGAATTTAAAATTGAAAATGAATGAGCCCAGATTTGGGCTTTGCCTTCAAAGTTTTTCGAGTTCATCCGCCGTGAGACCAGTGACTTCAATGACAGTATTCATAGGAAGCCCCATGCTTTTCATTTTTTTTGCTGTTTCAAATTTCTCATTAGTTTTCCCAATTTCGATACCTTCATTTTTCCCCTTAGTTATCCCAATTTCAATACCTTCTAGCAACTTCGTTTCCAAAGAGGTATTTAAATCATGAAGATATTTTTGTCTTGCTTCGTATTTTCGGCGCTCAACGGGGTTTTGACTAATATATTCGAGAGTTTCAAACGCTTTTTGAATGTTAGGGTTGTCCATTTTTATGACCTCCTTTTTGGAAATTCCTTTGAGAAAGTGCATCCACTTGTCTAGGTTATTATAGTAATTTTTTGGAACTTTGGGAACTTCTAAAAATACAAATTCCAGATCTTCGGAAAATACCCTATATGTTTTTTTATCGAGTAGTCCTATATTGGTAATAAACTCTTCTTTTTCTTTAAAAAAATTGAAGTTTAAAACGTGAATGCAAATGGAAGGGCATAAATAACGGTAAGATTTTCCTTCACTTAATTGTTGTTCATAGAGTTTTGCCCAATAATATAAGCAACGTTTCTCATATTCACCGGTATTGAGCATTTGCATTTCCAGATTGAGGAAGGAACCGTTGTTAAGTTGGGCAAGAACGTCTAAGCGTGATTCTTTATCATATTGACTATCCTTAGTAATTTCATTATTTAAAAACGTAACAGATTTTATTTTTTTGTCATCACTCTGATTTAAAATACTATTTACAAAATCTATAAATATATTCTCGTTTTCTCCAAATATTCTTTTAAAAATATAATCATTCTTGACATCTAAAATTTCTATATTTTCCAAAACAAATTCCTTTGTAAATAAACAAAACTCATGTTTGTTTATTTAAATTCCATAGCAAATTTATTTTGTAAAATAAGGGGGGTGATCAGAAACTGGACAGGTTTATATAAAGTATAATTTAATTCGAGTTTTATATTCTTAATTTTAAAAATTTACCTTTAACTAAAAATAATATAAAAAAAATTATTTCGAAATATTAAGATTCGATGAATTTAAAATTAAAAATATTTGCTTCAAAAATAATCATTTTTTTGGAAAATATTTCATATTCTTGCATTATATTAATCCTGTAAATAATATTTTTTCTTTTCATAAAATTAAAATTTAAGACGATCACTTCTTTCCGCAATCATTTCCAAATATTCTTTTTGCATATTTTTTGGTATAAAACTTTTTTCTATAATTTTGGATAGTTCATTTTTTTTGGATAAAAATTTATTCATAATAAATTGAAATGTTTTTTTTGGTATTCCTATATTTTCAGATAAAATTTCAAAGTCTTTTCGTTTTAAATTCGATTTTTTGCCATTTACACTTAAAACAAGTTCCTCACTATCTTCTTTTTCTGAAATGAGAAGGCGAGTGGCAAGGAGATCGTACGCGGGAGAAAGTCGAATAATATTTTTGGGCGTGGTAATTAAGGAGAAATTTTTTAAGTGCATATCTGCATTTCCCGTAAGAAATGAAAATATTGTCACTTCAAGATAGCGCAATAAGTCATCGCCTGGATAAGAAGAATATTTTTTAATTATTTTTGCTGTTCTTTCTGCGGTACTTTTGTATTTTTGATCTGTCATGAGTTCTGACAGTTGACACAAGTCTTCGCAAGCAATTTTTTCTTCGTCCATACGATCGAATCTTTTTGTTACATAAGCAATTCCATCATTTTTTAGTAAAACTAGACCATGCTTTGCAACTTCAATTCCACAGATTTTAGCAAGTTGCATTGTTAAACATTCTAACTCAGGCATAAAAGGATATTCCTGAGTGGGTGGTTTTAATATAAATTGACCAGAAAGAGCGCCTACAATTGTCATTCGGGGAGGTGAATTTTTTTCATTTAAATGAATTTGAAGAGAAAGTTTTTTTTGAACTCCAGGAATTGTAAGGCGTTTATTTATAATATTTAAAGCTAATTTTTCTAAATCATTTTGATTTATTTCAATGGTTGGGATTTGTAAAATTCCAAAGAGATCGAGGCAGCAAGATTTATGGTATACTTCCTCATGATCATTTAAAATATCAAAACAGATGGCACCGCATTTTTTATAGCTAAATATTCTTCATTGTAGGTAAAAATATATTTTCCTTCATTTGTTTCTTTAATAATTCCTGCAAAATGATGAAAGTTAAAAACTTTTCCTTGTCTTGTCATATTCAAAGTTCCACTTCTTCGCGATAAGGAGTGGGTTCTAATCGGGCTCCTAAATAGTTTAGTACTTGATTTACTTTATCCATCCGTAATGATTGTTTTCCCAGTTCTAATTCTTTTAAAAATCGCAACCCCACTCCCGTGCGAAATGAAAATTCATATTGAGTGTAGCCAAGGAATTTTCTTTTTTCTCTTACAAATTTTGCTGTAGGGGTGTTAGATTTTTCAATTTCTTTAAGATTTCTTCGAGGAGCACGTTTTGTTTTGGGAGTTGATTTTAAGGACATACGGCAGACCTTTCGCAATTGGCATCCCTTCATTATATACCCTATCAGGTAATAAAACAACTCTATTTTAATTTTAAACCCTTTTAGGGTTATAAAATGTTTAAAAATTTGACTTTATATCCTTAAAGGGTATTAGATTGACATTTAATACCCTAAAAAAAGTATTAAATTAGAGCAGTCTTTTTGGAGTATTATTTAGGCAGTTTTATAGTTAATTTTTAAGTTCGTCTAAATTATATTTTATTCAAAGTTTTTCGAGTTCATCCGCCGTGAGACCAGTGACTTCAATGACAGTATTCATAGGAAGCCCCATGCTTTTCATTTTTTTTGCTGTTTCAAATTTCCCCTTAGTGATTCCAATTTCGATACCCTCTTCTTTACCTTCCCTGCGCTGCGTTTCCATAGCGGTATTTAAATCATGAAGATATTTTTGTCTTGCTTCGTATTTTCGGCGCTCAACGGGGTTTTGACTAATATATTCGAGAGTTTCAAACGCTTTTTGAATGTTAGGGTTGTCCATTTTTATGACCTCCTTTTTGGAAATTCCTTTGAGAAAGTGCATCCACTTGTCTAGGTTATTATAGTAATTTTTTGGAACTTAGGGAACTTCTAAAAATACAAATTCCAGATCTTCAGAAAATACCTTATATGTTTTTTTATCGAGTAGTTGTAACGGCGCGCATTCCTAGGAGCATGGGCGCACGCTTATCCGAAAATTTGGGCGCAAATTAATTGAAATTATCGTTTTGCTTCGGCGCACTTTAAATGAAAACGAGAGAATCTCGGCGCACGCTATTTGAAATCGGGCGCACGATAATTGAATTTATAAATAATTGAAAAAATAAATCATCATTCTAATAAGATAGACAATAAATTGACGCTAGTCTTTTTATTATTAAATAATGATTCATAATATTTCGTCTTCAGTAAAAAACCAATTTAGGAGAATTAAAATGTTATTTAAGAATCATTTCATCGCGAAAATAACCTGTGCATTTTCTCTCATCTCTTTTTCATTAGCAGCACATGCTTTTACACTCCGTGGATTTAATGGAAAATGTCTCAATGTAATTGATAGCAATGTACAAAATGGAACTCCTGTAGTGATGTGGGATTGCAATGGCAGTCAAAATCAAAGTTGGAGCTTTAATAATGGCAAAATTATTGGACTTGGAGGTAAATGCCTTACAGTTCTGAATGATATTGCCTTTAATGGCGCTCCTATTGTCACATGGGATTGTGGCAAATCTCAAGCTCAAAATTGGGTATTTAATAACAACGCAATCGTTGGAAATCTAGGCAAATGTATTGATGTGTGGGTAAGAAATAGCGTAAACGGAGCGGCTGTTGTTCACTACGATTGTCATGGTGATTTCAATCAACAATGGTCAATTCAGTAATTCTTACAGTCTACCTTGATCTTGTAATGGGCATTGTTACACTTTTTTAGGTAAGTTCAAACTATTGCTCATGCTTTGATGAAAATGATTTAATTTTAAATATTTTCTAACTTCTTTGCTTGAATATTGCGATCCTTTGTCACTATGAAAAATTATTCCATTTGGAAAATGAGACCTTTTTTTGTATGCCATGTTTAGCGAATTCAAAACAATTTCTCTTTTTAGATTATCTTGCATGCTCCAACCAATGATTGCTCTTGAAAAAGTATCCAATATTATACACAAATAAACCCAGCCTTCTTTTGTTGGAATATATGTAATATCGCTGGTCCAAAGTTCGTTGGGCTTATAGGAAGTAAAATCTCCTGAAATTAAATTCGGAAAATGCATTGCTTGCTTATCAACCTTTGTTGTTGTTTTAAATTTAGGCTTGCCGACCCCATTCAGATTTAGTTTCTTCATAATCTTGGATATGCGTTTTTGCCCAACTTTAATAAATGATTTTTTAAGAGCGGATAAAATCCGCCGTCTTCCATATGTACCTCTTGAAGAAGTATGTATTTTTTTTATTTCTTCTTCAAGGCTAAACTCAAAGTGATGATTTTTATCTTTACACTCAAACCATTTATAAAATCCACTCTTAGAAACGCGCATAACTTTACAGAGCAAATATACAGGATAATTTTCCTTCTCTAGCATAACAAACTCGAATTTTAATCGAGCTGTTTTGCAAAGAAGGTTGCCGCCTTTTTTAGGATTTCATTTTCCTTTTTTAAAAGTTCGTTTTCTCGCTGTAGTTTTTTTAATTCATCAGGGTTTTTCATTAAAAATTTAACTTATTTTTATCTCCAATAGAACGATTCCAACTATTTAGAGTGGGGTAAGATACTCCAAACTCTCTAGCTATTTGAGCCATGTTTTTAGGACTATTTTCTAAAACTTCAAGAACTTGGTTCTTAAACTCGAGAGAATATTGACTTTTAACTGATTTCTTCTTTACCATTGGACAACCCTTCTATATGAACGACTAAGTTCATAGCACATTGTCCACCAAAAGGAATCACTTTAAGGTTCTTTTGCATATGTGTCAATATATCTAATTCAGGAATTTAAAATTAGCACAATTGAATTAATTAACTTTGCGCAATTAGGGAAGAGTATGTTTAATTATATTGGGGTATGTTTTTTAGTACTTATTGTTTTAAAGGTTCTCAAACTTAGATTATGAAGACTTTGGTTTAAAAATGCTCTTCCTTTATGTAGATCCGGACAAAGAGATATCTTTTCTATTGACATTTCAAGTCTATTTGCCGATAATATGGATAAGTGGATTGGGGTGTCCCAGTCGGCGTAAAAGCCTCGGTTTATCCGGGGCTTTAAGCTTTTTAAGGGAAGTATTTAATACCTAAACCATTGTAATCCTTGTTCTCATTTCTTAATAATTTATCTTCTACCACTCTAAATGCCTGATTATCTTGATTTTTATTTAAACAATACCTGCCTATTGGATGAGCTATAAGATCGGCGATTTGAAGCCCTGTAGAATTGGTTTTTTTATCCGCAATATGGATTTTAAAATCAGCATTTTTGGGCATAAAAGCTGTTCCAGAATCAATCAAACGCCTAAATTCAAGTTCTAGTTCATCATCTTCTTTTTTTCCACGCGCTTCAAAAACAATATGTGTTGTCGAGTTTAGATTCTTTTCGTCAATACTTTTTAGATATCTGTAAAGACGTTCAATACAAAATTTTAAAGAAATATGATATGGGTTATCAGGTTTTGAGTATTTATTCTTCAATTCCGCTTTATTTATAACACAGCTAATGATTTTAAAATCAATCTTTTTAATAATACTGGTTACATCAGTTAGAAACTTTTTTTCAATTGATTTATCATTTAAAAATAAAAAATTATGAGTTCTTTTTCTAATTTCATGAGAATGTAAAATAATATTATCATGCCCAAAATATTTAAATTTTAATTCGTTAATTTTTTGTATGATAGAAGAGGAATAAGTCTCCTTCTTAAAAACACAGAAACATAAAACAAATATAGGGTAATTAGGATCGATTGATTCCAAACTATGATCGCCACTTTCATCCGCATAAACAATATAGTCAGAAAATGCGTTTAATTTACTTTCCATTTAATAAAATTCCCCTATTATATTTCATATTCAAAAAAAAATAATTCATTCTCCAAACTCATTCAATGAACTGCTTTCCAGTTGCTCCGCTAGTTGTTCTTTAGAAGCCTGCGTATACCTTGCCGTTGTATTTAAATTGCTGTGTCCAAGCAAATTGGAAAGCTCAACAAGTTTTTTATGATCGTTATAAAATGCTGTTGCAAAGGTATGTCTTAACGTATGAGCTGAACCTTCACATTTTGCTTTATCCATAATTTCAGAAACAATTTTTTGGAGAGCCCTTTTTGTCAGGGGTTTTCCCGTACTTGATGTAAAAAGAGACGATGAGCTTCCAATTCGTTCCTTTAAATAATCTTGAAGAGCTTTTCGGATGCTGGCGTTTAAGGGAACAGAACGCGCTTTTCTCCCTTTCCCATCTCTGATGCGGACTTCACCAGAGCGATCATACAAAGAGACATTGACAAGTTCGAGAGATTCCACTTCTCCTATACGTAAACCAGCTTGGAGCATCAGTTGAATTAGAGCATAATTTCTAATTCCCTGTTTTCCTTTCCCTGCAATAGTGAGAACTTTATGCAAATCTCCTTTTGCCAGGCTTTTTGGTTTTAAGATCTTTTGTAAGGTTTTTAGTTTTATCGTTGTTGTGGGATCTTGCTTGATGATTTGTTCCTTTAAAGCCCAATTAAAAAAGCGGCGGAGGCTTTGAAGTTTGCGGTTGATGGTCGTTGCGCTATTTTTTTCTATTTTATCGAGGAAGCCACGAAAGCGTTGCAAGGAAAACGAATCAATTTCTGCTATCATGGTATTTGGATAGAGATGATCTATCCATTCGCTAAATTGCTTAAGATCAAAGAGGTAACTCGTGACGGTGTTTTTCGCATGGTCCTGTTCCAAGAGCCAGTGCTCAAATCCACTCAAACAATTTTTTAAAGTAGGTTCTTTGTTTTTGATCATTATGTGAACTTTTACCCCCCAAGTTAACATCCCGTACGATAGTACACATAAACTATAAAAATTTCCAAAAAAAGTACACATAAGGATAATTATATGTACTTGTAGCGTTACATGTCAAGAATTCATACAATTTTGGGCCAAGGTAAAAATTGTTATTAT
>NZ_CP017834.1:827650-944692 GCF_001907975.1 Silvanigrella aquatica
ATATTTGAAAATGAGAAAGAAGAGTCAGAGGAATTTACAGAGTTTATAGATAAAATATCAAACAAAACAGAAGTCACTAAAATAAGATTAAATTCATATCCATTTAATGATGGGGATGGATATATTTGGAATAGTTCTAATAAATGTGAATGGCAAGAATTCATAGAAAGCATATCTCCTTCTTCTGATTTAAAGAGAGAACTGATAAACAAATCAAACTCAGCATTACTTATTTTTAAATTTAAAAATAAAGAAAATAATCCATATACATTTTTAATGTGTTTTGGCAAAGCCTCATTATATATACCTAAAGGGCTAATAAATACACAATTTGGATTAAAGGTAGTTTTAGCTTCCTCAAATGATAATCAGTTTTTTTCATTAGATACTATAAGTCTTTTTTACTCTAAATTAGTTTCAAAAAAACATTCCTTGACACCACAAAATATTAATAACTTATTTGATTTTTTTTCTGACGAATTTGTTAAGAAAATTGGAAGCAAGTGTAAACTGGATTCAATTCCAAAAGAAAGTATTCGATTAGAAGGAGCTTCAGGAATTTCATTACCCCTTCTAACAAATTTAAATGATATTCCGTCAATATTAAATGAAGTTCTAGAAAAATATAATACAAGAGATTTAGAAGATAAATTTCCGTTTTTTGGAAGATTTAAAAAAATTATTAATCAACTAGAAGAAAGGCGATTATTCTCAGAGTTAATTAAATTATATTTAGAAAATCCTGAATCAATTAAATTTGAAATATTACCGCATAATGTAGAAGAAGACAATGATATATGTATTCAATATAAAAAGAAATCAAAACAAGATATACCAGAAAATGAAAATACAAATTTAATGTATCCACTTCAACTCATTCAAAAGCTATATAAAGATAATATGGAAGCAAATAAATGCATAGAAAAATTAAATGAATTTGAAATTCAAATTAAGTTTGCTGAAGACGATAAAGAAAATACTAAAATAAGCTTTAAAGAATGCCTTATTGTTGATTGGAAGTTCGATAATGAGTATTATTTTTTATGCGAAAATAATATTTATAGTATTTCAGAAAAATTTCATGAACTGGTTGAAAATAAATATGCCAAGATATCTCAAAACAATAATTCGTCAAGTATAGATAATTCTATTAACAATATTAAATTTTATGAATGCGAATCAGAATACAATGCAGAACTTGCAATAAAATCAAAAGGCGCACTACTGGATCAACGTTTAATTTCAGGAATTGAAGTTTGTGATGTACTTACAGATAAGTATGAATTCATACATTGCAAAATTTTTAAATCATCGCAGTCATTAAGTCATTTATTTGCTCAATCCATTGTCAGTTGTACAAATTTAATGCTCGATAAAAAATTTATGCAAGAATTAAAATCTGAATTAACAAATCCTAGTAATTTCAGCCCATCAGAAAATTGCAAAAGTTATAGAAGACAATATCTCGATATAGGAAGGCATAATATAATTAATTTCCCTATTACAAATTTTAAGGTTATATTTTTAATAATCAAGGACGGAAATGGAGAAATAAATTCTCTGCCTTACTTTAGTAAACTTATGCTCATAACTACTGTTTCACAATTAGAAAGAATGGGAATAGAATCTAGTCTAATAATTAAAAAAATTCAGAAAATACTACCTAGTAAAGCTTTTCTTAAAACTTCATAAGTCAAAATAAAAACTGATTATATATAAAATATCTTATCAATCTAAATAAAACTAGGGCATGTGTCCTCAATCTGGGTTTTCAGCTTAATTCATTTTAAAATTCGTTACTTTATGTAATGGGAGTCTGGGCGCTTTGAGAGGTGATTTACAACAGAAAATGATTATCATAATAACAATCTTCTCAATAGTTAACTGGCATTATATATTAGTTTAGACGGTTAATAATTGGGTGAAAGGCTAGGAAGTTTTAACTGATGCTACGATCTTATAGAAATGACATGGGAACAGACATTCTCTTTCTAAAAAAGACTATTTATTGTTGCCAGAATAGGGCCAAATAATTCTGCCATTTACACTTTTCCTTTCCCCGTTCGTTTTCTCAATTCCCGTTTTCACCGGATAATCATAGTTATCCGGCTAATCGCTCCTATTTTATAATTTTTTCTTCAAAAGTGGGGAATCTTGAAATTCTTCTTTATAATCTGTTTTGGAAGACCAATGAACTAAGAACACGATAACTGTTAGGAGTAGACCCTATGGCTGATTACTACTTAATCATAGATAAAGAAGAATATTGGTTTGAAAGTAGAACGAAAGTAAATGATAATCCATATAAGATACCACAAATATATTCAGGAAGTTCAAAACTTCCTGACGATCATAATCAAGAGCACTCAATTAATGAAGATGATAAAAGAAAGGTAATTGAAAAGTTGAATGAATATATTAAATATCGAGCTCGGAAAAATGATGATTATAGAAACAAAGGAATAGAACTTACAGATCCTTATTTTGAACAAGGAGATTCCTTTTACTATAAAGGATATAATGAATCAGTGCCTATTTATACTATTTGATCGAGACTCATTTTGAAATTGACACTTTTCACCTAAGAAGAACGAAGATATGATAATTATTATTGCGGTTAATCAATAAATGTGTGCACAATTCCAGGTTGATAAAATTAAATTCCAAAAAGCTCTTGCAATCTTTGCATTAGATTTAAAGAAAATGTCTTGGAAGGGAAGAATTCTGCCGCACTCGAAGGCTCCAATTATTCTTTCTAGAGATGATAAATATATATTAGACTTATTCAATTTCTCGTTAATTCCTGTTTGGTCTAAAGAAAGAAAACCTAAGTTTGCCACTCATAATACTCGCATTGAAACCGTATTAGAAAAGCCTACATGGAAAAGACCCTTTTTAAAAAATCATTGCTTGGTTCCATTGACGACATTCATTGAGCCTATCTATGAAGGAAAATTTGCAGGCAATATGGTGAAATTTGAGCTTGAAGAATGCGCGTTTGTGCCAGCGATTCATGATCATTGGACGGATAGAGAAACGGGCGAGGTGATAAATTCTTTTTCTATTCTTACTTCCGAGCCTGGAAAATATGTTAAAAAAATAGGACATGAAAGATCTCCTATATTTATTAAACAAAATATAAGGACTTTTGAAAATTGGTTTGACTTAGAAAAAAATGATGGTGATTATTTTATTGAGTTACTTTCTAAGCAGCATGAACCTAAAATGAAAGCTATTATTGATAGACCTATGAAACCTGGCTGGGAAAAAAGGAAATAGCATTTGACATATGCCTAAAATATATCCATATCTTTGTATGGTGTTGTGAGGAGGTCTATGTTTTTTGTTCCATCTTTAAATTCTAAAACTTATATACCGTTTGTTTTTAGTCCTGTTTGTGCTGGTTTTCCTTCACCGGCAACGGATTATATCGATAAATCTCTTGATCTAAATGAACATATTGTTAAACATCCGGCTTCAACATTTTATGTAAGATCTTCCGGCGATTCCATGATCGGTGCTGGAATTCATAACGGGGATATTCTTGTTGTAGATAGATCGCTCAAGGCTGTGAGTGGAAATATTATTATTGCAGTTTTGGATGGTGAATTCACTGTAAAAAGGCTTTCTATTAAAAATGAAAAGGTATTATTAATTTCTGAAAATGATTTATACCAAAATATATCTATAAATGATGGAACAGACTTTGAGATTTGGGGCGTAGTTACAACAGTAATTCATTCAGTATGAATAGATTATGATAGCATTAATAGACGGTAACAATTTTTATGTTTCTTGCGAACGTGTATTTAATCCAAAGTTACGTAATAAACCTGTAGTGATTCTTTCCAATAATGATGGAGCTATTGTTAGTCGTAGTAATGAAGCAAAAGCTCTTGGCATCAAGATGGGGCAACCATTTTTTGAAATAAAAGAATTAATAAAAAAACATGACATCAAATATTTTTCATCTAATTATACTTTATACGGTGATATATCATCACGAATAATGAAAACTTTAAATCAATTTTCACCAGAAGTTGAAGTTTATTCAATCGATGAAGCTTTTATAGATTTATCACATGTGAATTGTGAAAAGTTAAATGAATTTGGTTGGAAGATGAAAAACACTATTTATCAAAATACAGGTATCCCTTGTGGAATAGGAATTTCATTCACAAAATCTCTTGCAAAAATTGCAAATAAGATTGCAAAAAAATCTATTAAGGCAAATGGTGTTTTAGTTTTACATGAACAAAGGCATATTGATCTTGCATTAAAAATGACTGAGGTAGGAGATATTTGGGGCATCGGTAGAAGATATGCAAAAAAATTAAAAGAAAATAATATCAACTTCGTAAATGAATTTATTGAACAAGATGAGTTTTGGATTAGAAAGCATTTTACAATTAATGGGCTGAATATTCTTAAGGAGCTTCGAGGAATCCCTTGCATTGAACTCGAACTTTTCCATGAGCCAAAGCAAAGTATTACTGTGTCTCGAAGTTTTGGAAAATCTTTAACCCAATTTGATGACATCTATGCAGCTCTAGCGCATCATGTTGGAATCGCATGTAGGAAATTAAGAAAAGAAAACCTTGAGGCACAATATTTTTGTACGTATTTATGTACAAGTTATCATAAGGAAGACTTCTATAGCGACTCTCTTAATGTTAGGATGCCATACTATTCTGCATATACCCCTGATTTTTTGAAGTACGCAAAAGCAGCATTAAAAAAGATATTTAAAGAAAATAAAGACTATAAAAAATGCGGCATATTACTTTTTGACTTAAGGGAAAAAAGCTTAATACCATCAAATTTATTTGATCAAAGAGATCTAAAAAAAGAGAATTCTATAGTTTCAGTTGTTGATAAGTTAAATAATTTAAAAGGAATGTCTACAATAAACTTTGGTGACCTATTCGAAAATAATGAGTGGAAGACTAAACGTTGTAATGTTTCAAATAGATATACTACGAATTGGAATGAGCTAGTTCATATTAAATAAAAAAATAATTTAAGATGCATTAAATGTTAAGAAGGTTTAAGAAAATAGGCTATATTTATTATTGTAATTACCAAGGTCATTATATAAATCACAACATATAATAGTTTTAAATTCTTCATCACTATAAGTCACAATATCAATGATATTTTTTGGTTCAATTTTTTCTCGTAAGCGAATTTCATATTTTTGAGAATATCCAGATAATGCTAGTTCTCTTTCTTTCTTAAATTTATAAAAAGTATTGCAAATTGTAAAAGCTATTTCTCTTTTATAAAAATCATCTAAAAAGTAACCAAGCTTAAATTTTAGTTTTATAATTGAACTTGTTCCTATTTTAGATAGTTCATTAATATTATAATTATTATTTTTAAAATAGAAAATATTTTCACCTCCCCAATATTTTAAAAATTTGTCGACTCCATAATTATTTTTAATAGAATTCTTATTTAAAACAAAGACTAATCCATCACGTCCTTTTGGATTATGACTATGATTATTAATTCTAAGAAAGTCGAGTACAAGTCCATCTATCAAAGACGACTCTTTAAGAAATTGAAGTTTTTTCTCAGATAAATCATAAGAAAAAGGGAAGAGTCCATGTGATTTAATGTATTCCATTTCATTTTCAAGCAGTTTTGTACAATGGTAATATGAGAATTCAAAATTATCAATTAAAATTAATAATTTATCTATTATATTAATTAAACTACTTTTATATTTATTATGATGATTTCTAAGTAAATCTCTTTCCTCAAAATTTGAGTTGTATAAATCTTCAAGTCTGTCATTTTCTGAGGTATATAAATGAAATATTTTGAAATTATTTGTTAAAAATTGAAGTAAATGATCAGGAAATGTTTCAATGTCATCAATATGAATTAACAATGTTAAGTTCTCCTTAATTAAAAAATCTATCAAATTGATATTTTATCTATAGGTACATGTGGCAACCCAAATTTGAAAAACTTCAAAATCATATTAAACAGACTTTGGACATGAGCAATCGATCCATCAATCTACCTCAGACTTAAAGGTGTGCAAGTACAGCGAAAATAAATACCTTTGGCATTCACTCTTGCTTCACAATGTACTTCGAGAGAGGAGGTAAAGTATTTAAAAGGGGTTCTAAGTGTAACGGCGCGCGCTCTTATAGGAATGCGCGCCGCAACAGTTGGTCTACTTACCCAATGGAAACCTCGCCTAACTGGCGCTATTATATTGAAAATAGTTCCGAAGGTCATTTAATATATCTTTATCCCATTTGTTTATCGTGTTCAATTTTATTTTAGAAATAGGCACATTAAGTTTTTCGATTCTTATCAAATTAGAATGACATACTTTTGTATTATTATCATCTAATATTTGTATACTATCATTTGGATTATAGCAATATTTAGTTATTAATTTATCTAAATTAATAATATTCAGTGAAATTGAAATATCATTATATTGCTCATAATTTTCAATCCCATCTTCATTTTTATTGTAAAATAATTCAATTAGTTCTTTAAATATATTTAATGTATTATTGATATTTTTTATATGTAGATTTTTTCCACTATTTTGTGTTGTATTTAAAATACGGAGTATTCCATATCTATAAGCTGTAATTTTAAATTTATTTGCAATTAGCTCAATTCCTGATTGATTAAATATTCTATTAGTTACTGATTCTTGAGTTCCAGCCATATTATTAAAGCACCCAAAACCATCAGTAGATTTTTTATTAACTAATGAATATAGCCAATGATTATTTGCTTGGTTTTTAAGGCAATTGTTTTGAAATGCGTATAAAATAATTGAGGGATTGGCCAGCGTTGCGGATTCAATGCTTTTTATGTCTCTATTAATAAAACGTTCTAATTTATCTAGATAATACTCATTTCTTATATCTTCTATCAAATTTAATAGCTTTTCATCGGATGCAGTCATTTTTGACCCCCTAAATTTATTTTGTGAAGTTCTCTTCTCATATCGGAAAACTAGCTATAAAGTTAGGCTGTCATTTCCCAAAGACGATGAGACTGGAGAGAACGTAATTTCAGTATGTTACCCAAAGAAAATGAGACTGATTTTTCCCAAAGACGATCACATCAAGTAGCAGATACCCCAAAGAGGATGAGACTAAGCTCCAATGATTGATATTATTAATTAATTTAGTTTCATCCTCTTTGGGATATTTAAAAAAAAATTCGAATATTATTTAAATATTTCAGAATGTTATTTATTCTAGTCTCATTCTCTTTGGGATTGATGTCATCCTCTTTGGGAAATGACACACTTATTTTGAAAAACGATAAAATTATCTGTAAAAATTTTTTTGGAGAAAAAGATAAATGAAATATCCCGAAAAAGAAAAAAGCAAACTACGTGAGTGGTTCTCTAAAGATGAGATAAACACGATCTATATGTTCATAGATACACAAACATTTACAAATGAAAAATTCGATTTTAATAATTCGAAATTCAATACAATAAAAAAAGCATCTGAAAATAAACATATTAAAATAATCACAACTATTGTTATCATTGAAGAAACAAAAAGAAGAGTTGTCGAATCAATGGAAGCAATAGATAAATTAAAATCAAAGATTCACTTAAAAAAAATAATAGAATTGATTGATAACATTATAAAAGACAATAAAGAAAGTGATTTATTTTCTAAATTTATGGAAGATTTCTGTGTTGAAAATATCTCAAAAATTACAGATATATCAATGATAGATGTGTTACAAGACTATTTTAAAAAAGAACCACCATTTAAAAATAAAAAAGATGAATTCCCTGATGCTTATAATATAAAATGCTTAAAGTCATATTTAAAAAACAATCATGCTATAGTTATATCTGGTGATACTGATTATGAGGATTGTTTTAAAGTAAAGTGATTCCTTTTAGTGGACAATATGCTATGAACTTAGGCGTTCATATAGAAGGGTTGTCCAATGGTAAAGAAGAAATCAGTTAAAAGTCAATATTCTCTTGAGTTTAAAAACCAAGTCCTTGAAGTCTTAGAAAATAGCCCTAAAAGCATGGCTCAGATAGCTAGGGAGTTTGAAGTTTCCTACCCCACTCTGAATAGCTGGAAGCGTTCTATTGGCGAAAAGGAAAATTCAAATATAAAGAAAAACTCTGACGAATTGAAAAAGCTAAAGCGAGAATACGAGCTTTTAAAAAAGGAAAATGAAATCCTAAAAAAGGCGGCAAGCTTCTTTGCAAAGCAACTCGATTAAAATACGAGTTTATATTGCTAGAGAAGCTTAATTATCCTATTCTTTTACTTTGCAAAGTAATGTGCGTTTCTAAAAGTGGATTTTATAAATGGCTTGAGTGTAAAGATAAAAATCATCAATTTGAGTTTAGCCTTGAAGAAGAAATAAAAAAAATACATACTTCTTCAAGGGGTACATATGGAAGACGGCGAATTTTATCAACACTTAAAAAGTCATTTATTAAAGTTGGAAAAAAACGAATATCCAAGATTATGAAGAAACTAAATCTGAATGGGGTCGGCAAACCTAAATTTAAAACAACAACAAAGGTTGATAGGCAAGCGATACATTTTCCGAATTTAATTTCAGGGGATTTTACTTCCTATAAGCCCAACGAACTTTGGACCAGCGATATTACTTATATTCCAACGAAAGAGGGCTGGGTTTATTTGTGCATAATATTGGATACTTTTTCAAGAGCAATAATTGGTTGGAGCATGCAAGATAATCTAAAAAGAGAAATTGTTTTGAATTCACTAAACATGGCATACAAAAAAAGATCTCATTTTCCAAATGGAATAATTTTTCATAGTGACAAAGGATCACAATATTCAAGTAAAGAAGTTAGAAAATATTTAAAATTAAATCATTTTCATCAAAGCATGAGCAATAGCTGCTATGAGAATTCTATTACAGAAACATTTTTTTCCACTCTAAAAAAAGAATTGGTACATCGATGCAATTTTCTTACTAGAAAAGAAGCAAAATCTTCGATTATAGAATATATTGAGGTGTTTTATAATCGAATTCGTGCGCACTCTGCCCTTGATTATCTTGCACCATTAGAGTATGAAAAAAATTATGAAATTTAACCGTCCACTTTTCGGGGATCACACCAAAATCAAAAAATTATATTTCAAGTAATCTTGATAATATAAAAATATCAATAAAAAATGATCATTTATATCTTGAACAATTTGAACCTAGTGATTACCACGAAGGAATAGATATTCATGATCTTGATATACAACAATTGGAATTAATTAACACTAAGGTTGAGGAAATAATAGATAAAGACAACGTCATTTTAAAGGCATATTTTCAAGGTATTGCAAAACTATCAATAGATTGTAAAGTTGAATACGATGATTGTCACATTGCAACAAATCATAAATTTCTATCCATACGATTTCGATTAACATGTGATATGACTATCAATCTCGATACAAATCAATTTGAAATAGACGATGTTAATTTACAACATGACGAATTTGAGCCAGATCCTGAATGGTTCAACTCTCTTTGTCATTTCCCTTAGACAATTGGACTATTCCCAGAGAGCTTAAGACTTGAATTGATATTACAGAAGATTTTAATTTTACTGGTTATACAGTCTCAAGATCTTCTGGGATATTGATGCTCAGTCCGCAAAACTATGGGTCAAATTCAGTCCAATCGTCTTTGGGCAAGGTATTAATATTATTAAGGTGTCAGTCCGAATGTCTAAGGGAAATGACAATACATTTTTAGAAGATTTTAAGGATTTGATGAGGGGTTTATAAATTCAATTATTGTGCGCCCGATTTCAAATAGCTTGCACCGAGATTCCCTCGTTTTCATTTAATGTGCGCCGAGACAAAAAGATAAGTTCAATTAATTTGCGCCCAAATTTTCGGATAAGCGTGCGCCCATGCTCCTAGGAATGCGCGCCGTTACATCTAGGCGTGATTCTTTATCATATTGACTATCCTTAGTAATTTCATTATTTAAAAACGTAACCGATTTTATTTTTTTGTCATCCCTCTGATTTAAAATACTATTTACAAAATCTATAAATATATTTTCGTTTTCCCCAAATATTCTTTTAAAAATATAATCATTCTTGACATCTAAAATTTCTATATTTTCCAAAACAAATTCCTTTATAAATAAACAAACCTCATGTTTGTTTATTTAAATTCCATAGCAAATTTATTTTTTTAAATAAGGGGGGTGATCAGAAACTGGACAGGTTTATATAAAGTATAATTTAATTCGAGTTTTATATTGTTAATTTTAAAAATTTACCTTTAACTAAAAATAAAAAAATATTTAAGTTACTAAAAATAATATAAAAAAATTTATTTCGAAATATTAAGATTCGATGAATTTAAAATTAAAAATATTTGCTTCAAAAATAATCATTTAAAAATTAATAAAAATCATATCCTTGGTGCTTATAAAAATATTGCCGAATTTAATTACAAATGACATATTATATTACCTTGTCATTTGCATCAAAAATGTTTTAAATATGTTTTTGAAACTCCATAATGGCTTTAACAATTATGGAGAGATTATTTCATTTAATCCTTTAAATCCCCTGTAGATAAACCTAGTATAAAAACAAAACCTTTGCTAATATATTTTCGTATTAGTCCAAAAGGTTTTGAGTATAATCGAGATGAAAAATGTTTTCTTGCCCTGTTATTATTTATCCTAGTTTGTTTTTTCGGACAAATTTAGCTTCTGGGGTTGCTTGGTAGCAATACCAACCTTTCCTTTTCATTTTTAAATGAATTCATATGCTTTAAAAAAACTTAATAAAAATAATTTTCTAAAAGAGTGGTAAGTTCACAAGTTTTTAATTAGATGTCACTAAAGAGCTTTAATACAGCTTTTAACACTATTTACTGCCATAAAAGACCTAATAAGAGCTTTTGTACCATTCAATTTTAAGCTTCATGTGCAAATTTGCCGATTGCCATAAGTTAAAATTAATTTATAATAGTCCTATAAAGGGCTTTTGTTTAATATTTTAACTGTAAAAGTCCTTAGGGAGACTGTTATGACAATGATTCATACCCCCCAAGAGCTTGAAATTATGTTGGGAGAAAATATTAAAGCCTTAAGATTACAAAGAAATTTAGATCGGCAAAGCCTTTGCCAGCAAGCAGGGGTGAGTTTAAATGCTCTAAAAAACCTAGAAAATGCAAAAGGTTCAGCCCTCATGACGCTCATACGCGTATTAAAAGCTTTGGGTAATGAGGATTGGGTGCAAAACTTTTCACCTAAAGTAACTGTGAATCCCTTGCACATGGTGCGGAACAAACCTGTAAGGCAAAGAGCGAGCCGGCGTGTTGCTAGAGGAAATATAAAAAATGACTAAAAGTAACATTACAAAATATAAAAAAACCGAAGTGATTAAAGTTTATATTTGGGATAAATTTGTTGGCGCTGTTACTTTAGATCCTTCGTTAAATTATTATGTATTTGCCTATGACAAAAACTTTGGGAAAAGTAAAATTGAATTATCACCCATACATATGCCTTTAAACCAAACAGAACAAGTCTATGTTTTTCCAAATTTACCTAACGAAACATATAAAAGATTGCCTGCGTTATTATCCGATTCTCTGCCCGATGATTTTGGAAATGCCCTTATCGATCGCTATATGGCAGAAAAAGGGATACCCAAATCACAAATTACAGCATTAGACAGACTTGCTTATATGGGCAAAAGATCTATGGGAGCATTAGAGTTTAAACCTTCTTTTATGTCAAATCAGCAAAAACCAACAGCACTGGAATTAGACAAATTAGTTGTTGAAGCGCGCAAGGCGGTGCGCGGTACCATTGATAGTGAAGGAGAAACACAAGCGGCCTTGCGCAGTATTTTAGATGTGGGCACTTCTGCAGGAGGAGCGCGGGCGAAAGCGGTCATTGCGTGGAATGCTCAAACTCAGGAAATACGCTCAGGACAAACACAAGTGCCAGAGGGTTTTGAGCATTGGTTATTAAAGTTTGATGGTATGGGTGAAGATAAAGAATTAGGTTCTTCTCAAGAATATGGGCGTATAGAGTATGCTTATTATTTAATGGCATTAAAGGCAGGAATTAAAATGTCGCAATGTCGTTTGTTGGAGGAGAACAATCGTTCTCACTTTATGACAAAACGATTTGACCGCGAAAATGGGAACATAAAACATCATATGCAAACTTTGTGCGCTATGGATCATCTCGATTACAAAAAAAAATCGACAAATAGTTATGAACAATTATTTATGGTGATACGCCAATTATCTCTTGGACATAAAGCAGAAGTAGAAGCATTTCGTCGCATGATTTTTAATATTATAGGTAAAAACTGTGATGATCATACCAAAAACTTTTCTTTTTTATTGAAAGAAAATAGCTCTTGGGAACTGGCACCTGCTTATGATGTTACTTTTGCACATAATCCAAAAGGGGAATGGACAAATCAGCATTTAATGTCCGTAAATGGAAAATATAAAGATTTTTCATTAAAAGATATTTTAACTTTAGCAGATAGGTTCGGTATAGGAGAAGCAAAAAATATTATTGATGAAGTTCAGTTTGCAATTGTGCAATGGCCAGAAATTGCGAAGAAAATTCAAATAAAAATGTCGATAATAAAGCATATTCAAAAATTACATATTCAATTAAAATCATAATTTAATTAAATAATGATTTTAAATATCAATGTTAATGACGAATTTTTTTTTCAATATGATTTTATAATTGTATAAAAAAATAATGAGAAATTAAATAAAATCGAAAATGATCTTGAGTTAAAGAAATCGAAATATCATATTTTTGTGAAGTTAAGAACAATGAATGATTTTGTGTCTCGCTTAATAAATGGTGATCTTATTCAATTATTTAATGCCTTTCTAAAGAATTGGAAAACTAATGGAAAATATGATGAATCTATTTCTAAATATTTTAAGTAGTAAGTAATATAATGTAACAGAATTCTGGCGGTAGCAAATTTTGACATTTTTTTATGCCATGTAAAATTAAAAATGAAACCATAAATTGGGAGTTATTATGGCAATCAAAAAGGCAGAAAAAAATATTATTGTTGCTTCTTCATTGGGTACCGTCTTTGAATGGTATGATTTTTATCTCTATGGTACTTTAGCGGTTTTTTTTGGTACTTTATTTTTTCCCAAAGGAAATGATACCGCAGCTTTTTTAGCGAGTCTTGCTACATTTGGTGCTGGTTTTGCTGTCCGCCCCTTTGGAGCCTTATTATTTGGTCGCATTGGCGATATTGTTGGCCGCAAGTACACTTTTTTAATAACTATTATTGTTATGGGTTCTTCCACTGCTTTAGTTGGTTTTTTGCCTACCTACGAGCAAATTGGAATTTTTGCCCCTATTTTATTAACTCTTTTACGTCTTACACAAGGACTTGCTTTAGGTGGTGAATACGGTGGTGCTGCCACTTATGTGGCAGAGCATGCCCCCCATGAAAAAAGAGGTTTGCACACCAGTTGGATTCAAACCACAGCCACATTAGGTTTTTTTCTTTCGCTGCTTGTCATTTTAGCCTGCCGCTTGAGTCTAAGTGAAGCCGATTTTAAAAGCTGGGGCTGGCGCATTCCTTTTTTAGTTTCAATTGTTCTTTTAATTGTATCCGTTTACATAAGACTTAAATTAAATGAATCGCCTATCTTTTTAAAAATGAAACAGATGGGTAAAACATCAAAATCTCCTTTAAGAGACAGCTTTTTGAAAAAGAACAATTTAAAATTAGTTCTTTTGGCATTGTTTGGTGCCACTGCGGGGCAAGGAGTTGTCTGGTATACAGGACAATTTTATGCTCTTTATTTCTTACAAAATACCTTGAAAATAGATTTTCAAAATTCCTATATTATGATTGCAATTTCACTTATTATTGCGACTCCTTTTTTTGTGTTTTTTGGAAAAATTTCAGACAAAATTGGTCGTAAAAAAGTTATTTTAGCGGGATGTTTAATTGCGGCCATTGCTTATATTCCCATTTTCAAAGGATTGACTTATTTTGGCAATCCCGCATTAAGTCACGCAATGGAAATTGCTCCTATTTCTATTGAAACCAATAAATGCAATTCGGATTGTGCGCAATTAAAAGAAGCTTTATCTAAAAAAGGCTATCACTTTAAATTTAATGTCGTGGAAAGCGCCACCGATTCTCTTGTCGTCAAAATTGGTTCCGAAGAATTAAAAACCACAGATATTGCTGCTTTGGATGATGCTCTTAAAAAAGTAGGCTATCCTGCTTCTGCAAATCCTGCGGAAATTAATTATGTCGGTGTTGTTATTTTACTCATAATTTTAGTAATATTTGTCACCATGGTTTATGGGCCTATTGCCGCATTTTTAGTAGAACTTTTTCCTACGCGCATTCGCTACACTTCCATGTCGTTTCCTTATCATATTGGTAACGGATGGTTTGGTGGATTTTTACCCTTAATTGCCGCTTCTGTTGTGATTTATACAGGAAATATATATGCTGGATTATTTTATCCTATTGGAGTCGCTCTTATGACCTTCATAATTGGCGGCTTATTTATTAAAGAAACAAAGGATAATCGATTAGATAATGATTGAGAATTTGAATATTAGGATTATTTATCTTCATTTATTCTTTAATCTATCGCCTCGATATTTGCAGACCAAACTTGCTGAAGTTCAAGAGCGTTTATTTCCCCATTGATTTTTTCATTCCAATTAACTATTTCATTTCTATTTAATTTTTCTAATCCAGATTTAGTATAGTCAAGGCACTTAGGGTCTTTAAAATAATTTTTTTCAATTTTTGAATCTATATCAAATTGCATAAGATAATGGCACTTTAATCGATTGATTTCAGTGCCATTATATTTTCCACCAATATAAATTGTCTTTCCGTCGGGTGTGATTGCTATGGCGTTGGTTTTAGAGCCACTGTTGAATTTAATATCAGGTGTTATACTTTTACTATTTAAACCTTTGAATTTAGCCAGAATAAAATTCTTTTCTCCTCCTATAAAAATATCGTTACTTTCTAATGGGGATCGCTTAAAAGTATTTATCATTGAAGTAACAGATTCACTTGTGAAATTTTTATTTAATATGTTAAAATCCTGAATAAAATTTGAATCTGAAGGTATTGGTAGATTGCTTGAAATTAAAATATTATTAGAAAAAGGTACAAAGCATTTAGTGGAAGGAATTTCAATTGAGTTAGAAATGGATGTCCATTTTGGTATCGGTAAAGTAGAAAAAGATATAAAGTCTTTTACGTTGTTTAAATATCCAATTGAGGATTGAATTGGCATAAGGTTGACATTTTCATAATTTTCGATTTGGTTAAATATTCCTCCAATAAATAATTTTGAATTATCTTCGGACAAGAATATTTGATTTACTCTATCTCGTTCATGATGAATAGCTGGATCTATTTTATTACTTTTTGTCATAGGTGAACCAATGAATTTCCATTCCCATGAATTATTCTTATAGATAGCTAAAGATAAATTATATGAATTTTTATTAGTTAAATTATTAAGAAGGTTAAAAGAACCAGCTGCAAAAACCAGAGGTGATTGACCTTCAGGTTCTATAACTGCTAGGGAGGAAACTTTATCTCCACTAAAAGATTGATATTCATTTTTTAATTCAATCCATTCATTACCATTATACAGAGAAACTATTGATTTTCTTGTATCATCATTTTCATTTGTACCAAATGCTCTTCCAATATATAAATTACTATTTAAAGTTTGAAAAATGGCATGAACTGGAGAACTATTCTCTTTTTTTGGTCGCAAACAAGATAAATTTGCACCATCCCATTTAGCAATATGCATACATGGTTGTGTAAAATTTCCGCCAATATACATAAATATTTCATTTTTAATATTAATATTGTATTTGGTATTATCAATTTCTATAACGAAATTATGAGCATCTGAGCCGTAACTATTCCTCGTTGTTTTGAATTTATAGCAAGCATAATTTTCAGAGTTTTCAATTATACAATTATCTGAATTACTTTCGCTTTTAATTATCTCTATGTTTGAGGGAATACTAGTTACATTTATTGATGAGTTCGAAAAAATCTCAATTTTTGCCTCTTTACCATTCAAGGGTTTAAATTTAATGTCAATATTTTCATGAATCGGCTGTAAATCATTGGATTCAACAAAATTTAAAATCATTTGATTATTTTTATTAATATCTATTAAAATATTTATTTTCTTTTTATTATGCAGGTACGTTTTTGATATATATTTTTTTTCATTAGAAAAAATATAAGGATCTTCGCTGTTATCAGGATGGTAAATATCGTTATCTAATGTAAAATTATCTATAGAAAATGAACAATTATTAGATTTCTTCGGGTATATAAATGTTTTATTTTTTTTGTAGTCTAATTTAACGCTATATTTAAAATCATTTTTGTTACTAAAAAAATCTTTACAAAATACCTTCCCAGAAATTTCCCAACTTATATTATTTGCAAATGAACTTCTCTGGGAAATAGAAATGTTAGAATATAATTCATAATTATCATGATTTTGAAAGATAGAATCATTATTGCCGCACCCAGAAATTATAATTGCGGAAAATATGGGAAAAAATATATTTAAAACTATTTTTTTTTATCATTAATTTTCATAATAAATTCCGATATCAATAGGATTTAATATTTATTTTTATTTCTTAGGCAATGTCATGACTGAATAGGAACTAACACCGCCTTCAGTATTTGCTAAAATAATATATTGACTGCGGTGAGATATTTCCCAATTATCTCTTTGTGATAAGTTGATTGTTGAACAAGGAACACTTAGTTGAGTAGAATCATTATATAACTCATTTGTACTTATCCAATCTTTCGGGGATTTTGTAATTTCTTTACCAGCAGTATTTGTAAAAAGTTTACAGCTTTCAGGCCAGTTTTTATTTTCAGGAGTTTCAGCTGATTTTATAGTATAGGCTGTTTTTGCTTGAGTATTTGAACCTATTTTATAATTTGTTTGAATTATTTTTAAAGGGAATTTAGCGGGTGCAGATACTTTTTTGAAGGTAGAATTAATTTCATTCGTTTCTATATTAATAGTTTCCTTATTTGCATCTAGTATTTCTATAGGATCTGTATCGGGATTTTTTGTATAATACAAATTTAAAGTATTATTTGTTGATGATCCATTAACATATCTATTTTCATATTCAGGTGGAGTCCCTTCTAGAAGTGTCTTAGGATGGACATAATGACCAATTTTATCACTCTTTTGAATTTTTGTTCCATCCCATGTTAGAGTTAATGAAGTGCCTACCATTGAAGGTTTATATTGGGCTTCTGAGTTTGAATCATGTAATCCCTTGAAAGATAAAAAAGTGATGAAGCATGTTTTATCTTTAACAAGGATAATACGATTGTTTTCATTATCGGACTTGTAATCAAAGATCTGTGTATAGTTCTTTTCGTTACCAAAGACATTCACGCATTCTATTTTTGCATTAAATTGATAAATTTTGGTATTCTTGGAAGCTGTAGAAATCACTTTGTCAGTTCCACTCAAACTCACTTTTAAATAAGTCATTGGTAGATTTTCATTTGCATTCTTTTTACCACCATTTTCATCTCCTTTACAGCTATAAAGTGAGACGGCGGTGAGTGTGAGGCATGCTGCTAGAATTCTATTATTGAGCATTGTATTACCTTTATTTATAAAATATTTAATATATTTAAGACTGCAATATAAACTAAATTATAAAATTTGCAGACCGTTGGTTATTTTAAAAATAATTTATTGTCAATTCTTAATTTTAAAAAAAATAAAAAATCTATTATAAAATATAACGCTAAGTAATTACTAAAAAAATTATTCATTCAAATATTGAATTTTTAAAATAAATATTCAATATCTTATTTCAGCTCTAATATTAGATGATTATAAAACAATTAAGAATGATTTCTATTAGACAACCATTTTTGTAAAAAAATAAAATGTTCTCGTATAGTTGAGATCTCTCATCTAAAAAATGTTAAATAATTAAAATATTTATCAAAAAATGATCACACTGTTTTAATTGAATTTTTATATTATTTATAATAACTTAAAAATATTTTAGAATTTGCCAATTATCTAAGATTTTTGCTTTGGAGGAACTCTATGTATTTGTGGAAAGTAAATGATTTAAAAAAAGAACTCATTGAAAATAAAATGACGGAATTAGATAAATTTAAATATTTATTTTTCACGGCCATGATGTATTCACTTGTTTATATGCTAAATTGTTTTTATCCAGTAGAAGTGACAACAACATTCAGTAAAGTAACTGGAGTTATTGACTTTATTATAGATTTTATAGCCATCATTGTTATTTTTAAAATAAATGGGGGTCGCAATGGAAAGGAATTTTTAGCGCGTTATACAAGTCTTCATTGTGTTTTTGGAATACGATTATTGGTTTGGTTTATATTTTATTTTTTATTTGTAATTATTGCCTCTATTTTTATAAGCAGCACAATGAATTTAAATAATACAGATCAGATTCAAGATAATTTATTTTACGCAGGATTAAATGTCATCTCAATCATATACTACTGGAAAATCGCAAACTGCATTAAATACATTCGAAAAGAAGAGTTAAAGTCAGAAGCCTAGTTGCTTTATATCGAAGCCATTTTTTTCTAAGAGCTTTTTGGCATCATCTTGCAGTTTTTGCATTTCGGGGTTCTTTTTAATTTCTTCTTTTACTTTATTAGTTAATTCTTTTGTGGCGTTTTTTACAAGTCGGGCTTGCAGTACTGCGGTATTAATTGTGACTTCGGGGTTATTTACATTTCCCGCAATTGTCAATTCCAATTCGAATTCCCCTTTTTGATTGAGTAAATATTTAGCATATTTACTTTGTGATAAAAGGTGATTTTTTATATTATTACTTGCAATGTAAATTGCGTTTCCTTTTAGGCTTTCATCCAGTCCCACATCGGCATGAAGTTTTAAGGTACCATCGTCGGTGGTAATAGAATTGCGCAAAAGTAATTTGCCATCTTTAATTTCAAAATCCCCTTTTTGATTATTGAGGCTGCGGCGTGTGCTGTCGTTTTCGGATAAGCTCATTTGCTTTAAGGAGTTCCCGTCTAATTTTAAGGCACCTAAGGATGTGTTGTTCACAAATTGATTAAATTGTTGCCCTGTTAAAGAAATTAAACTTTTTGTATTGAGCATACCGTCGGTAAAATAAAAGGAGCCTTTGGCATTAAGGAAACGAGAGATAGAAGGGCGAGTGATGCCTTTTGCATTGAAGTTCATTTTTATTTCTGCGTTTCCATCGATAGGACTTTTGGTAGCGTCGGGTTTTATGAATTTAAAAACTTCTTGAACTTTAGCTTTATTTAAAGTAACTGAACCACTATAGACAATAGGGTAGGGACTTAAATCGATAGAGGCACTGGAACTTAAATTTCCAGAAAAAATAGACATATTGAATTTATTTAAGGTGGCATAATAATTTCTTAATTTAGTATTGAGCGCAATATTTTGTAAGCTTAAATCATCATATACTAATTTGCCAATATTAATATCCATGCTGAAATTTGCACCATTAAGCATTTTCCTTTGATCGTCAGATAGAACAAATTCATCTTTGCTGGGAGGCAATTCTTGTCCAGGAGCTGTATTTTTAGGCTCTTTTTTTACTATTTCTTTATTTTCTTTAGAGTCCTTTTTTGTCTTTTTATCTTCTTCTTTATCCATAAAAGGTTTTAAAATTTTTGATAAATAAAGATTTTGACTTTGAATACTTAATGCTCCTACTAAAGGTTTTAGGGAGTTTGCGGTAAAGCCTAAATTAATATCGGAATGAGATAGTTTTGATTTCAAGTCCAAATTAACAAGCAAATTTTCGGGTTGAATTAAACTGCCAATTACTTTTGCTTTAAAATCTAAATTGCCATTTAGCAACATTTGTTTGTGTTGGGGAAAAATTTCGCCCATATCGGAAAGATTATTTGAATTGAGAGATAGAAAAATATCGGAGTCTAATTTTTCAAAATTTGTTACAGATATTTTTGCGTTGCTATTCATAGATTTCAAAACCATTTTGAGATCTTCAATTTTGATTCCACCGGGAGAAGCGTGTCCTCCAAAAGTGAGGCGAAAAGGAATATTTTTCTTTTTAACAAGGGCATCTTTGTAGTTAAAATCAAGATTATTAAAATTCATGTCTGCGGTAAATAATGAATTTTTCCAAATTTTACCTTCAATTTCTGTATTTAAAATAATATTTAAAGCAACATTTCCTTTGGTCATAATATCATCATTTTTAAAGTCGAGATCGGTATTCATATCAATTTTAGTATCTTTACCAACGCCAATATTGCTAATTAAAATATTTAAATTTTTAATTTTTGCTACTTCGCGATCGGAAACTCCTGAGATATTAGAAATTCGAAACGTGGCATCTTTAATTTCAAATGATTTGACAAGAACTTTATCGGCAAAAGGGTAGGGCTCATTTTTAGATTTTTTAGTTGAATTTTCTCCAACAACCTCTGTACTATTTCCCTCATTTTTATTATTCCCCTGCTTTTTAATCAAACTTGTGATATTATTATAACCTGTATAGCGCATAAAATTAACTTCGGGATTATTAATAAATACACTGCCTACAAAATGTCCTTTTAGCAAGGGGAATAAATCGGTTTTAAATTTAATGCTTTTAACTTTAAAAAGTTCTGTTCCTAAAAATAACTCATCGGAATTTTCAACTTTTACATTTTCTAATTCAATGCCAAGGCCTGTAAAAATTGTTAATCTTGCTGAAGAAAAATCAATTTTAGCATTGAGTTTTTGACTGACTATATTTTGAATTTGAGGTTTAAATTTGTTAAAATTAATGAGAAAAGGGAGAATGAATAAAATTAAAATTATAAAGCTAAAAACTCCAAAGGATCCTAATATCCATTTGTTTTGAGTTGTCATTGTTTTTTTTACAACAGTCTTATTTACCACGAATACCACCTACTGAAATGTTTACTTATTATTTTTTGATTCATAACATTGCTTTATAAAAAATGAGCAATATTTAGGAATTTGATCGGAGAAAGCCATTCTTAAATGGCCTCTTTTTTCGTCATTATGAGCGAAAAAAGCGGAGGGAATTTCCATCATGAGAGAAGCCACTTGTGCATAAGGAGCAATGTGATCTTTCATGCCATGCATCCACAGCACAGGGACTTGTACATCTCTTAAAATGCGTCGTTTTTCAAAAGTTTCATTTACAAATTTGCGCGCTTGATCGACATAGCCTATGGAGGTTCGCATGCGAAGAGGAAAGGATTTTCTCTTAAAAGAACCTGTGGCAGGAAATAGGCCATCTAATCCATAGTAAGAAAATTTATTGAGAAAATCTTTAAGCCAGGCACTCGGGTACAAATAATTCCAAACTTCGCCGGTCGCTTTGGAATAGGAGTTGATATTTAAGGCAGGTGAGACAGCAATAACGCCATCAATATTTCTTGCCACATCGTTGCGCGTGGCGGCAATGAGAGCAAAGGAAGCCCCCATGGAATGCCCCATTAAAAAGCATGTGGGCCCACTACGTCTGGAGCTTAGGCCAGAAGAGCCATTTTCTTCACCGAACAAGCGGTAGACAAGCAAGGGAAGACTTCGTGTTGCTTGTTGGAAATCTAAAATGGAGGATCCGTCGACGCCGTGACCGTCCCAGTCAAAAGAGAGAACCGACATGCCGCTGGCATTTAAAAATCGGATCCAATGCAAAAGGGGGTAGGAGCAGTCATCACCCAGGCCATGCATGAGAATCACAAGAGATTTTTGAGCGCTTTCAATCCCTTTCGGCACAGATAAAAATGCCGTTCCAGGTCCTGTCGAAAGGGGGACTTCATAGTAGGAAACCGAAACATCTTGGAGGTTATTGATAGAAAAGTGTCTGCGTCCACTTCCTTCAAACTTTGCCAAATTTATTTTATTGAGTCTTTCTGAAATCCATGTTTCTATCGCGTACATGTTTCTGCCTCCAGAGTCAGAATTCATTCGGATCTTGGTCTAGATTATATCTAGGTACGGCCTTGAGACAAATGAAAGCGCCATGTTTCATTGTTTTTATTTTGTATGGGGAGTTTTTTTATGGATATCGTATTTAATTTAGCAACGACTATGAAAGAAGTGGAAACACGTTTTCCCTTTGCACGATCCCTCTTGCATAGTAAATTTCATGTTGGTGGCTGTGCCAGTTGCGGCTATGAAAGTAATGAAACAATTGAACAAGTGGCTGCAAAACATTCTAAAGATGCACAAGCAATGGTAACAACGCTCAATGATGGTGTTGAAGACATGAAAAAGTCTGAAATTACTATTGATGAATTTGCTCTTTTAAAAGAAAGAAATGCTAAAATATTAATTGTCGATGTGCGTGAAGAATGGGAATATGAAGTGGCTCATTTGCCACAATCTTTTTTGTTAACAGAAAAGAATTTTGAGCAAACAGTGGCAAATTCAAAAAATGTGGAGTGTGTTATTGTTGTCTGTCACCATGGTCTGCGCTCGATGAATGCGACACTTTATTTAAGAGAAAACGGTGTTGGCAATGCGCGCAGTTTAAAAGGTGGCATTGATGCTTACAGTGCAAAATTAGACAATTCCGTACCTAGGTATTAATATTGTTTTGAGCTAAATACTAAGCTTGTTTCTTAATGAAAGAACATTGAGAATGCCTATTGTTACCCCAAATATTTATTATTTTGATAATAATAATCAGGACAATATTGTTTATACTGATATCACGGTAGATTACGAAAATAAAAAAATAAATTGCCAGTTTCAACAAGCAAACTCAAAAGTGAAAGTATTTAAAAAAAAATGGATTCTAAAGAGTTTTGATGACAAACGAGAATTAGAAATTGATAGCGATAAGTTAGATTTTTCTTTAGCGCAAAAATTTCCAAATATGACTTGTGAATCTATTTTATTTGATGGTTTGCTTTATAAAAAAGAACATGTTTTCAAAAATTTTTCAATTTTTGAAAACTGGCCCAATATTTCTCCTGGAATTCAGTTTTATACAGTGTCTTCTCTTTCTGAATTTTCAATATCCGACTATTTTAAGACAAAAGAAAATAAGCAATATTATTTTTGTGAAAGCACTTCAGATAATAATGATGAAAAACAATTTTGTTCCTTAATTGATAAAGATACGGGAAAGATTGATAATAAAAATAGTGATAGCAAGCAAATTAAATTTTTATTAGGCGATGAAGCATATAAAATATTTAATTTAATAATAGGTAAAAAGCAAGATAATAAAATAATTTATCAGAATGGAATTCAGTTTTTATTGTATGATAATCAAAGCGATTTGAGTAGTAATAAAATCCCTCCTAAAATTGAATTTAATGATTCTATCTTTAATAGGAGTCTAACATGTAATTCTAATTTATTTTTATTTTATCCTAATGATAAAGTAATTACGTGGACTAAAAATAATAAAAAAATAAATGAAATCACCGATAAAATTTTACCTCAAAAATTTATTGAATATGGGCAAACTTATTCTTGTGAAAATCAAAATGGGGAATCGGAAGATTTTATAATAAGTAAAAATTTTTTAGAAATTTATGGTCCTAGTCAAATTGGTTTTACAAATGAAGAAAGTAGTAAGATTTTAAATTATGAAGCAAATTTAAATCTTCCAGAAGGTAAATATAGTTGGTCTTGTCAGGGAAGTGGAAATATAAAATGCGAAAGAAAAAATTTTCCTGATAAACAAAGTATTCAAATAGATATCATACCTAATGAAAGTTTTAAAAAAACTTTATTACACGAAAAAATTAAAATCACTTTAGCGGTTGATAATGAAGTATTTGAAAAAGAAATAGTCGTTTATAACTATAGAGAAAATGAAGAAGCTGTCGTAAATATTTCATCAGAGTTGTCTTTAATTGCTAGTGGTAATGGAAATAGTTATTATTGTAGTATTCCTGAAACAATTCAAAAATCATCTATGCTAAATATTTTTTGGTATTTGGATAATAACGAAATTGAATCTGCTAGAAATAAACAATATTTGCCAAATACAATAAGAAAGAATTATATAACATGTATTATATATGGTAAGTTATTAAATAAAAATATTATTGGCGCTGTTTCTAATGCTCTTGAAGATCCAAATAGAAAAAATCCTTCATGGCTAAAAGAGACTTATTTATTAAGATTAGCTGAAAATAAA
Organism: Silvanigrella aquatica; assembly: GCF_001907975.1. Taxonomy (NCBI): domain Bacteria; kingdom Pseudomonadati; phylum Bdellovibrionota; class Oligoflexia; order Silvanigrellales; family Silvanigrellaceae; genus Silvanigrella; species Silvanigrella aquatica. The sequence continues at coordinate 851,885 of NZ_CP017834.1, forward strand.
AAGGAGTTTTTATTTTCAGCGGAGTCTGAGGTTAATTTGCATAGTTTGAGTTGTGCAATATCTACAAATGATAACTATACTTTAACAAAAAATATTTGCCTGCAAGATGATAAAAAAAATATTTATTTAAAGTTAAGTAATTCTGATATATTAAATATTAAGAATTATTTTTTAAGTTCACCTATAATTGATTATTTTAACATACCTTCTTTAAATTTAAATATTAAAATATTTGAAGATTCAAAACTTCGAAATTTGCAATCGAAAGCGAGGTTTATAATTCCTAATTATAAACCTGAAATTTATGCTTCAGGAATTGTTGATTTAAAACAAAATGAACAAAAGTGTTTTGTGATTACAAAAGATCCTCAAAATTTATTTTTGTCTGCCTTGTTTGGATTAGAAAAAAATAAAGTAAATAAAAATATGACATTTTTTGATAATACAAATGTAATTCAAGATGTAGAATATAGTAATATTTTAAATTTATTGAGTAAAAAAAATATTTTTTACTATGAATATAATTTTAAATTAAATCAAAAAGAAGATTATTGTAATATTAATGTGAGTAATGGAACAACCATTGCACAGGCTAAAACTTCAAAATATAGTTTATCTGCGTTTAAAAATAAGCTTATTGAAATTAGTAATAAAAGTAATTATCAAAATTCTATTTTAAAACAAAATCAACTTAGCCATTCTGAAGATATTTATAAGAAAAAAATTTCTGTTGAAAATGATAATATATTTGTGTCATTTAATAACTCTAATTCTAATAACAATCGGAATCTTTTTGACTTAAAATTTTCACAAAGAAATAAAGAACCCTACTTGAATATTTCTTATTCACTTCAAAAAAATGCCAAAAATTTAATGTTATTACCTTCTCAATTGCAAAATTTAAATGCTATTAAAAGTGATAATAATGAAAGTAGCATTTCTGATTTAAATAACTTTTTTTTATCGGCTCGGGTATTTAAAAAGGGGAATGAATTTATCTGTGAGACATTTTCATATGCAAAAGAAAATGAGGAAAATTTATATAATTTTAATATCTACTTAAATAATAACTTAATCTTAACAAAGCAAAGTTCTAAAAATATACTTTCCATTGAATTAAAAAATTTAAAACAAATTGATACTATTTCATGTCAAGTAAAATTAAATAATAAAATTGAGACTTCTTCTTTTACTGAAATAGATTTACCTGAAAATTTATCATTGTGTTATGCTCTTGATACAAATGGTTCTATTTTAACATTTGATTGTCCTTTGCGTGTTGAAATGAATCAAAGTATGGAAAGCATGAAAAAATCTTTGTTAAAGAAATTAATCTCACAGTTCAAAATGTTAAATTATATATCCCATGCTCATATGATATTATGGACGCCATCACAAAAAAATAAATTAAGTATTTCAATAAAAATTGATCCAGATTTATATATGAAAAATTAAGGAGTTTATGACAATGACAGCTTATTTAAAACCGCATATTGCCATTATTCACCCTTCAGGAAGACTAAAAATTAGCGATAAAGAAAAAGAAGAGAGAATTCAAAAATTAAAAGGGTTAGGATTTGATTTGACTGAAATTTTACCCCAACAAAATTCAGTTGATGGAGTGACATCGGCTCCTGTTTTAGAGAGAGCTTCCCAGCTTAGTTATGCTCTTACTATGCGTAAATTTCCTTTATTATTTGCTGCGCGTGGAGGAATGGGCTGTACGGAATTGGTGCCTTTTTTAGAAAATATGTTACCCCCAGTAATACCAGATAAAACATTAGTCGGTTTTTCAGATATTTCATTTTTAGGCGCTTATTTATCTCTTCGTTATCCTAATTTTAAATATATTCATGGACAAAATGCTTATGCACAAAATTTATTTACAGGATCCGAAAGAGATCAAAAATGTTTGTTTGAGTTATTAAATAATGTTGAAAATGATTATTCATTTCATGGGACTTTGTTTCCTCAATTAAGTGACATTCATAAAAAAATAGAGGGAGTTTGTGTTCCTTTAAACCTAAGCTTGGCGGAGAGCCTTTGTACAATAAATTATTTAAAATTTCCAAAAAATAATATTTTATTTTTAGAAGAATGTAATGAACATTTATTTCGTATTTTAAGAAAATTTGATGCTCTTATCAATTCTGGATTTATGAGCGCGTCAAAAGCCATTGTATTAGGATCTTTTTCAGGATGCTTTGATGCTCAAGAAAAACCTTTAAAACGAGAAGATTTAGCAAAAATAATTGCACAAAAGACTAATCTACCTGTAATTGATTTACCTATATTTGGTCATGATGAGAACCGATTCCCTCTTGTTATGAGAAGTAAAGTAAAAATATCAATGATATCTGATAAAGCGGAAGTTATTCTCACAAATAAAATTGAGAAATCTTCAGCTATAGCAACAACATTTCCAGCAAATTTATTTTGCAAAAAAATTGAGATTGGCCACAAAAAACAGCTTAAAATTCATATGACTGGTATTGGTGGAACAGGAATGGCTCAAGTCTCAGGGCTTTTCAAATCTGCTGGATATGTCGTGAGTGGAAGTGACACACCTATTTATCCTCCAATGGATAAGGTTATTGCCGATTTAGGTATCAAACCTGATGTTGGTTTTCTGGCTGAAAATATTCAAAAGCATTCCCCTGATGCCCTTGTTTTAGCTAATGTTGTCAGTCGTATGAGTGCCAGTTTAAAGAAAAATGATGAGCTAGAATATATTCTTTCCCAAACAACTCCTATGCTTAGTTTTCCTTCTGCATTAAGAAAATATTTTTTATCTGAAAGTCGAAATATTATTATCAGCGGAACCCATGGAAAAACAACAACCAGTAGTTTAGTAACGCATTTATTTTCAAAATTAGGACAAAATCCTTCTTTTTTAATTGGAGGAAGCCCTGCAAATTTTGATGCAGGATTTGCTTTAAGATCAAAAGATCTTTTTGTTTTAGAAGGGGACGAGTATGATTCCGCTTTTTTTGATAAAGGCCCTAAATTTCTGCATTATGAGCCTAAAATTTGTCTTATAAATAATATTGAATTTGATCATGCTGATATTTATCCTAATGTAGAAGCGATTGAGGCTGAGTTTTTAAGACTTGCTAAATTAACAAAAGAAAGAAATGGAATTGTTATTGCAAATTTTGATGATGAAAGAGCTTATCGAGTTGCTCTAAATTCGGGTGCCCATGTTATTGGTTTTTCTGCACATCAACAACCTAAAAATAAGGGATTATGTTGGCAATTAAAATCATTTAAAACATTTTCAAATGGAATTGAAGTGCAATCCAAACAGCCCAATGGAAAACTCATTAAATTTAAAACAGGTATATTTGGCAGTCACAATGCACTTAATGCCACCGCGGCCTGTGCTATTTTACAGGCATCAAATATATTAGATCAATTAAAAGGAAATGACCTTGCTGAATTACCAAAATACACAGAAAATAAAGTTTTTTTAAACAAACTTAGCAAAGCAATGTCTAGCTTTAAAGGTGTAAAAAGACGTTTTGAATTATTACGTGAGAAAAATAATATTTCCGTATTCGATGATTTTGCTCATCACCCGACTGCGATTGTAACCACATTGGAAGCTTTTCGCAGTTATATGAAAAGTGTAGGTAAAAAGGGGAAATTAATAGCCTGTTTCGATCCGAGAAATGCAACAATGCGTCGTAGGGTTTTGCAAGATCAGTTGAGTAAAAGTTTTTTTCATGCCGATGAAATTTTGTTAGGAAAAGTTCCACAAGATTTACGAATGGGAAAAGATGAAGTTCTTGACGGGATTTCTGTTGCTAAGGCCTGCGGAAATCATGCAAGATATTTTGACGATAATGAAAAATTGCTCGAAGCATTAAAACAAGATGTTGCGCCAGGTGATACCATTGTATTCATGTCGAGTGGTTCGTTTGATGGCATTCCCTATCGTTTTGCAAAAACATTATAGGGAACATTTTGACAGGAAAGGGATTATGTCCTTATTTGGAAAATTTCCCAAAATATATTTTATATTTATTGCTGGCATTTGTGTAAATTCTTGTCAGACAAAAAATAATTCTGAAGAACAACCGCCAATTGAAAAAGTGAAAGAGACGAATCATCAGCAATCTTTTAATACTCTTCCCATTTATGCCCAAATGCGTATTGCCAGAATTCAACAAGATTTTGAAGCGGGAAGAGTTACGGAGTCTCAAGCTGATGAGGCTTTTATTTTGGGCAAATTGCTTGAAGATCGCAGAGATTATGAAAATGCAGAAAAATTATATTATGTGAGTTTTAATACGACAAAAACAATTTCCAGCGGAATAAGTCTAACAAATGCATATATAAATTTAAAGAAACTTGATAAAGCAAGGGATGTTTCTTTAAAATTATCAGTTATGTTTCCGCAAAAACCTGAAATTGAAATATTATTAGCAACCGTCTATCAGCTCCAAGGTGATACGGAGTCGCTTTTAAAAACATTGGAAGCAGCCTATAAAAAGCATCCTAACAATGAATCCATTGTGATTTTTTATGTTTCTAATAGTAAGAAAAATGAAAAAAGTATTTTAGAAAATTTTTTGGTAAAAAATCCTCGATCGACCAATGTTATGCTTTTTTTATCGCAGCGTTATTATCAGCAAAAAAATTATGATAAATCTTTAAAATATGCGAAAGAAGCTTATAAGTACGATTCTGATAATGTAGAAATTATAACCATGATCGGAAAAATCCAACAATTCCAAAAAAATTATGATGATGCTGAAAAGTTTTTTAGACTTGCCTTTGAAAAAGAGGTTGATAATAATTTAAATGCCCAAAACTACATAAATATTTTATTATTTCAGAAAAAAATACAAGAAGCACTTGTAATACTTCTAAAACTTGAGGCGAGTGCTGATGATCAAGTTCCTTTTCCTGCGGAGTTTTCTTTTCAAATCGCTAAAATTCTTCTGTTAAACAAAGATTATTCAGGAGCTCAAAAAAGACTTTTAGAGCTTGAAAATTCAAAGTATAATAATCCTGGCATTAAATATTATTTAGCTATTTCATGTGAGGGGTTAAGAAATTTTGAAGGGGCTGTTAAGTATTTAAATGAAATTCCTTTAGATAGCGAACTTTATCAAGAAGCAAGAAAAGCTAAAATATTAATTTATATTAATTCTAAAAATAAAGTAGAAGCTGAAAAAAATATTGAAAAGTTTGCGATATCTGATCAAAATATTATTGATGATAGTATTTTCAAAGCAAATATTTTTGTCTTTTTTCAAAAATATAAAGAGGCTGTATCAATTTTAAATGAAGCTATTAAAAAAGAACCCAATGCAAAAGAACTTTATTTGAAAAAAGCAGAATATGTAAAATATACTGATTCGGAATTAGTCTCGATACAACTGGCGGAGCAAATTGCTCAAAAATGGCCTAATTATGCAGATGGACTGAATTTTTTAGGTTATTCTTTGGTTGAAAATTCTTCAAAATTTGAATATGCAAAAAAACTATTGCAAAAAGCTGTTGCCATTGAGCCTCAAAATGGATTTTATTTAGATTCTTTGGGATGGTTGTATTATCAAAAAAATGATTTCAAAAATTCGGGCAAATATATTACGGAAGCATTGAAATATGAGCCCGATGAACCTGTTATTATTTATCATTTAGCTCTCGTGCAATGGAAACAACAAATATTCGAAAATTCTCTTAAAAATTTAGAACAAACTAGCAAAATTTTATCAAATATGCTTCCTTATCATGTGGAATCTGACCCAGAGCTGCTTAAAATATCAAAAGGCATTGGGGCAAAAATTATGGAATTAAAAAAGATAATTGAATTGCAAGCGCAAAAGAAAAATTTGATTGGAAATTTATGAACACGTCTTCTATTATTCTGCCTCATCTCTTTGAAGCTCTTTCTTATGAAATTAAAATTGATCGTGTAGATTGGATTATAGTCACAAAGTTCGCAGAAAATTGGAAACTCTCAGTTGCTGATGCTTTGTTGGATTTAAGCTATATTGATGAGGCAACTTTAGCGCGTTGTCTTGCCCGCTCTCATAATTTACCTTATATTCCAGCGGCTCAATTAAAATACGATTTTTCCGAAGTAAGTCTTGAAAATTTTGATGATTTAATGAGTGTGGGCGCAGCCCCTTTGGAAGAATATCGTTTGGCTATTTGTAATCCCTATGATGACCATAGAGGATATTTAGATAATAAATTTTGTGAACGTGAAATGATAGTTACAGAGCGCTCATCAATAATAGATGCATTAAGAAAGCACGGATTTAATGAGTGGATTGATGACGATGATCAAGACGATGATTTAAATAATTCACTTGAGAATTAAACGATTTCATTTTGGAAATGGGGTTGATTTTGGATAAAAAAAAACTTTCCAATTTAGAACCAAATATTTTTAAAAATGTCTTCAATAATTTACCTGAAATTTATCTTGTCATTAGTAAAAATTTTACAGTCAATGCAGCAAATTTTCAATTCATAAATGCCTTATCTATAGATTATAATAAAATAATTGGAACTAATTTGTTTTCTTTTTTAGGAAAAAAATTTAACTTATTAGAAAATAAGAGTGCAGATATTTTAAAATTATCTTTACAAAATGTTTTAAAAGAAAAAATACAAAAAATTACATCTATTCTTGAATTTAAGGATCACGGTAAATTATATGAATTGCAAAATAATAATAAATTTTTTATTTTTTCAATTAATCCTGTTTTAGATAGTCATAAAAATATAGAATGTATTATTTTAAAAATTGATGATGTCAGTGAGTCTGTAAAATTAAAAATTGAAGTCATAGAAAAAAATAAAAATTTTTTGGAGAAAAGATATTCAATCAATGAAAAAGAAAAAATTCAAAACTCTATTAAAATGGAAACACTAGGAAAATTAACAAGTGGTATATCTCATGATATTAATAATTTATTAACAATTATTAATCTTAACTGTGATATTATTTTAAATTCATCGCAAAATATTTCCCCTGTTGTTAAAAAGCAATGTTCTCAAATTAAAAAAACTTCTAAATATGCTGGCCGTCTTATGCAGCAAATTTTAAATTTCGGAAAAGCCCAACCATTGAATCCCAAAGTTATTAATGTCAATATCATTATTTCTGAAATTGAAAAAATGCTCTTTCGTTTGATAAATGAAAATATAGAGCTTGAACTAAATTTGAAAGAAGATCTTTATAATATCAAAATTGATCAGGGGCAAATGGAACAAATTATTTTAAATCTCATTATAAATTCTAGAGATGCCATCTCTGATACAGGAAAAATTAAAATTGAAACAACAAACTTTTGTACTGAGACGGAATTAACATTGGGAAGTCATAAATTAATTCAGGGAAATTATATTGTTCTTTCTGTAAGTGACAGTGGAATTGGCATGTCTCCCGAAACTCAAGCACGTATTTTTGAACCTTATTTTTCTACAAAAGAACAGGGAAAAGGGACAGGGCTAGGTTTGGCAACTGTTTATTCTATTGTTGAAAATTATAAGGGAACAATAGAAATTAAAACTGAATTAGGTAAAGGAACAACATTTAACATCTATTTACCTGCCTCTGATATAAAAGAAAATTCCTTAGCAAAAGAAGAAGAACATCAAAATCTGATTGGAGGTCATGAAGCTATTCTTGTTATTGAGGATAAAGAAGATCTCAAGGAAGTTATGGTTTCTGTTTTAAGGTCACATGGATATTTTGTTGCTGCGGCGAGTCATGGAAGGGAAGCAATAGAGCTTATCAAAAATGAAGGACAAAAATTTCGACTTATTATTATGGATGTTATTCTTCCTAAAATGCCTTTTAAATTATTTATACAGGAAGCAAGAGCTCTTATTCCCAATATCAAGATTTTATATATATCAGGAAACTCCCACGATGTTTTGCAGCAATTTGGAATTAATAATAACGAAATGATTTGTATAGAAAAGCCTTTTGTTATTTCTACATTGTTGAAGAAAGTAAGAAATATAATTGATAAGTAACATTTTAAATTCTTTACTTTAAAATTAAATCTCGCCAAAAGTAGCAAAGTAATCACCTAAATGAGAAAAGCTTACTTTAAACACAACTGCAAATTGATCGTTCTCTTTATGGACGGCAAAGGGAATGCGCAGTGTTTTTGAAGAGCATGAATTGCTACCTAAATCAGGAGAATTGATCCATCCATTTACAATGGCGCAGTAACCTGCAAGAGGCTCTAATAAATATATGGAATTTCCAATGAGAGAGGCATTTTTTACGTCGATAATTTCTACAATTATTTTTTTGTTTCCTTGTGATTTGTTACGTGCTTCAGAGACATATGTGGGTAAAAAGCCAATATTTGAAATGCTTAATTCTATATTTTTAATATTTTTTTCTTGGGTATTTAAAATTTTAGTTTCAATTTTTGGTTGTGGAGCTAAATCAACAAGTAATGATAAAAGTGGAACTTGATTTTGTATGACTTCATGAATTAATTTTTGTGGTGGATTGCAAATTCCAAATTGACTTGGAAATTCTGATATTTCTACTTCTCCCAGTTGCTCATGTTGATAAGATTTCCAAGGATTTCCAAAAATAATACTTTGATTTTGATCGCGGTCATATTCAAAAATTTTACGCCATTCTTTTTTTTCCCAAAAATCATAGCGTTTGATAAAGGGACGTTCAGATCTACCTATGCGCGCAGGAAGATCCCACAATTCACAAACATAACTGTATGCTCCTAAGGCTTGGTAAGAAAATGTTGTTAAGCAACCTTGTAAGGGTTTTCCAGGAATGTAAGTAAATTCAGAGTGACCACTGACCGCAGGATATCCCGTAATTTCTTCAATTTTTTTATCTAACGTCTGATAGACACTGCGATCTAAAATATTCATTGCAGAATCTTCTTGCGACTCTAAAGGCCGAATAAAGACACCACCAAAAGTATGATAATTAAGCCAAAAATAAATTTGTGGAATTTTAGAAGCAAACTCAGCTATAGCTTTACTTTCCACTTCCGAAAGCGACATTCTTCCGCTCATATTTTCCGGTTGATTGGGAGACCATTCCGCTGGAAAATTTCTGTTTAAATCGACTTCATTATCACCTAGAGTTCTTGCGGAAGGAATATTCATGCCATCGTAATTTTCGATGACACCTTCATGATAAATATCGTAAAAAGGTTCACAATCACCAAGTTCTCTATGCCGCATTAACTGAGGATAAAGCTCATCACAAACCCAAATTCCTGAAGTGCTTTTTTTGCGCATGTATCCAATTCTTTTTTTATTTTTAAAAAGATCGAGAGGTATGTTACGTTCTTCCTTATCAATAAGGCATTCTCGTTTCCAATAACTTCCCAGCTCTTTTCTTTTTCGAGAGTCGCGTGCGTTGCTGCGATTTCTTCTACCATCTGTAAAATATTGTTCAGTACCATCGGGACAAATTCGTGGTACAAAAACATAATTAACAGTATTATATTTTGTTTCGTTATTTGTTAATTTATGAATTAAATTTTCCATGTGAGCTAAAACAGTATTGGTGCCAATAAATTCTAAGGAATGCATATTGGCATCGAACCAAAGAGTGGGTTGCTCAATACTTTTGCCTTTGGGATAAACACGAATGGCGATGAGAGAGCGTCCTTCTGGTGTCTTTGCAATTTCAATTTTTTCAAAATCAATTTTTTTAGGAAATTGAGTGCAAAGGGCATCTATGTCAGCCATCATATCTTGATAATTTAAATATTTATTTGGAAATAAATAATGCGGCATAGATGCTCCTTTCGGGAGTTTTAATTAATCCTGTATGTCAAAATTATGATAGACGTTTTGAACATCATCATTTTCTTCAAGTTTATCCACAAGATCAAGAGCTATTTTCGCATTTTCTCCTGATAGGCTAACTAGATTCTCGGGAATGAGTTCAAGACCCGCTTTTTCGAAAGGAATTTCTGATTTTAATAATGCTTCGCGAACTTCTGCAAAATGAGCAACTTCTGTGTAAACAGTTATAAAATTATCTTCTGTAGTGATATCTTCGGCACCTGCTTCTAAACCGATTTCCATCACTTTGTCTTCTGATGCTTTTTGAGAATCTATGACAAAGACACCGCGTTTTTTAAACATCCAGCCCACGGCTCCCATTTCACCCATATTGCCACCGTGCTTTTGAAATATACGGCGCAATTCGGGATGAGTTCTGTTTCTGTTGTCTGTTAAAACCTCAATCATAATCGCAGAGCCACTGGGACCATAACCTTCATATGTCACTTCTTCAAAGTGCAAACCGGTCATTTCACCAGCACCTTTTTTAATAGCTCTTTCGATATTGTCTTTTGGCATACTGTTATCTTTTGCTTTTGCAACAGCGGCACGTAAAGCGGAATTGGAATTCAAGTCGCTTCCTGCGCGCGCAGTTACCATGATTTCGCGCGCCAACTTTGTAAAAAGGCGGGCTTTTGCTGCAGCGCTGGAAGCCATTCGTCCGGCAATGGTATTATGACGACCCATAATAAATATTCCTTTTAACTTAAATTTTATTTAAAAATCATGCTTTTATATAACCATACATCAGCACGAGATCTGGCTTTACGTGATTTACCACTTTGATTTGTGAATGAAAAGAGTGAATCATCTCGGTAATGTTAACGAAACAATCAATCAATTGAAAATGTTTCTTTCATATTTTCTTTTACCCTAGCTTTCTTTTCTTAATAAATTATAAAATTTGGGGCTTTACAAAAATTCTGATACTGTTGCTTGCATATTTTAGAGGGTCTGAACGAATCAAGAATGAGGTGAATGAATGGATAACTACGATAGTCAAAATTCCAGTACTAAAAAAAATTCTTCTAATAGAGAAAAAGTTGCTGTCATTGGTGCTGTGAGAACCCCATTTGTAAAATCTTTTGGCGTTTTTGAAAATGAAACAGCCCTGTCATTAAGTTTAAGAGTTGCCACGGAACTCATTGCACGCACGGGAGTTCAAGCATCTGAAATTGACGAGTGCATTTGGGGTGTAGTGATACCTCAAACTAAAAATGCAAATTTAGCTCGAGAAATTGTTTTATTTTCAGGATTGCCTACAACAATTGCGGGTTTTACATTAAATAAAGCATGTAATTCCTCATTGCAAACAGCGGAAATTGCAGCCGATCGTATTTTATTAGGAAAAAATAATCTTGTTTTAGCTGGTGGGGTTGAAGTTTTATCCGATGTTCCTATTCCTTTTTCCGATGAAGCACGTCGTTTTTTAACTAAAATGTCTCGCGCGAGATCATTTAAAGAAAGACTTTCCTTAATTGGAAGCGTAAATCCAAAATGGTTTTTACCAAAACCTCCAGCCTTAGCAGAACCTTTTACCGGTTTGACTATGGGTGAGCATGCCGAAATTATGACTGTAAAAAATAATGTTTCTCGTTCTAGACAAGATGAACTTGCTTATAAAAGCCATATCAATGCAGCAAAAGCATCGGAATCAGGTTATTTTAGTGATGAAATTATTCCTGTTTGGGCTGGAAAAGATAAAAATAATTTTATTGACAAAGATAATATGGTTCGACCTGACACAACAATGGAATCTATGGCGAAATTAAAACCTGTTTTTGATAAACGTAACGGAACAATAACCGCAGCAAATTCCAGTCCTCTTACAGATGGTGCGGCGGCAACTCTTTTAGCGAGTGAAAGTTACGTTAAAGAAAAAAATATTCCCATATTAGGTTATATTTTAGATTTTATTACAGTAGGTGTTGATCCTAATGATCAATTATTAATTGGACCTGCTTACGCTATTCCTAAAATTCTTAAAAGAAATAACTTAACAAAAGATGATATCGATGTTTTTGAAATACACGAAGCCTTTGCAGGACAAGTGTTAAGTTGTCTTGACTGTATGAATAATGAAAAATTTTGTAAAGAGAAATTAGGAATGCCTCTTTTTGGAAGCATTCCACCTGAAAAAATAAATATTCAAGGCGGAGCCATCGCTATTGGTCACCCTTTTGGTGCTACAGGGGCTCGTTTAATTGGGAATGCCTTGCGCATAACGAAACGGAAAAAAGGAAGATATGCCCTTGTTGCTGTGTGTGCCGCCGGTGGTATGGGTATGGCCGCATTGCTGGAAGCAAAGTAACAAATGAAAAAGGAATAAATTAAATGACATTGAATTTAAAATCAAAATCTAATGTATTTCATTTTTCTATGCAAGATGGAATTTGCATAATTGATATGAATGATGAAAGTAAAGCAGTAAATAGTTTCACAGTCTCTATGCTAGAAGATATGGATGAAAACTTACCTAAAATTCTTGCTTATGAAAAATTAGAAGGAATTATTATTACTTCTTCCAAAAAAAATTGTTTTGCTGCAGGTGCTGATATTTCTATTTTTAGTACTTTTACCAGCAAAGAAGCAGGTGAAGAAGGTAGTAAAGAATTGCATCGCATTGTCGGTTACTTTGCCAATGCCCCTGTCCCCACCATTGCCGCCATTCACGGAACATGTTTAGGAGGTGGTCTTGAACTCTCCATCGCATGTCACTACCGCATTTGCAGTTCACACCCTTCTACGCAATTAGGTTTGCCCGAAGTACAATTGGGAATATTGCCAGGAGGTGGTGGCACGCAACGATTGCCGCGTCTCATTGGTATTGCGCCTGCATTGGATCTTATTTTAACCGGAAAAAAAGTGGATGGAAAAAAAGCTTTAAAACTCGGGTTGGTTGATGATGTTGTCCCTGAAAATCAATTGTTAACTAAAGCCATTGCATTTTGTAAGCAGGTTAAAGGGAAAAAGAGGATGTTACCTTCTTCATTGGGAATTGTTTCCTCAATGCAAGGACATTTTGATATGCAAAAAATAGCACTCGAAGGAAACCCATTAGGTCGTTACCTTATATCAAAGCAGAGCCGCGGTATGGTCATGAAAAGTACCAAAGGCCGTTATCCTGCACCCTTAAAAGCATTGCAAAGTGTGATGAATGGCGTGGAGATGTCTTTAGAAAAAGGATTAGAACTAGAAGCAAAATTATTTGGTGAGCTTGTTGTCACCGAAGAAAGCCGATCTCTCGTTCATATATTTAACATTATGACTGCCGCGAAGAAAAATCCTTATCCTAAAAATGTTCAAGAAAATGCACAAAATAAATATGTTAATTTTCTTGAAATGGGAGATTCCTCTGTCGGTGTATTAGGTGCAGGTCTTATGGGAAGTGGTATTGCCACGGTTCTTGCCGAAAAAAATATTCGCAGTGTGATGATAGATAAAGAATCAATGGGGTTACAAAGAGGATTAAAATCTGTTTCTAGTTACTTTGAGGATCGCTTTAAGAAAAAAAGAATCAAATGGTTTGAAAGAGATTCAAAAATATATCGTGTTTCTCCTGCCATGGATTTTTCAGCATTAAAAACATCATCTTTAATTATTGAAGCCGTATTTGAAGATCTCAAAATAAAACATGATGTGTTAAAAAAATGCGAGAGTATGATTCCCCATTCTGATTTTATTTTTGCGACAAATACGAGTAGTTTACCTATTTCTAAAATTGCGGAGCCCGCTAAAAAACCTGAAAATGTTGTTGGAATGCACTTTTTTTCTCCTGTTCCGAAAATGCCCTTAGTAGAAATTATTACGACAGAAAAAACATCTCCTGAAGCGGTATCAGCAGTGTTTGATTTAGCAACAATTATGGGAAAACAAATTATTGTTGTGAATGATGGTCCTGGTTTTTACACGACCCGAATTCTCGCATTTCAAATTGCGGAAGCCTTAAATATTTTGGCGGAAGGTGCTTATATTGAACATGTAGATTCGGCAATGGAAAAATTTGGCATGCCCGTGGGTCCTATTACTTTATTAGATGAAGTAGGCATTGATGTAGGTGAGCATATTATTAAAGTATTAAATAGCGCATTTGCCGATAGACTTAAAGTACCAAAAGAAATAGATAGCATTTCTCATGAAGGACGTAAGGGTAGAAAAAATAATAAAGGGTTCTATATTTATTCAAATGGTAAGAAAGATAAACCCGATTCTTCCATTTATAAAAACTTTTCTCAAGAACGAAAAAATTTCGATCTCAAAGAAATTGCCGATCGCTGTATGTATGTTTTCTTAAATGAAGCAGCGCGCTGTCTCGATGAAAAAATAATTAAATCAGAAGATGATGGTGATTTAGGAGCTATATTTGGTTTAGGTTTTCCTCCCTTTTTAGGTGGGCCTTTTCATTATGCAAAAGTCTTAGGGAAGAAAAATGTGAAAGAAAAATTAACTCAATTAAGTGCAAAACATGGTAAAAGGTTTGAACCTGCTGCTTATTGGGATAGATAATCGAAATAGAAAAAAATTAATTCGTCTAAGATTTTCTTCTTCTTTTTGCTATATATTCAGGTGGTTCCGCTGTTTTGGGATCGTCAGGCCAGGAGTGACGTGGGTATTTTCGAGATAATTCTTTTTTGACTTCCAAGTAGCCACGTTCCCAAAAGCCTGCCAAATCCGTTGTGACCTGTACTGATTGCATGTTAGGTGCGAGCAGATGCACTACGAGCGGAATTGTTCCTTTACAAATTTTTGGGGTTTGAACTGTGCCAAAAAAATCTTGTAACCTTGATGCAACCCAGGGCGGTTTTTCTTCTTCATAATTTACTTTAACTTTTCTACCTTTTCCTATTGTAATTGAACTCGGAAATAAATCGGATAATGTTTTTTTATCTTCATAATTTAAAAGCTCTTCAATGTAATCATCTAATTCTTTTTCTAATATTTCATCAAAGCTTTTTTTTCCTTCACAAATATGACAAAGAAGCAATTCAAAATCTTCACCTGTAAAATTGGGAATATTTAAAATGCATCCTGCTTTTTTAGCAAGTAAAGTTCTAGTTCCTAAATACTGAAGAGCTTTGTCATCGTCAAAAGGCTTTGGCCATGAGGACATCACTTGTTTTATTAAAATATTTTCAAATTGACTATTTTGTTCCCTTATTTGCTGCTCTTCTAATATCACTTTTCCATAAAGTATTTTTTGCAATCCACGGACGCGTTCCTGTTCATTATCCCAAAAATACTCCTCGGCATCTTGAATAAATCCATCGGGGGCAGCAATTAAAAGATCTTTTTCAATGCCATGACAAATTCGAATTTGTGTAGAATGAGATTGAGAAAGAGCTGTAGCTGACTCCTCGGCATCAATGGCTAATAAAAATTCTGAATCTTGTACAACACTAGTGGGAGACAATAGAGCTCCACCTCCTAAGCATAGATTTAATTCCCTGCGACCGGAGATATTTTTTTTGCTTTGATTGCGAATTTGACATACTCTATCAGAATATCCTGATAATAAAATAAGACTTAATGTTTCCTCTGAAAGGGGTTCTAAGCAGATATGGAAAGGTACAGAATGTAAACTGCAAAGTTGTCTTGCTAAAGTTTCGATGCGTTTAAATGCCGCCATATCGATGAGATCTTTTTTGAAATGAGACAATTCTACTTTAGTATGAACCATTTTGAATAATTCTAATTGATATGCAATATCGGAATGCGCAATATCAGGAGCATCTATTCCTCTGCGCATAAACATTCCTTCATTAATAAAGGAAACAATTAAAATACCTTGGGCAAGAGAATTTCTTTTTTTACTTTCAATTAATATGCGGCTTAGTCTGGGATGTAATGGATATTTAGCCATTTCTATTCCGCATTCTGTTATGTTACTATTTTCGTCAAAAGCACCTAAATAGCGTAATAAATTTGAGCAAGATTGCAAAATATTTTGTGGTGGTTTTTCAAACCAAGGAAAAAAATCATTGTTAGTGCTGTTATAATTTTTATGAATAAAATGACTTTTTAAATTTTGTTCCATGATTTTTAATTCAAGCAGAGCTTGTGATAAATCAACCCGTTGAATTTCAGGTTTTTGAAAGGCGGCGCGCATATTAAAATCGAGCTGTGTGTATAGCCTTTTTGCAATTCCTGGTTGGGTTCTGCCCGCGCGTCCTGCTCTTTGAATACAGGACGCCTGACTGATGGGAAGAGTGTCCAATGTGGGGAGACCACTCCAACTGGCATGTCCCGCAATTTTAGCAACTCCCGAATCGATGACACCCGTAACACCATCAATTGTTACCGAAGTTTCTGCTACGTTAGTTGATAAAATTATTTTTCTTTTTTGTGTTTGAGAAAATATTTTTTGTTGCTCTTGAATAGGTAAATCGGCTTTTAATTGAAAAATTTCACAATTATTATTATTTAAATGTTTTAGAGCGTCGGCACATTTTCGTATTTCCTGAATTCCTGGTAGAAAAACTAAAATGTGGCCAGGGCATAATGAATTTTTCATTAAATTTTCAACAGCTTCGGTTATCTGAAAAGGAAGTTGTTTCTTTAATTCGTCATTTTTTGCATATTCAAAAGTAACAGGATAGGCTTTTCCTTCGGATAAAAAAACTTTTGCTTGGGGTAAATAAGTTTGTAAATTTTTTGTTTCTAAGGTCGCAGACATGACAATAAGTTTTAAATCGGGACGAATGGTATTTTGAAGTAACTTCACAAGCATTAAAGCAATATCGGTATGAATATGTCTTTCATGAAATTCATCTATGATAACACAAGAGATTTCTGAAAGTGTGGGGTCGGATAAAACGAGTCGTGAAAAAATCCCTTCGGTAATATATTTTACTTTTGTTTTTCCGCTTTCCAACTTATCGAAACGAACTTGATATCCAATTCTTTCACCACATTTTTCATTTAACTCTTGAGCAACTCTTTCGGCAGAAAGTTTTGTGGCTAATCTTCTTGGTTCTAAAACAAGAATTTTTCCTTCAAATATTTCCATTAATGCTGGTGGAACGCGTGTGGTTTTTCCGGCTCCTGGTGTCGCTTGTAAAATGAGAGATGAAGAACTTTTAAGATTTTCAATAATGCTAGGAATAAGTTCATCAATGGGCAACGGGGGTAAATTATTTTGCATTAATAAAAATCCTAGGAAGGTGATCGTAATCTATAAAAAAGATTTTCCGCATTATGAGTCGTAGTTTTAGCCATTTCATCGTAAGTCGTGTTGCGTAATTTTGCTATAAATTCACAGGTATGATGAATATTTGCGGGTTCATTTGTTTTTCCACGTAAGGGAACAGGAGCTAAGTAAGGACTATCAGTTTCAATTAAAATGCGATCAGAAGGAACAAATTTAGCCACTTCTTGCAAGCTTTGTGAATTTTTAAAAGTAACAATTCCTGAAAAAGAAAGATACAAACCACAATTTAAAAAATCTTTTGCTTCATCTAATGTGCCTGTAAAACAATGAATAACCCCTTTGAGCCCTTTTTCAGCAAATGGTTTTATTCTCGAATAAACAGCTTCATGTGTTTCACGAACATGAACAACCACAGGAAGATTTAACTCTAGAGCCATTTGTAAAAAATATTCAAAGCATTCAATTTGTATATCCATGGGTGACAAAGTGTAGTGAGCATCTAATCCGATTTCACCAACTCCCACAACTCTGGGATTATTTGTCGCAGGAATTCTAATTTTTTCTGCTTCTTTAATGGAAAATGTAGAAGCATCGTGTGGCTGAATCCCTAAAGTAACATAAAGCATGTCAGATATTTTAAGCTGCTCTTGCGCGAGCTCAATGGTTTCAGGATCGTAAGAAATATTAATTATTTTTCCAACTCCTGCTTGCTTTGCTCTTGTTATAATTTCAGGTAAAGAGTTTTTGAGTTTATCGGAAACAAGGTGACAATGTGTATCAATTAAATACATGAATAAAAAATTCCTTTAGCTAAAGGCAGGGATGCCCGTAAGCTGTTGCCCCACAATGAGGAGGTGGATATCATTAGTTCCTTCATAAGTATACACCGATTCTAAATTGCACATGTGCCGCATGCAGCGGTATTCTCCACTAATCCCATTTGCTCCTAAAATATCCCTCGTTGTGCGCGCACAATCTAGAGCAATTTGAACATTATTTTGTTTGCCCATGCTAATTTGTGAAGCATGAATTTTCTTTTCGTGTTTGAGTTTAGCAAGCTGCATGGCAATTAATCCTCCTTTGGCAATTTCTGTTGCCATAATTGCTAATTTTCTTTGAATAAGTTGAAAGGAGGCAAGGGGCTTGTCAAACATAATACGTTCTTTACTATAAGAAATAGCTTCTTCAAGGCAATCTTCAGCAGCACCTAATACTCCAAAAACAATTCCAAAACGTGCTTGATTTAAGCACATAAGTGGACTTTTAATTCCTTCAGATTTTTCGAGTAAGTTTTCGGCAGGAATTTTGCAATTATCAAAAAATAAGGAGCCCGTTATGGAAGCACGTAGACTTAATTTATAATGTATTTTAGGTGCGGTAAAACCAGGAGTTTCTTTTTCTACTAAAAATCCTCGAATTCCTTCGTTAGTTTGAGCCCAAACAACGGCGACGTCGGCAATGGGCGCATTGGTAATCCATGTTTTTGAACCATTTAAAACCCAATTTTTACCCTCTTTTTTAGCAAATGTTTTCATGCCTGCCGGATTTGAGCCAAAATCGGGTTCCGTGAGCCCAAAACATCCGACAAAATCACCGGCGGCCATTTTTGGAAGAAAATATTTTTTTTGTTCTTCGGAGCCAAAAGTATGAATGGCATACATCGCAAGACTGCTTTGAACGCTGGCGACACTTCTTAATCCACTGTCCCCTCGCTCTAATTCTTTCATTATGAGTCCATACGAAACTTCATCAAGACCGGCACAACCATAGCCTGCTAAATTGCATCCGAGGAGTCCCAGTGCCCCCATTTCTTTTATGACTTCCTGAGGAAATACGGCGCGTTCATAATTTTCCATTATGTTAGGTTTGAATTTTTCTGTTACAAACTTTCGAACTGTCTGTTGAATAAGTTTTTGGGATTCATCAATATTATCGAAGGCGCATAAATAATCTGTGGCAAGTATATTCATGGTCAAAATCCTTTATTTCTTATTTTTTTAAATTTTCATAAGCCGTCATGACATCATCTTCGTTAAACAATTTTATAGATGTTCTTCCTAAATTTTTTGACAGTGAAAGTAAATAGGTCACACCCGAGTCAATACCGTGAGGAAAGACGGCATCTTC
Organism: Silvanigrella aquatica; assembly: GCF_001907975.1. Taxonomy (NCBI): domain Bacteria; kingdom Pseudomonadati; phylum Bdellovibrionota; class Oligoflexia; order Silvanigrellales; family Silvanigrellaceae; genus Silvanigrella; species Silvanigrella aquatica. The sequence goes on from NZ_CP017834.1 coordinate 870,972, forward strand.
TTCTAAGCAATAAGCTAAAATAGCCCAAAGCGTATGAATTTCATTTTTAGGATAATTTTTATGAACTCGAATTTCCTCTCGTAATTTAGAGCCATGATGTTTTAAAAAAGAATCAACATATTTTGATGTTTTTACCATAACAGATCGAGAAATACGCAGAATACGAAAGGATAAAGATGAAAATAATAATTGTAAACATTCAGAGAGGTCTCTTCCATTTAAATTGGAGGAATCCACATCAAAACGATGAGCAGAGCAAACTTCTATGAGATCAAAAATTTGTCCAATGACGCGCACCCAGTTGAGCATGAGTGATTGCGCCACAAACTTTGCGCCCACATATTTCACATGTGTTTTTCCTACGACCGTTTTGACGTATGTGGAAGAACAATGAAGAAGATGATGGGGACACATAATTGCCCAAGTTTGTAATTGCGGATTAATCGCCTGGTTAGAGAAGTAAAGATTAAATTCAGCTTCAAAATCCGAGGTTGATCGCAATCCACGTACCAAATGCGTGATGTTATTTTCTTTTGCATAGTCGGCCACGAGGCCTTCTTGGGAAGTGACAATCACCTTTTCACCCACACGAAAAGGAGGATCCAGTGACCACCAATCAATGAAAGGATCGATAGAATGTGCAATCACACGAGCTCTGACCTCTGGTTTTAATAAACTTTGTTTTGCAGGATTGATTGCAGAAACAACATGAACGCATTCAAAAACCTCTAATGCGGAATCGAGAACAAATTGGTGGCCAAAGGTCCAAGGATCAAATGAGCCAGCGTATACAGAAGATTGCATAATTATTCCTTAACCATTTTTACCCAAAAAATTTATTTTATGGGACTGCCAAAGATGTGGCGAGTTACGACCACGAATGAAATTTACCTTAGGGGCTATAATTTGAGCAAGGAGTCAAAATAAAATAGTATAAAAGAGGCTTCAATTAAATTATGAAACAAATGGGTTAGCAATATGAAAAAAATTTTGTTTTTTGAAAATAGTCCCTTATTGCAAAAAGCAATTCAATTGATTTTAAGTAATAATCATATATATGAAATTACTATTGTAGATTCTTTAACAAAATTTGAAAAAGAAAATCACATTAGGGTTTTTGATCTTATCATTTCACATATTGATTTAATAAAAATGCATACAAAAAATAAAAATTTTGATTTTCAAAAATTTTTATTAATGTATGAAAAATTTGATTCTATAAAAGAATTTAAAGATATGAATTTTATTCATTTTATAGAAAAACCATTTACATCCGAAGAACTTAAAAAGAAAATTGATTTTATTCTTGGTGTCCATGAGAAAGACATAAAAATATCAAACAATAAAGTAACAGATGATAAATTAAATCAACATGCTAAAGATGCTGTGGAAAAATGGTTACGAGAAGAAGCGCCTAAATTTGCTAAAGAAGTCATTAGAGATGAAATATTAAAATTAATTAGTTAAAGTAAATAAAAATTTATCGTCAAAAAATCTATTTATTACAATTTGATTAAATTCTTATTAAAAAGATAAAATATTTATATTTAGAATCATTTCATTGGGAAGATGTTAAATGAGCAAAAGCAGCCTCTCCTCAAAACTTTATTCTTCAATAGTTGTGTTACTTTTATTAATTTTAGGAACTGCCATTTATACTATTCTTATGGTTATGCAGACAAACACCTATTCTACAATTACGGGAACAAATTGGTTGCCGTCCGTAGATACGGCGCACCGTGTTATCACAAATTTAGCATTGTTGAGAAGAACAGAATTGCGATTGATTGTAGCGGAAAACGCGCCTGAAATTGAAGAGTACGTCATCACATATAGCAAAGTTTTAAAAAGCTTAAATTCACTTTTAACCCTTTATGAAACTGAAATTTCCGAAGCGGAGGAAAGAAGGTTATTTGAAAAATTTATAACAGAATGGAAAGAATTTGAAGTGGTCTCTAAAGAAATTGTGGCACTTGGTTCGAAAGGGAAAGATCGTGAAGCCAGTGAGCTCATGAAAAGTAAAGAAGATGAACTTTTAAAAAGAGCCGAAAATGATTTTAATGATATTGTTGATATCAACTATAAAGGTGCGATTGAATCCACTCGAAAAGGCGCAAGCTTAACAAATATCACCGTCTTTGGCATGTTTGGCATTCTTGTGACAAGTTGTTTGATTGCGGCGCTTATTTTTCAAATTATTCGTGTTTCAACGCGTTCAATAAGTAAAGGAATTGATAATTTTAAGAAACAAAGTTTAGCAACTAATGGTATTGCAGAATCTTTAAAAGCAAATTCTCATTCTTTATCAGATACGGTTAAAGAGCAAGCTTCCTCTGTGTTGAAAACGGTTGCCGCTGTCAATCAAATTACCAGCATGGTGAATAGAACCGCAGAAAATGCAAAAGGTTCTTCCGAAATTGCTGGTGGAGCTACTGCTAAGGCGCATGAAGGTCAGGCCACAATGCAAAGGCTTGTTTCGGCAATGCAAAATATTCAAGAATCTAATGCACAGCTTCAAAATATTGCGGCTATTATTTCGCAGATAAACACAAAAACAGCTGTTATAAATGATATTGTTTCTAAAACAGAATTGCTTTCTTTAAATGCTTCTATTGAATCGGCAAGAGCCGGTGAACATGGAAAAGGGTTTGCCGTTGTTGCCGAAGAAGTAGGGAATTTGGCAAAAATCAGTGGAAAATCGGCAAATGAAATTCAGGAGCTTATTACAAAAAGTCAAGAAGAGGTTAATAAAATTCTCGGTCTGACTAAAATGAGAATTGAAGAAGGTAAAAATGTTACTGTGGAAGCTCAAAAATCATTTATACAAATTGCTGAAGATATAACGACAATGTCAAATTCAATTCAGCAAATAACCGAAGCCACTCACGAACAGGAAATTGGAGTTAGACAAATTGCCTCTGCTATGGGTGAAATAGATAAAACAACCATGAGTTGTCAAACAGCTGTTACGTCAACAGCGGCATCCTCCACAAGTCTGGTGGAACAAAGTAATTTACTCGATGCCACTGCAAAAGAAATTGAAGAACTGATTAAAGGAACAAAATAGCTTGAATTTCTTTAAAATAATTATTTTTTTGGGGTTATATTTATGCTAAAAACAAAAAGAATATTAATATATACATTAATAATATTTGGTATTTTATTTTTACATATTAAATATTCAATTGCTGCCGATTTAAGTGAAATTAAAAAAAGAAAATTACTTATTGTTGGTGTCAAAGATGATTTGTATCCTTTTGGATTTCGAAATAAAGACACAAAAAAAATTGAAGGATATGATATCGATTTTGCAAATGAAATTGCCAAAGAATTAGATGTTAAAGTGGAATTTAAGCCCGTATCTTCTTCCGATCGTATTCCCCTACTAAAAAAAGATGATGTTGATATGCTCATTTGTACAATGACCATTACCGATGAGCGTAAAAAAGAAATTGATTTTAGTTACTCCTATTTTATTTCCAAGCAAAAATTTATAGTAAAAAAAGAATATCAAGTGAAAGAACTGAAGGATTTAGAAGGAAAAGTTATTGTTACAGCAAAGGGATCAACCTCAGAATTAAATGCCAAAAACGCATTACCATCTGCAAAAGTTCTGGGTTTTGAAGATTATCCCCAGGCTGGTCAGGCTCTCGATCTCGAAAAAGTATTTGCCGTGACTTCAGATGAATCTGTTTTAGTTGGTGTCCTCTCCGAAATGAAAAGCAAAGAGAAATTTGAAATTACAAAATTTGAAATTTCTAAAGAACCTTATGGCATTGGCGTAAAACAAGGTTCAAGTGAATTATTAAGATCGATAAATTCAACTTTATTAAAACTTGAAAATTCTGGTGAGGCTAGTAAAATATATGATAAATGGTTTGGAACGCAAACATCCACTCCCTTAGCGCGGGATTTTAAAATAGCTCCTTAACTTATAAAAATTTCGGGGATATATATGAAAAAAATTATCTTTATTTTGTTTTTTTTAGGATTATTTTGTAATTCATATGCTAAATCTGATGAAGTTCTTTCATTTGCCGCAATTGCGAACACATCTAATCAGATTGTTGGAGCAAAATTACTGAAAGATATTTATGCAAAATTAAATAAAAAATTAAATATTGAATACCTTCCTGGAGCTCGAGCAAGTATTGAATCAAATAAAGGAACTCTTGCTGGTGAAGTTTTGAGAATATATTCTTATGGTGAACATTTTCCAAATCTCATTCGTATTGATCCGGAAATTTATTATATTGAACCTACAGCTTTTGTAAAAAATAAAAATCTTAAAATAGATAGCTGGAGCTCTCTTAAAAATTATCGTGTTGGTATTATTCGTGGATTTCTTTGGTTAGATGCTGGAGTTAAAGATGTTTCTAATGTGACAAGGGTTAACTCAATTGATCAACTTGTTTTAATGGTAAATCTAGATCGCATTGACCTTTTTATTTCAGATAAACTCAATGGATTGATCACGTTAAAAAAACTGAAGATGGGTGATAAAATTCAAGCTTTACCAAATACTTCTTTTGAGAGAATTAAGCTCTATCACTATATTCATAAAAAATATAAATACCTTGTCCCACAAATTATAAAAGTGGTTAAAGAAATGAAAGGAAGTGGTGAGCTTGAAGCATTAACCATAAAGTATAGAGATGAAGTTATGAAAAATTAAAAAAAATGAACTTATCTTGAAGTTGATCTAGGCTAAGTGAAAAGTCACATAGTTCGTGCTTATTCGGTTTTTTTTAATTAGAATTTTTTTCATAACATATTAAAATATCAGTTCTAAAAAATGTGTAAATTATAAAATTTGATGATAAAATGATTATTTCATTTTATATTGACTCCAAAATTAAAATAACCTAGTTTCATATTTTGTAATATAAAGGATTAATAAGTGAATAATTTATCAAATAGAAATTTAATCATTCAAATTTTTCCATTTGCATTATTTGCATGTATCGATGGGTTTGCTAGTGTTTCTTTTATTTGGCTTTTGCTTGATAAGTATAATTCATTATTAAGTATAGGAATTTGTCTTTCAATTTCAACTATTTTAAGTTTTTTAATTCAAAAAAAGTTAGCTTTCATTAAGAATCAAATTTATATGAATGTGAATAAATTTTTTATGTTTCAATCTTTTTTTGCACTTGTATTTTCAATTTCTAATTTGTTTTTATTAAATAATTTTTTTAATAGAGAAATTATTATGATATCACTGATTATTTATAGTTTATTTGTTTTTATGAATTATTTTGTTATTGACTCTTTTATATCAAAATTAATTTTAAATAAAAAAATAACTTCAACCAAAGGAAGCGTAGTCTCACAGATTGTAATGCAATTTGGAGCTATAATTGGATTTTCAGTTGGAGGCAAAGTTTTTAACTTATTTGGAATTAAAGGTTCTTCATTTTCAATTATTTTTTTAATATTAATGAGTTTAATCATAGTTTCAATAAATTCGACTCTGTTTCAAGTATCAAATGAATCTAAATTGGAAGTCACAAATTCAAGTCTTAATAAAAATGAAAGCTTGCACTCAAGTTTTCATATATGGATGGCCGCTTTTTGTATTCTTATGATTTCTTTCCAGATTTCAAATTTTAACTTATTTTTGCCCGATATTTTTTTGAAATATAAATATTGGACTGCTGAAAATTATGGTTATATTGCAGGAATTACGAGTCTTGGTGCATTTATAGCATCATTTGTTGTTTATAAAGGCAATTTATTTTTACCCTGTATTTTATTAGCGTCATGCGTTATTCCCATTGCAAATTATATTTTAGCATTTTCAAATGTGATGATTTTGTGTTTGGTGGCTTCTTTTTTCTTAGGATTTTCTGTGAATTCTTTAAGAAGTACTTTTAGAAAAAATATGTTTGATAATTTATCATCACAAAATGATGTCTCTAAATGGATGTCCATTAGTAATTTATTTACATTTTTGCCAAGGGCTTTGTTTCCCTTAATTGCTTCTTTACTCATAGGTTCTGCGATGACGAATTATGTTTTTCCAATGATAGGTCTCATAATTGCCTTGCTTATTATTGTCTTTACAATTTTATTTATCATAAAATCGAACGAAATTAAAAAAATACAACATGAAAGATTATAATATGTATGACATTATTAGAGCGTGAATCTGATTTTTATATGTTGAATGTTCACGAAGCCTTCGTAATCACACCAAAGCTATGAATTTTCTTTTCTTTATCTTTTAAAGAAGTGGGGATTTTTTCTATAGAAAATGCAATCCAAAGTTTTAAGTTCACATGTGTTTTAGTAACAGTGCAATCTATTCCAAATGATTTATCAAATTCATGTTCAATATTTGTGAGGGCAGTATTATTTGGAAAAATCACTTCAACAAAAATAACGTCATCCCAGACAATAGAAAGAGTAGGATATATTTTAGCTTCGGATGCTATAATTAAAGCTTCATCTAAAAAATTAAAAACAGCGGTATGGGTATGAGTTTCATTTTGTAACCACGTATAAAAATGTACGGATTCTTTGGGGACTCTGACAACATGAATAGGTTGGACTTTTTCAAATTTAGAGCGGTATTTTAAAAATATTTTTCGCAAAATAGGGGACATAATTTTTTCGGTTGTCGACTGAGATTTCGAAAACTCAAACCACGGGAAACCAGCAAATGAAGAAAAGGCTTTGTCTTTTTTCATCATTCTCATGCTGAACATATTAATTTCCCAAATCACATGGGGCTCATCGAAATGGAGGGGATAATTTTTTACAAAATCGCCGTGCCAATCCGTTTTGGAGGGATCAAATTGGGAGTGACTGGATAACAAACTATTAAAGTTTCTAAAGCGCACTCTAGATTCTTTAATATTAATAATTAATACATATAATAGCCCTATTAGAGCTGCAAATGCTAATAAAATGTCTCTAAATAAGACATCCTGCTCCATAGATTGCATTGAAAAGCCCCCGTAAATGTAGGTTTCGGTACTTTTAGGGGTTTTTTGAAGTAAATTTTAAGAAAATTTACTTCACTTTATTTACAAAAATATAGATTTCTTTGCGTAAATTATTGATTTTATTTATGGAATTCATATAAGATTCTTCTACATTGGAGTTTTTTGAGCAGACGGAAATATAAAATTTGAGTTTGGGCTCGGTGCCGCTGGGGCGCATTGAAATTTTACTGCCATCTTCAAGTAACATCTTTAAAACATTGGATTTTGCGATATTTTGTTCTTTTTGTGTTTTGGGATCGAGGTAGTCGTAAATTTTTGTGACCTTTGTGCCTGCCCATTCTGTCATGGGAGACTCTCGCATGCTTTTCATCATCCGGTTAATGCGAAGAGAGCCTTCTTCACCGTAGAGATCGATGCTGATCAAGTCCTCTTGCCAAGCTCCATGTTTCTTAAAAATCTCAAATAAATTTTCGCACAATGTTTGTTTTTTTTCTTTTGTAATAGCTATCATTTCAGCGGCTTGACATATGGCCGCGATGGCGTCTTTATCACGTACATTATTGTTTGGCATGAAGCCAAAGCTTTCTTCTGTACCGAATAAATACTCAAAACCATTGTTTTTTTCTTCCCAGCTGCGGATCAATCCGGCAATCCATTTAAAGCCTGTGAGGGTATTGAATATTTCAATTCCGAATTCAGAGCATATTTTTTCTAATAGATCCGATGTTACAATTGTTTTTACGATTTTATGATTTGAATTAAGCTTTCCTGTTTTTTTTCTGTTACTTAAAATAGAATTTACCAGAAGAGCTCCTGTTTGATTGCCATTTAAAATCACATAGTCACCAACGGCTTGGTGCTTCATAATTCCTTTTGCTAGGACAGGTTCATGGGAAACGATGGCCAGGCGATCGGAGTCGGGATCGGTGGCAAAGACGTAATCCGCTTTACGTTCTGTGGCATATTTAATGGCCAGAGCCAGAGCTTCACTTTCTTCGGGGTTTGGCTTTTTTACGGTAGGAAAGTTGCCATTGGGTTCTGCTTGTTCGGGGACTACAAAAACATTCTCAAAACCCCAAGAGTTTAATGCTCTTAGGGTTGGAATTTTACCAGTTCCGTGAAGAGGAGTGTAGACAATGCTGACATTTTTAGGAACATGGGGGGCGAGGCTGAGGCCTTTCAGTGTTTCAAAATAGGATGTGAGAATGTCTTCTGATATGTGATGCGCTAACCCCTTTTGTTGCGCTTCTTGAAACGGCATGTATTTTGTGTCGGAAAAGGCTTGAATACTAAAGACTTCTTTTAATATTTCAGCATCTTGAGGAGGGATGATTTGTGCTCCATCATCCCAATAAACTTTGATGCCATTGTATTCGGGAGGATTGTGGCTTGCCGTAATACAGAACCCACTGATGCATCCCAGTTTGCGAATGGCAAAGGATAGACAGGGAGTTGGTTGTAGGGTGGGATAAATATAGGAGTGAATGCCATTGGCTGCGAGTACGCTCGCCGCTTCATGGCCAAAAAAGCGAGAATTGTTTCTGCTATCGTAAGCTATTGCAACTCCTTGTTTTTTAGCTTCTTCTCCACATTTTAAAATATAGTTAGCCACTCCTTGAACAGCTCGTCTTAAAACGTAACGGTTCATGCGGTTTGCTCCCATGCCCATAACGCCGCGCATACCGCCTGTTCCGAATTCTAAATCGCGATAAAATCGATCTCTCAATTCTGTAATATTTTTGTTTTTAATGAGAAGAAGAACTTCTTCTTTATCCTCGTGGGCAATGCTCTCATCTTTGAGCCAAGAAGAAATTTTATCAAAGCAATCATTTAAAGACGCAAAGGAATCAGAATAGAGTTCATTAAGTAGAGTTGTTTCAATCATAATCATAGCCTTTAAGCTTTAAGGTTTTGCCAATTCTCTTTGGACTTGTTTGAGATTATTTTGTACGGCGGACATATCTGAATATTCAGGATAACTTTTTATGATACCTTCCAAAATTTGTTTACACTGCGTGAGAGTTTCTTTTCGAGGAGCTCCCGTTTGTTGTGTCGAACGCACAAATAGTGTTCTTACTTTAAATCTTAAGTTCATAACAAGGGCATTAACGGCATCAGAGCGAATTCTCTTTAAAGTATCGTTGCGTTTATCATGAGGAACAGCATCGATTAATGCAATGGCTTGTTCAGGTGAGTCATTATTTAACATTTGAGTTGCATTTGTCGCAATTTGCTCAAGGTTTAAACTATTGGGATCACCGCCGTTAAAGATACCGCTATTTTGTTGCAAGCCGGGTTCAAGGGGGTTCAGTTGCAATATCTGCGCATTTAATGCTGAAATATCGATTTGTTGTGCTAAAATAAGATCTCGCGCTGTTCTTTTTTCTACAAGAGCATTGAGTTTATCACCTATCGCTAAATAAAAATCAGATAGGGTATTGTGTAACCAAGCTTCATTTATAACAGGATAACGAAGTTTTAATCCATTTAAGAAGCTGATGGCTTTTTGAACGCGTTCTTTGTTGTCTAAGCCTGCTCGGGCATCGCAGATATATATTGCGGCTTGAGCAAGGGGAGGAAATGAATTAAAAGGCATTTTAAGAGATGATATTTCCAGTGATTTTGCTTTTACAAGAACTTCAGTGCAATTTTGGGTAATGAATTGTTCTTCAATTTCTTTAGTTTTTAAAAAGATATCTTTAACTTCTTTATCATTTGTTTCATTCGCTTTTATATTATTTTGTGGAATGACTGTTGGTGTTGGGGGAACGTTGTGTGTGTTGACAATACTTACATTTTCTTTGCTTCCATTTAAGCTTGTACAGCTTGAAAGTAAAAATATAAAATTTAAGCCAATGGCGAATTTACATGTTATGAGTCTTTTCAATATCAATTCCTTTTTTATTATAAATTCGTAAATGAGGGCATTAAAATGCCTAACAATGAATGGGATGTTACCAGTGATAGGAGATAGCGAGCAAGTGTCTGCGTTCAACAATCTTGGTGGTTGTTGTGTTGTTAGGTTGTGGTAAAGTATCGTTCATTAAATAAGTTGAATATTCAATAGAAAATAATGCTAAACTCAACGAAGTTCCAAAAGTAGCTCCCCCTTCCATATAACCAGCTCTCAGGGCAAATCCTTGCTGAATAAGAACATTACCAAAAAACAATTCTGCACCTGCGTGAATTAAGCGGTTGGTGTCAATGCCATCAACTCCATAATTATTCCCATCAATTTGAATGGGTAAAGGATAAACATCTACAGATAATCTTAAATTTACTTTAGATCCTGAAATTTTTCCTCTTGGAGTTAATGAAAAGCCGACGCGAACTTCTGTGGGATCGACATTGGAGGCGTTTGTAGTTGAATTGCTTGAACCACCTGTACGAACGGAGCCGCACATGGTTTCAACATTTTGATTAATGGGATTAATATAATTATTAACACATCCTGTCGGAATATTTCTTAAGGCCATGCCAAAAGTAGGAAACCAAAAATCTGCTGCTGTTATGGTAAAGCCTGCATCAAGTCCGACTCCGGTGGTTTGTTGGCCATTATTAGTAACGACATTCGCAAGATCATTTGTTGAGAAAATATTTGTTGTATCAAGTGTATTATTTTGATAATCAAGCCGGTAATTAGGACGTACGGAAAGCCCATAACGAAACAGACCCCTTTGAGTTGCTCCAGCGACTGCAAAAGCTCCTGAAACAGTAGTGGTTGAAACCGTATAAGCTTTTGTGGGATTGCTTGTGTCGACAAATGCCATTTTATTTTCACTGCGAATGGGAAAGCCAATTAAATAAGTTGCTGAGTTTTTAGCTCCCAGAATAATTTCTTCAAAGCTTTGAAATAAAAAATACGATTGTTTGCCGGGATTATTTTTAGCTGAATTGATAAAATCCGTACCCCAACCCGTGGGATCGCTATGCATATTGGACAGCATTTGTGTATTTCCACCGACTTCTGCATCGAGAAGATTGATATCTTGCACAATTTTTTTAAGAGTGGGGTTCCGTGTTTCGCTTAAACCCGCAGGGTTATTAAAAACCGATGTTTCATCATTTGAGGTTGCCGTAAAAGCGCCTCCCATTCCTGAAGGGCGAACGCCATTCCAATTCGTGGGGATGCTTTCTGCAAAAACAGGATTGGGAATAATCAAAATTATGATTATTAAATTTAATAAATTCTTTATGGAATAAATTTTTCGCATAAATTGCAATCCCACTTTTTGCATGAGTTTCAAAAGTGGTTATCGGCAAAGGTATAATTCTATAAAATGAAAAACTTGCCTAAGACAAATCTATAAAGGGGTGATAAAAAATCCGACTTTTGTTTTCTTGGATAAAGAAGGATCTTCAATATTTTTACTTTCAAATGTATCGATGGCAGAAAAACTATCTTTAAGTTGTTTTTGACATTTTTTAGAATTTTTTTCATCAACAGAAAAAATTTCTTCAACATTATTGGAAGTCATGGAATCAAAGTAAAAAGAAATACTATCAGAAGGAACAAAATTTTTGCCAAAGTAAAAATGAGGTAGTGGTGTTAAGCTTCTTTTATATTGAAAACTTCCTCCTAAAATACCTTCAATATTGGAATTATTTTCCAACTTATTTTCATTTTTCTGATACCAACTTAAATTTATATATTTATTTTTAATAGAGCACGGAAAAAATTCAATGAGATTATTTGAAATCAGTTGGTATATAGGAAAATTGGAATGCACACTAAAAATGGAGTCTGAATTTGCAGTCCAATAAAAAGGACTGCAATTATTTTCATCTGGTTTAATAGACATAGTATATTTTATATAGTTATTTTTTCTTGGTATCATATTTTGTTTTAATGCCTGATATTCATTAGGAGTTGTTTTTTCTAGCATGATTCCTGTAATGTCATTGTTATTACTTAATATGTTTCTTCCAATTGGGATCCCAACTGTGGACAGAAGTGTTGCAGAAATGTCATTAATATTAATATTTTCGAAATTTAATGACATTTTTGGTATTAATCCTGGAATTTTAAAAATACCAGTTGCTAAAAATGATTTTTTACCATCATTTTTTTCAACAGGTATAAGGACAAAAATAATAGTTCGATGTTCAATTTTTCTCGCTTTAATTGTATCAATTATTTGTCCTATGGCTCTATCAATATAGGAAACAGTTGCTAATTCATCAATTTTTAAAGGATTAACTATGGAGGAAAATCCTAATGTTGTAATGGATTTTCCTAAATCTTTTAAAGTAGGTCTTATTAAATTTGTTTCTGTATCAAGTAAAATATGAGCTAAAAATCGTGACTGCTGATTTTCTGATGTCCAATTTTGAAAAGCTTCTATAACTCGTGGAATATATAAGTCTTGATTGTTGATTAAGAGAAATTCATTAGTGCCCCAATCGGGAACATTGTCTATATTTTGTGCTACATTCCCAAGATATTTAGAAATTATGGGAAAATCCTTTGCCGTTAAGGGAGCCGCAATTCCTTTGGGGTTTGTTTTAAAAATAGCATCTAATCCTGAGGCAGGAATATTGCGATCGTCAATTTGAATATTCTTTTTTGCAAAAGTCCAATCGTTTCTTTCAAGCCATCTTCCATAGATTGATGTAAATTCCGAAGAATCAGAAATATTTTTATTAAAGTAATAGGACTCAGGATGAGAAATTCCTACAATATTATATCCATACTTTCTCAGTTCTTGGTATATGTTTTTTGATTTATATTCATTAATTTCTTCTTTTGAAATAAAAATATTTTCTGAATTTAAGAAATTATGATCTGAAAAAATAAATTTTCTAAAGTTTTCGCTTGTATTATCAGAGATTGAGATTGATTTTGAAAAAATAACGGATTGATCCATGATAGACGATAATGAAGGAGCAATATGATTGAATATTTTTTTATTTTTTAAAATATTTTCAGAAATTTTTGGCGTTTGAATATATAAAATATTATAACCAAAAGCGGTCGTATAGGAATCATTGGTAATAAGCTGAGGATTTGAAGATTGTTTTAAAGGGTCTTGAACAGTTTCTTCTGTCTTTTTAGCTTGTGACTTTATATTATTTTGAGGATGATTTTGTAAAACTTCCTCAGGTTTTATTTCATCTGGAATTTTATCATCATCAAATTCATCATTATCATTATTGTCATCATTAGAATTTATATTTTCTTTTTTTGGGTTTGTAATTATTAATGATTTATTTGGCATCCAAAATTGACTGGAATTAGAAACACGAATGGGTGAACGCCCGGTGTGATCGATATGATTTACATTGGCATTTAGAATATAAAAACTTGAAGAAACACTCATAATTCTTATACTCGCTGCCGTCGAGTCATTAATAGGAATTGAGATTTTAATTCTTTTTTGAACGTCATCATCGGTAAATGATTTTGCCCAAACATATTGACCTAAATTAATACGAATACTTCCAGGAGATAAAAGAAATAAATTAAAACTAAATGATCTTCTCCCTTTAACAACTGGAATAGTTGCTTTAATTTCTTCTCCTCCAAGTAAAAGTACTCCTTCGCTTATGGAGCTCCAATGATAACTTGGAAAAATAACAGAAGAAGATTTGCGAATAAAATTGGGATTATTCGGATTATAAAATACTTTTCTTCCAGGTAAAACAGGCCACAAAAAGGACGTGTCGTCGGGTGCTGTGATATATCTCGAGTTTGAAATTTCTGCATTTGCATCTAAAAACAAATCATAAATGGGGATGTTTAAATTTTCCATTCGTTGGAGTTGTTTTTCCATTCTGCGCATTTGCTCAGCCTTTGCATATCTTCTTAATTTTCTTCTTTCTAGTAATTCTTGCTCTAGTGCCGACATCGGCCAAGGAGCAATGAGTCTTGAAAAATGCGCATTATTAAAATTAGCTGTTACAGATTGTATTGGGTAAAAGGAAATAATACTTAAAAATATCATTATTAAACATAGTAATATAAGTGATGAAATAATAATATAAATTGACCATTTTGAAAGTCTAGAAGAACGAGGTGGCATAATCTAAGACCTATTTTATTGAAAAATTAATATAAGAATAAAATTTATTTTTAACTTCATTACCATAAACTTTAATAAATTGTTCTCTTTCTGAATCCGTTAATGTTAAATAAGGCATACTGGGATCAGGATTTATTTTAAATACGTCAAACTGCTTAAAAAATTCATTATAATTCACTTCACTTTTTAAAGATTTTGTTTGACTGGTAGCGTCATTTTCAATTTTTTTAGGTTTTTTCTCGTAAGGACTGAATATTTGATAGTTTATGTTTTTAAATGAATTCTTTTGGAAATATAAATTATTATTAAAAATATTTTCTTTTTTTAATGTTAAATATGTTGCTTTTTTAGGGCTTTGGCATATCACGCCATATTTTATTTGATTTCGAATGGCAAGTAAGTAATCTTTTTTTATGTTCGGATAATTATCATGTTTTGAGTTTATGGTATCTAATAAAAAATAATTAGCCTTATGAGTAAAATTTTTAGTACTATTTAAATTGTAGTCTAAAGCAATGGGGTTACAGCTATAAATAGATGATTTTTTAATAAACTGTTGGTTGATAATTTCAGGATACATAAGCAAGTTTTGAAAGTCTGAATTGGAATATCCCTTGCCAAATTCAAGCATATTTTCTTTTTGGCTATAAGGCATGACCATAATATTTTCATGCCCTGAATCTTTTAAAGCTTGTATTGCTTTAGATAAATAGATATCTATGCTTTTAAGGTTTCTTTCAAATTCTTCTTTAGTAATATTTTGTGGCCACTCAATGGAGTGGAAGAATCCATTTTCATTAATATCTTCCATTTCTGTTAAAAATAATAAAAAATTTTCCTTATTTTTATCTATATTTGTAATTTTTTTAGCATAGGAAAGGAGAAGATGGCTATTAATATTTGTTAAATTATCCCACTTCCATGCTGGAAATATAGGTGTTATAAAACCAATTTTATAGAATATTAAGAAATGAGGTTGTGATAATGCGATTCTATTTAAAAATATATTTGTCCAGCTTGCATTTAAATACTCATTCATAGAATCTTTTTGAAAAATATTATTAAAATTAGTTAGATTTTTTCCATTAATACCAATAAAATTTTTTGTTTTAAAATTTTTTTTCAAATATTTATCGATATAATTTTCATTATGAAATTGAATGGGTGCAGGAATAAAAAGTCTTTCGTCTGCAAAATAAACTTCATCTAAGATGGATGCTGTGATAAGTTCTTTTTTTGAAGAATATAAAAGCCATGTATTTTCATTACTTAAAATTGATTTTGTTTCAGAAAAAGAATCCTTATACATGAGTAATTTTTGTGGCATTAAAAAAACAAACTTTGCATTTGGATTTAAATCTTTGGCCGCTGTTTTCCATTTAGAATAAATTTCAGATGATTTGATTTCAAATAATTCTTTATGAATTTTTTGTTGCATTTCATAAATTTTAGAGCTGCTTCTAAACCAATTACGCATATATTGTGGTGCAGCGCTAGTACTGACAAGCAAAGCAGCTAGATGCGATATAATACAAAAAAGAATAGGAAAATAGGTTGAAGAATAAATGAGAATAACGGGTTTTTGACCTTTGCGACTTCTTTTTTCAACTTGAATTTTCATGATTATTTTTAAAATAATAGCTGGAATAGAAACTATAGCACCTAATAATCCAGAAAAAAATAAAATTCCTAAAAGTACAAATGTAAACGATAGAGAAATTTGCCAGGAAGAAAAAAAGAATAATCTCGATTTTTCACCGTATTCAGGGTTATAAGCTATTATAAAACATATTATGGAAAATATAATCCAAAAAAACGAGGAAAATAGAATGTATCTCCATAATACTGTAATAAAAGAAGTCGTTTTTTCTGCTTTCCTTACCATTGGACTTCTTGTTCGGAACATTGAATATCACTCCAAATAATTTGATCTAAATATAAGCATTAAGAGACTTTATTTATTACCGTCTGATCTTTGATTCCTACAATTCATGACTGTATCATATCATGTTTAAAAGAAAATTTTCCTTGGAAGTGACAATCTTGTGTTTAAGAGATTGCTTGTCAGGGCAAAATGTGTAGAGTGCAGTTTGCCTCAAGTGATATCTAACGGCTCGCTCATGAAAACACTCAAGTAGATATCCTAACTTACTGATATCAGGATGATTCTTGCAATGAATATGCATAAAAATGAAGCCAATCTTTGGCTAACCCATGTGAGTAAAGACTTTTTTCCTATTTGGAAGGAACGGATTGCTAAGTTTGGGGGTACAGAATTTAAGTCTTTAGGACACAATTTTTATAGTGTTTTATTGGATAAATCTTTTACGAAAGAAAATAAAACGGAAACAATATTCTCGAGGTATTGGCTTCCTGTTCAGTATATGTGGCCCACCAAATCAACTCAAAGCGGCTATATTGAAAAGTGCGCTCAGGGCGTTGCTGCAAAATTTTCTGATCATAAATTTACAAATGTCGTTGTTTTCTCCTTGGATCGTAAGGATCAATCCCTTGCCTCTAATTTACGTGGACGTCTGTTACAAGTGGTTAAGGATAAAATCACCAAAGTAACTTCACCTAAATTATTAACGGAATGGACAAAAAAACCGAACATGCAGCCCGCACGTAATACAACTTTAGTCGTTGCTATTTCCGAAAAATGCACTTGGGCAGGTATTACCACACCACAGGAGGCAGGAAGTTATTTTGCGGGAGGCAGGCGTTATATTGGTGTGTCAAACGAGAAAATTGCCAGTCGTGCCGCTGCTAAATTTGTTGAGAGTCTTGAAAATTTACAGCTCAATGACATTAATTTAAGCCAAGCTAAAAAATGGTTGGAATTAGGGGCTGCTCCCGGTGGCATTACCCATGAACTTTCCGAGCGTCAGTGCGAAATTTGGGCTGTGGATAAAGCAGATCTCGATAAAAATTTACTTAAAAAACAAAATGTTCATTTTTACAAAATGGATGCAAGAGATTTTAAGGAAAGAATTCATGTCGACTCCATTTTTTGTGATTTAAATGGTCCTTCGCCTCTTTCTGCGGATATTTGTGCAGATAAATCTGTTTATTTAAATAAAAATGGAATTATTATTTATACATTTAAAATTCACTCCGTAGAAAAGTTTAATGATGATTTTGAATACATTGTAAACTCTTTTAAAAATAAAGCATGTAAATTCCTTTATGCATACCATTTGTATAATAACAAACAAGAAATCACACTCTTTTTTAAAAAGCAGTAATTTATGATTTCTTGTTATAAAACCTTAGCAATAAATTCGACAAGTGAAATTGTGATTGAAAAATCAAAATTTATTGCAACTCTGAAAAGGGTTACAAACGAGGATGAGGTTAGCTTTTTTTTTAGTCAAATTAAAAAAAAATATTGGGACGCTACTCATAATTGTACGGCACATATTTTAACATCGGGAATTGTACGTTCCAGTGATGATGGAGAGCCTTCTGGAACAGCGGGTAAGCCCATTTTAGAGTGTTTAAAAAAAACTGATTTAAAAAATGTTGCTGTTGTTATTACCCGTTACTTTGGTGGAATCAAACTAGGTTCGGGCGGGCTCATCCGTGCTTATACTGCTGCAACGCAAAACGGGATTAAATATTCAGGAATTGTCGAATTCAAATCTCATCAATCCTTTGTTTTAAGCATAGAATATTCGCAGTGGGATAAGTTAGAAAATTTTTTGAAAATAAATAAGATAAAGTATGAAAAGCCTAACTTTACAGATAAAGTCACTGTAAAATTTTTTACTCAAAATGGTGATGAGATATTAAATCATATTCGAAATTTATTTAATAGTAATATTGAATATCATGAAGAAAATGGGGAATTTATAGAGATTCCGTTATTGTCACCGATTTGATTAAGGCCTCTTCTGGAAAAAAAGGAACATTATACATTCCTTCTCTTTGACCAATTTTTTGTTTTGCAATTTTTTGAACAATATCCATTCCCACAATCACTTTTCCAAAAACAGTATAGCCTTCCTGTTCTTTTGTATAATCAAGGTTTGTATTATTTGTTAAGTTAATAAAAAATTGAGAGGTGGCTGTATCGGGAAAGTTAGGTTTTCGCGCCATAGCAATGGTTCCTGCTAAATTTTTTAATCCGAGGGAGGACATGTTTTTTATAGGAGTGCTCGTGTTTGGTTTCAGATTAAAATTCGTGTCATAGCCTCCACCCTGAATAATAAAACCATCAATGATGCGATGAAATATAGTATTATTGTAATAACCTGCTTTGACATAGTTTAAGAAATTGTTTACGGTTGTTGGATCTTTCTCTTTAAATAGATCGAGTTTAATTTTACCTAAACTTGTAATCATAACAACTTCAACATCGCCTTTTGGAACTGTCGGCTCTGCATTTGTTTGATTTTTTTGTTGATTTTGTTGCTTTGATGTTTTTGTCGATTTCTTCTTTTTTTCCATTTTATTTTGAGCGACCGGTTCTTGAGTATTTTCAACAATACCATAAGAAGAAAGTGCGACAAAAATAAAAGGTAAATTTAAAGTAAGTAAGATTATTTTAAATTTGTAATTCATAGCGAAAATCTCCTTTTTTCTTCTCCTTATGAGGAGATAGTTCTAGTTTAAAGGATTATGAGTTAAAAACGAAGATATTTCTTATTTTTTAATTTTTTTAGAGGATGTGTGAGATGAAAAAGATATTTTGTTTTTCGAGTCTTTTAGTATGCTCCTTTATTGCATCATCGGCTCATGCTTTTTGGGATCAGAGTCATCAATTGATTGGTTCTATAGCATCTAAAAATGTTTCGGAAAAAACGAATAAAGCCGTTGAGCGTTTGCTCAACATACCTCTTGATTATCCCGGCAGTTTTGAACTCTCAAAAAATACAAATGGATTTGACACTGCGGCATCATGGGCGGATGATATTAAGAGCTATAAAGATCAAGATATTAATAACGATCTTTCTTCTTGTCATTACATTGATATTCCCTTCACAAAAGAAAAAATTGGTAAAAAAATAACAGATGCAGAAGTTATGGAAAAACTGAATATGATTATGGAAAAAAATTCCCAAAACTCCATTTCTTGTCTTAAGAGTTCCATAAAAACATTGCTTGTTACAAGTACAAGCGATGCCAATAAAGCTATTGCAGTAAGAATGATCATTCATATTGTGGGAGATATCGGGCAGCCTCTGCATAATGCCTCCTTGGTCTCTAAAAATGAGGCGGACGAAGGTGGAAATAAAATTATCATTGATAAACCTGTGACCTTTCAAAATATAAATGTCACTTCAAGTGTTGCCAATAATTTACATAAAATATGGGATGGTTCCTTAGGCATTTATTTGCAATTTCCTTATAATAATGAAAAATCAAAATTAGGTTACTATACCGATGAAGAAAAGGAGGCAACTGATAAAAACGCTAAAAATATTTTTGAATCATCTGATTTTGTTAATTTAAAAAATCGTCTATTGAATGATAAAAATGAAGAAAGCATTGAATTTTGGAGTATAAATTCTTACAAAATAGCAGTGAAATATGCTTATAGTGATCTTGTCTTTAAGTCATTAAATAAATTTGATAAGGCGACTTTCAGTGTGCAATTTAAAGAGGGATGGAAAAATTATCAATCAAGTCGTGCTGATATTATTGATATGCAAATTAAAAAATCGGGGATACGCCTTTCTTATTTGCTAAATTCAATTTTTGACAATTTAAACATAAAAAATCCATATTTTGAGTTGGTTTCGAATATTAAAAATGATGATAATATCAAGCCTTTATTTGTAAGGTAATAATTATTCTATTTATAAAATTAGTCATAATAAAAAATTAACTAAAAAATTTGATTTTGATAAAAAAATTTATTTTATTAATTTTTGTTATTAAATTTTTTTTATAAGGAGAAGTTAGTGCAATATAAAAATGTCTTTAATTTTTTGAAATTGATTCATATTCTTTTTTTTATTGCGGTTAATCCGATCTATATATATGGCATGGACAATGAGGGAATAAATCTTCGTTCTGTACCCAAAGTTGTTTATCGTGCAACCCCTTCAAAACCCGATAAAGTTTTTAAAAATGGATTTTCTCGCTCTCGTGAAGGACATACTAATTTAGCGCTTCATATAGGAAGTGAAACGGGAGATCTTAGCACGGCTATGATAAGCACGACCTCAAATTTTGAATATGCAAATTATTATGCGGCTATGTATGCGCAAACTTACTGGCAAGTGGATTATTACTATATTTATGAAATTATACCACAAAATAATTTTATTGATGTCACAGCAACCTATGAAAGAACTTTATCGGAAACGCAACATCTGGGAAGGCGCGCCGGTCTTGAATCCTTGCGCCGTCAGTTTACACACGAATATGAATATGTTGCTCTTTATATGATTCGACCAGAAACGATATTAGCGGCAACGCGTTATGAATTAAATTTTGATACAGGAGAATATGAGCATCGTGAAACCATTTTTAATGAAAATGCTCAGACAAATATTATGCCCGAAATTCATCCTAATAATTATCCTTTAGGAACAGTCGATGGGGTTGAATATCCTTTCGTGAATAAGGACTGTTTATTTAATCCTAATAATACGGGAACTCCTTTTGTTATTCATAGGGGATCCCCTTTGTTTACTCCTCCTCCCTTGCCCCCTCGTCGTTACAAAAGAGAGGGGTTGCAAACTCATCAAGAGTGTTTTATAAAGCCTTTTCAAAATAAAAAAAATCCTGAATTTACAGATATAAAATCCATAAAAATTGAAGTTAAAAACTCTGCGGGTAAAAAATATTGTCTCACAGTATATCCATATAATAATGTTCTACTTGCAGAATGTTCTCAGGCACAGAATTGGTATATTACTCAATTTGGTCAAATTATAACACAAGTAAATGATATTTATAAAGATCAATATTATTGTCTGACTGAATTAAATAGTATAGATAATTACGATTATGTCAAAGTACAAATTTGTGACTTAACAAAATCGAAGCAGTTATGGAAAGTAGAATTCACAGAACAAGGTCAATCCATAATAAAGTCAAATTCAAATAAAATTCTTCATGCACATGATGATAAGTATAAAATAACTTATTTAAGGGATAAAGAGAACAAAGATAAACTCTCGCTTGTGAATGCAGATGTTTTAAAAGCAAATTTATCAGAGCCTTTTATTCAATTTTCAATTCCACATTTACTCACAGAAGAAGGAGAAACAATTTATCCAGCAGCAAGTGGGAATGTGTATGTAGAAAAACCGGCGCTATTAAATGGATATAAAAACTATTATAATGCTCATAATAATGCTTTGTTTTCTACCAATGGAAATGAAAATGAATACCCCTCATTATGCTATATTTCTTCCTTAATTCAATCGGGTGGTGGTGCTTGGGGATGGGTTAAAAGTAATTATTGCTCGTTAAAGTCTGCGGTCAGTGATGATTTTAAATGGATACTACATAGAAGTTTAAACGATAGTAGCTATGAAATATCTGATATTGGGGCTAATGTATTGAGAGTGAATAAAAATTTCTCTCCCAATCAAAATTTTGTATATACTGCGGACAATCATGGATTTTACGATAATAGTTACTTTAACCAGTCCTTTACCTTTAATATTCCTGCTATGATTTTTGCAGATAGAATGTCATCATTGGATCGCAGTTATGCAAGAAATTTAAATAAACTGACAAGATCTTTTAATGCGGTCAGAAATTATTATTATAATTTAATTTATCAGCAATAAAATTTTATTTGATTTTATTTTAAAAAATTTTTAATAAATAGTTTGATATTTTTTTATCAAAAATATCAAACTATTTTCATATGGGAGGCTTCACGGATGAAGAATGTCTTTTTCGTATTTATCTTATGTCTTATAGGAAATTTTTTCGAACAAAAAAATTTCCTAAAATCCACAGCAGCATGCGCACAAAACAACGAAAGATCCCCTCCCAAAGTGGTTTACCGAGCCAGTCCTTCAAAACCCGATATTAAATTTAAAGAGGGATTTAGAAGAGGTTCGCAGGGAAGTCGCGATCTCGCTTCGCATATTTTAGGTGATGGACAAGTTCCTGGTATTACAACTAATTTTGCAGAATCCAGTATATTTATCAGTACGACATCAAGCTTGGTTTATGCTCATGATTATGGTGATAGATATGCTTTAGGAACATGGGAAGTTTCAGAGTTTTATATTTATGAAATCGTTCCTGAAGCGCATTTTGTAGATGTAACCGCTACTTTTGAACGGACTTTACAAGCTGAAATCGATCCGCAAAGACGCATTGAATTAGAAAGACGCAGAAATGAATTTATCGATGAATATGAGTTTTCAGCAATTGAGTTTATACGGCCTGAGAGTATTTTATCGGCGACGCGTTACGTTTTTAATAATGAAGATTTTCGATATCATCCCGTAGAAATAATTCCCAACGCAAATGCAGAACGAAATTTAATTCCTACAGTACATGAAAATAATTTCTCTTTGGGAACCATTCGAAATCATAATTTTGAGCATCATCTCCCCACTTTAGATTTTGCTTGTTACCGGCCTGATAATAATACGGGAACTGTAAGTTTTGTTGTGCTGAATAGTAACTCTCATCGTGAAAAAAGAGAGCTCAATATGCAAAGTAGGGTATTACCCAAACTGATTTGTCCCGACCCCCAATTTTTACAGAAGAAGGAGAGAATTGAAAATCCGACATCATTTTTAGAAAGAACTAAAAGCAAAATTAATATTACAAGTTTTGAAATGAAACTTTGTTTAATTCCTGATAACAAATATCTCTATGGTGCTACTTGCGATACTAATAGCGCTTTATGGAGTTTTACAGAATTTGGTCAATTGATAACGAAAATATTTGATGGGCAATATGATCAATATTATTGTCTGACAGCTCCTCGAAATTCTCAAGATTCAAATTACGTGAAATTAGAAATATGTGATTTAAATACGAAAGAACAGAGATGGACATTACAATCAGATAAAAATTCTTTTAAATTATTATCTTCTGCAAATGAAACTTTACACCTTTATAATAATTATTATGCTTATACACAAAAGAAAATTGATTATTATAGAGTTGTTAATTTAAACAATAGCTTTGAAATAAAGAAAAATAAAACAAGTGCTTTCATTCAATTTTCTGTAGATCCCCTTTATACTGCAGACTATTATACAATTTATCCTACAGAGCATGGAAATATTTATGAAGAATATTTTTCAGATTTATCGAATTATTCTACATTTTTTAATGCTCATAATAACACTTTATTTTCAAGTTATGGGCATAACAGAGAGGGGCCTCAAGTTTGTTATATTTCTTCATCAGTAAGAAAAGAAAGTGTCAGTTGGGAATGGGTAAAAAATGAATATTGTCCCACGGGAGGATTTGTTGAAAATCAATACAAATGGCTTTTTCAAGTAAATCAGGATCATTCAAAATTTCAAATTATGGACTATGTTGGAAATATTTTAAGATTAAATGACAATTATGGTTCGCAAAATAGATATTTTGCTTATACGGCATTTCGCTTTTGGAATGATAGGAATAGATATGTCGATAGTTTTATTTTTAAAGATGCTTTGCAAATTTATGCCCGTAAATTTGTAAATTTTGACATTGAGCATGGCGATAAGGAATTTCGTAAAATACAGGCGTACAATGCTGTAAAAAATTATTTCCGCGAATCATTTCAGCTTCAATAAATTTAATTTTAATGCAGCTGATTCTTCTAATTCATTTGCTTTTTTGACATAAATTGCTGTTGTTGTGACTTCTTTGTGGTTAAGAAGGCTTTGAATTTGCCCAATAGGCACACCTTGATTATGCAAAATTGTGGCCAGTGAAGCCCGGCAACTGTGGGGAGAGACTTTTTTTTCAATACCCACTTTTCTTGCTGTTTCATTTACAATATTATAAATGGCAACTTGGCTTAGTTTGTTTTTGTCCGAAACATTTTGAATACGAATAAATAAATACTCATCTTCTTTTGCATTTAAACGGATGCAATTGATATAATTTTTGATAACTTCTGCTGTTTTTGCATGAATAAGAGGAGAATGTTCTTTTTGCCCTTTCGTCATCATTTTTATTCTTGTAAAATCGCTACAAAATTCTATATCTTTTATTTTTAAAGAACACAATTCTTCAACGCGCATACCTACTGAAAATAAAGTAACCATAATGGTATATTTTAATAAGGTACTTTTATAAATGCGCGATTGAGTGTTTTCTGAGCTTAACCTCTCACATTCTTGTTTTAAATAATTAAGTATTTCTTTGACTTCATCAATAGTAAAAGCATTTGTCTTGCTTTCTTCAACATATTTGGGTTTTTTAATGAATTGCATTGGATTTTGTAAAATTAATTTTCTTTTACGACAAAATTCAAGCAAGGAAGAGAGGGCATTTAATTTTCTTCGGATTGTTTTTTGAGTTAAATTTTTTTCTTCATTTAAAGAGTTATGCCATAGTATTAATAATTTTTCATCAATTTGAGAGACATTATGAATATGTACTTGATGAGAACTGGCAAAATAAATAAAATCTTTTAAATCATTTAAATAACTTCTTTTAGTATGAATACTTGTAAAACTTAGAAGAAAATGAGTGACCACATCATTTAAATCAGTAGAGAGTTCTTTCTGTGTCCATTCTGCGAGAAAGTCAGATGTATGTAAAAGATTTTGTAGAGAAATTAAACGGGGATCGCTTGGTATAAGAGAATTTTTTTTTATTTTTGATTTATTCTGTTCCATGTGCTGGGACTCGGGTTATAAATAAAGAATCCTTATCAAATTCATGATATAATTGATTGGGTTCATTCGCAAATAAGCCAAGCACCAATCCACCTCCTCCGGCTCCTGTTAATTTTGCTGCAAGAGCGCCTTGGCTTTTTAATTTTAAAATAATTTCCTCTATATTTGGTGTTGAAACACCAAGTTGATTAAGTTGAATTTGCGCTGTATTTAAGCATTGAGACAGTTCAATAACATTGCCATCTGTAATATGAGTGACGGCATCTTCAGCTAAAATACCAAGTATTTCTAGGCATTTTTTTGTTTCTAAAGGATGCGTTTGAATTTTTTTTGCCACTCCTGCAACCATAGTTGCTGTTTCGCCACGTTCTTTGGTGTCAATGAGAGCAAGCCAGAATTCCTTTTTATTTTTTAAATATTTTAAAGGCGCTCCTTTAATAAACTCAATAATACCATCACTGGCAACAGCCGCCACATCGAGGCCACTTGCTTTACCAAAGTGGAAGTAACAATCAATTTCATTTGCAAACTCAATTTGTTGTTCAATGGTTAATTTTTTATTTATTTTATTTTTTTGAAGTGCAATTTGTTCTGCAATTTTAACGAAACAAGTGCTGATGGCAGCGCTGCTTCCCATTCCACCGCCAAGTGGAATTTCGGACTCTACAAGAATACTTTGTGGTTTATAAAATTGCATATCATTGTCTAAACCGCACAGAGATAAAGCTTTATGAAATGCTTTGTTAAGTAAAGCTGTGATATTTTGTCCCGGTTCAATGATTTGTCCTTTAATGAGCGTTTGCCAAGCTTCATCCCATGAGGTCATATGTTTAGAGGCGTCTGGAGGTAACAGAGAAATTTGCAAACGGACGTCAGGTAAGGCCATGGCAATGGCTTTATAGCCATAAACAACAGAGTGCTCTCCGATTAAGATGGCTTTACCGGCTGCAGACGCTTTAAGAAGGGAATTTGATAGATAATCCATTTTCGGTGACCTTATGAAATAATGAAACTCACGATAACGTTGTTGTGAGATGCGCCCTGTTTTCTATCCTTTCGTATTCGCTTCTTCCTATGATGAGTGACTCATTAAAATTATTGACAATATTATTAATTTTTCTGTTAAGAAACTTTTGTGCAATTTGATGAAATTCTTGAACGAAAGAAAGAGAATCGGGCATAAATAAGACATGGAGGTTGGGTCCTGCATCCAATGTCCAGAATGCTTTTGCTTCATATTTATTACGGAGTTTTACAAATATAGAAATAATTTCTGCTGTTTCATTATTTAAGTAACAAGCTTTAGGCTCGCCCGTTTGCATAACAGCGTGCATAGAATAGGCGTCTTCCTCGGAAAGATATTGAATAAAATCAAAGTCGAACTCTTGTAAACCTTTTTCCATTAATTTCATTCGTGAAGGAATTCCGGCAACACGAATTTTATGAAAAGGTGAGGTCTCTGCGAATTTATGTCCTTCGGAACTCGAGGTGCTTTTTTCATTGCTATCAAGAATAAAAACGACATGTTGCAGAGTGCGCCATTTAGGATGATATTTTAAATTTTGAGTTTCAGAAAAATCTATTTTATGATCTGAGGGTGTTTCCCATTTGACAAAAAACTTATCATCTCCGGTTAGGGCGCTTCGGGTTGCTGAGCCGCTGCCCAGTCGAGACCATTCCGTGAGCCAAATTTTTAATTCCTGCTCAGTAAAATGAATTTGTAATTGTAGAAGATCAGCAATAGCAGCAACTAACGCGGCATAGCCAGAAGCGCTTGAGGCTATGCCGCATGCTGTTGGAAAATTATTATAACTATCAATTTTAAGGTAAATTTCTTTACCAAAGGGAAATAAAATAGATTTAATAAGTCTGTCCATTTTATGCGGTATTTGAATAATTTCATTATTCTTATTTTTCAAAATCAATTGGTTTGAAAAAAGCGCATCGGATTTTATTTCATCGGGAAAAAAACGTCCTAAAGCTGTTACTTTTGTGAAGGAACGAAATCCTCCTAAAGTATAACTTATGCTTGAGTTTATAGGAATTTGCTCTCTACCCAGAGTTTTACCCCAGTATTTTAGTAAAGCAATATTGCTTGGTGCAGAAGCATATCCGAGATCACCATTTTGAATTATAATTTTTTCAGCGATTTTTAATTCCAAAATTTTATTTTGCAATTTTTTTAGTGATGCCGGGATATCTGTAATGAGATTTTGATTCATGTTTACGACCCATAATTTTCAAATGCAAATGAAATATTTTTTTCTGGAATTTGACAATTTTGAATTAATGCAGATTTTTTTGCTAAAACCCATATGCAATCGCCATGACCAGCGCCCATAGTTTTAAAGGGAATATGAAATAAATCAAGTTTGGCTAGAAGATTATTAAAACTTTCCGATTCCGTAGGAATAATTTCTTGATTTTGAGCTATTTTTAAAGATTTTTGCATTGCCAGGGCTAAATCTTCAAATGAATTATGATTGTAAAGCTCATTTGCAATATCTGAATGCTGTGCTGCAAAATTTAATTTATTTTTTTCACTTTGAAATTTTTTTAATGCTTTTTTTGTATCGGAATAAATATGAGTTGCAATAAAACAACCTAGATTTGAAATATGTTCTTTTGGATAAAAACTTTCAATTTTTGGAATAGCAGAACCTTCTTGATTTTGGAAACTCCAAAATTGAATTACATTTTTGTCCGTTATATTTGAGCCGGCAAGTTGCACAGCAACGTCATAACCACTGCCCTGCCCTTGAATATTTTGTATGGAAGTGCGCACATTTTTCCAAAATAGAGTGCTGGTTAAATAATCTTTATTATTATAAATCATTTGCCATAATATTTTAGAAAATCCCGCAATTAACGCTGAGGAAGAGCCAAATCCTAGGGATGGTGAAAATGAATTTTCAATATGAAATTCAAGATCCCAATTTTTTAAATGCAGATGCCAGGGTTTTAATAAATTAACAAAGAAAAAAGAGTCACGATCAAGTGGAGATTTATTTTCCTGAATAAATTGTTCATTTGAAATATTTAAACTTTGACTGTTAAAAAAATCACTATTAATTTTTATTTGGCAATTGTTACTTTGTTTTTTTAAGGTAGCCGATATTTGGAAATAGTCTTGAAAAAAGGTAACAGCAAGTGCCCTTCCGCCGTATAAGACCCCATATTCCCCAAAAAGTAACGCTTTTGCAGGAATACATACATTAAATCGATTCATTTATAAGCTTCTTTATTGTTTGTCGATTTGGTCTTCAACAACCGAAATGCTTGGAAGATGATCGTATTGACGCATCATTTCAAGGTTTTTCTCATGTAATGCCATATGCCCTTTTTGAATTCCTTCACAACCAAGAGCGCGGATAGCAGAGAGATTTTGCGCCAGTCCGACGCTTGCAATGAGTGCCGACAGCCTCGAGGCACTGGGAGAACCCATGAGTTTCAAACATGCCGTTGCGGAAGGATGAATTTTTGTAACTCCTCCTACTGTTCCTACGGCAATGGGGAGAGCGATTTCCCCTTGGAGACGATTGTTGTTGTTAATAAACCATTTTGTCAGAGGTTTGTAAGTCCCACTGAGTGAGGCAAAAGCATGACAGCCCGCCTCTACGGCACGCCAATCATTTCCGGTTGCGATAACGACGGGATCGATTCCGTTCATAATGCCTTTATTGTGCGTCGCCGCACGGAAGGGGTCTAAGTCGGCAAATTCCCAGACAGAGCAAATTCTTTTTGCTGCTTCTTCGCCGGAATAGCCATCACGTTCTAATGCTGAAAATTCAATTTCACATTTTACTTTTGTAACGCGGTGTATGGTTAAGTTTGTTAATATTTTTGAGCCTACAGCACAAGGTAACAATTCCGGCAATTTACGACCGACTTCTTCTGCAATGGAATTGACAATATTTGCTCCCATTGCTTCGCAGGTATCTACGTTAATGTGTATGACATGATATCCAGGTTTTGCTAGAGATCTGAGTTCAACGGATTTAACTCCACCCCCTCGTTGTGCCAGTCTCGGTTGGGATTGGTGAGCATAAGTAAAAATTTGCTCTTTGAGATACTCGTGGAAGATAGCGTGAATATTAATTGACGCATCTACAATAAATTGGATTTGGCAAGTGGCAATA
Source organism: Silvanigrella aquatica (assembly GCF_001907975.1). NCBI lineage: Bacteria > Pseudomonadati > Bdellovibrionota > Oligoflexia > Silvanigrellales > Silvanigrellaceae > Silvanigrella > Silvanigrella aquatica. Next base: position 899,855 of record NZ_CP017834.1, read on the forward strand.
TTTTCTGTGGGTTCTGAGAAAAACCCTCCACAGGTTCTTGCTAATTTGGCACCAAAGCTTGCTGCGGCAACAACACTGGATTCTTCAACAGCCATAGGGATGAATATTTCTTGGCCGTCAATTAGAAAATTGGTTGCAATGCCCAAAGGGAGTGTAAAACCTCCAATACAGTTTTCAATAAATTTTTCTGCCTGATTAAGTGATAAGGCTCCAGAATTATTTAAAAAATGAGCTTCCTCTTGAGTCAAGATGTTTCTAGAAACAAGCGCTTGGCAGCGTTGTTTTGAATTCATTTGGGCAAAATTAGGTATACGGCTTGAGGAGTTCACATGATGGGAATGTGTTGATTTTGCGACAGTTTCCGCTTGAATGACGGATAAAGGCTGATTGTCTTTGATCATCTGTTTTACCTTTAGCTTATAGGCTTTCCCGCACAATGCGAGAACTTAAATCTGAAAGCATTTTCGCTCCAGAACAAAACATAGTGATAGAAAGGGATTTTTTGAAAAAAGACAGTTCCCTTTCAACCGATTCTAATGGAGTTTCTCCTTTTAAGGGAGACACCGCTGCGCGAAACAAAGGTAAACCAACTCCAACCATAGTTGCACCAACAGCCACTGCTTTTGCGACATGAAGACCATTTCTCATTCCACCGGTGGCAACTAAAGGGACATTATATTGAAAATCTTTTTTCACTTTCGCGCAAGCGATAAGTGACTCGTCTGTGGGGAGACCCCAGTTTCGGAAGAGATCTCCTAATCGTTCGCCTTCCTTATTTGCTCGTAGACCTTCAATATAGCCCCAACTGGTTCCCCCTTTGCCGCCGACATCAATTCCAGAAACTCCTGCATTGACGAGTTTTTGAAACGTAGAGGGGGAAAGCCCCGATCCCACTTCTTTTATAAGTAACGGAACAGGTAAGGTTTTTGCAATAATTTCAATTTTTTGCAATAAATTTGCAAAATTTCTTTCACCTTCAGGTTGTATGCACTCCTGGAGAGCATTGAGATGTAAGGCAAAAGCGTTTAGCTCTAAATCATCAACCAGTCGTTGGATATCTTCAAGAGAAATGCCATAATTTAGACTGACAGCGCCTAAGTTTCCAATTATAAATAATTTTGGAGCTGTTTTTCTAATATCAAATAGTTTTTTGAATTTAGGCTCTTTAATCATCATTTTTTGAGAGCCTAATCCCATGGGAATATTGAATTTCTCAGCAGCTAAAGCCAATGTTTCGTTAATTTCCTGCCCTTTTTCCACACCACCTGTCATAGCTGTAATAAGAATAGGAAGATCAAAGGTTTGTCCAAAAAACTCTTGTTTTGTGTTGATTTCTGAAAAATGAAGCTCAGGGAGTGCCTCGGGTACAAAGTTCATTTTTGCAAAAAGTTCGGCATTTGATTCTACATTTTGCGTTTGACAGATCCGAATGTGATCATTTTTTCGATCCGCCATTAATTCGGGGGTGTCCTCTGTAAACTTGCTAAAATGATTAAGTTTTTGGTTTTTTAAATGTGACAAGGTCAAATGCTCCAAACACAAAAAAAATTGCTTGAGTTATTCATACGCCTTTCAGAGGCTTAACATATAACGCTACACAATCAAGAGAAAGAAAAAATAAAAATACTTTATCTGTTTCTTTATTTTGACGACATATAGGAAAGAAGTAAATTTGACTATTGAAAGGACTTATACTATAATAAAATATAGTCATTTCAATGGGTTATTGGAGGCGAGCATGGGCTCCAAGCAAGACTTGAATGCGCTTTGGATGACGGAAGTCAATCCTAAGCAGTTTTTTCATGAAATGGTTGTTGAGGCGCAAGAACGTCAAAACTTAAAACTCTCTGAAAATGTTGAGTTTTATATAGTTAATCTTTTATGTGCTTATTTAAGGACGGCAGAATCAGATGACAATGAGGACTGCTTAGCCTTGATCCTTAAAAAAGCCTTAGAAAGTCCCTTCGCGGAAAAAATCGCACTTTATAAAAAACTTGCCGACACATCACTCTATTTTTCAGGATTTTTTCAAGAATATTTCAATCGAAAAAGTTTTAACATTCGTTACTACGTAAATATGGGTGAATCGGCATATGGAGAGCTTTCGAATTTACTAAGAGGAAAATCAACATATCAGAGTACAATGTCTCGTATTTATTCTGAAATGAGTAAAAGCTTTTTAAAAGCCGTAGATATTTTACTTGATATTTCCGAACAGACTTCACAGCAAGGTAACGAAAGAACTATTTTGAGTATTTACGATGCGTGGTTAAATACAGCCAGTCCAAAACTAGAAAAAGAACTTTACTCGAGAGGGGTGAACCCTATAAAAGGTTCAAATCGTAAGGTTCAATAGCAATGACAAATAATATTAAAACAAATAAAATTGTTTTAACATGTGAAAATATTCTAAAAATAATATCTAAATACTATAATTTTACTGAGTGTGAATCCTTAGAAAATTTTGTTTTGCCAGTCTCAAATTCTCTACCAGATAATTGTGGGCAAATTTTATTTGAAGAAAATCCTAATGAAGATGAATTATTTATTGGAATACAATTTGGTAAAGATATAATGCAAGACTTTGAATGCAATAAAATTATTTCCTTAAATAGTTTAGCAGTGGTTTCTGAAGAAATAAGTCATTTTAAAATTCTTATAGACACAGTTCAATTAAACTCTTCTGTCAGCTTACTTGAAGTAGAAATGCTTGGAGAAATAGATAGATTTTTGTGTCTTATGCATTGGAATGAAGACAGTAAAGAACAAAAAATAAATAATAATTGGCAGAATTTACATGATATCTGTGATGCTGTTTTTACTGGAAATCGATTTACAGGGGTCAATGACAAGCTTTATATTGAGGCCGAAGGAATGGCTTTTAAACATTTAAAAGAAGCTTTTTCAAAAGAATGGGATACTTCTCACTACGATTTTACTCAAATTAATTCTAAGGCAAAAACATATTTAACCAAAATGAGAAAAAATATCTTGCGTGCGTAAAAAAATTTCACATAATTTTTTTCTGATCAAAATAACTATTTGCAATTTCATCTTCATTTTCAAATTGAATCGAGAATTGCTGTGTTTTGGCACGCGTTTCTTTTTTCCAAAGAAACCAAGCAATAGACTGCTCTTCAAGCCAGTAATATTGTTCCTTAGCATTAATGGGGATGAGAATGTCGCAAAGTAATTTTGCTTCTTCATAACTGGCATTGGGGTTTAATTCTGTCCACTTCCGAAACTTTTCTTTAAAATCATTTTTATCGAACATTTTAATTCTCGCTTTTGAGCAGAATTTATAACAGAGGCATGCTTAAAATTCATGCATCATATATTATTTCGGATAAAAAGTGAATCTCTTAAGTGTAATTTGCTTCAATTCATGTGAAAGTTATGAATCTCGCTTTGCTTTTAACTTGAATTGAAAGTAACAATGCCTTTCAAGGGAGAAAATTCATGAACCGCATCTCAATTGAATCTAAATTTGTAACAAATGAAGTGCTTTTTGAGCTCAAAAGATCAGAAGAACTAAAAATTGCTCATGATTTATGTTTATTTTTGCAAGAAGCCGAGTTTCCATGGCGCGTCTTAGGAAAAACACTTACGCAATTTATTGAAAGATTGGTTAATTCGGTTGATAAAAATCATAGAATTAATGGAAATGTGAGTGATTATGCATATTTTGAGAATAAAGATCAGATTGTTATTTGCCAAGGGGCTGTAGTGGAACCCGGTGCTTTTATTGCGGGTCCTGCGTTTATTGGTCCTCATGCTGTCGTGCGTCATGGAGCTTACATTCGTGGATCTGTTTATGTGGGTGAGGGAGCTGTTGTTGGTCATACGACTGAATGCAAAGGTTCTATTTTGCTACCTTTTGCAAAGGCTGCCCATTTTAATTATATTGGAGATTCTATTTTAGGTTATGATTGTAATTTAGGAGCAGGAACAAAGCTTGCTAATTTAAAAATAAATCACAAAAATATTATTTTGGCTTTAGATAATAAAAAATTAGATACAGGTTTAAAAAAATTCGGAGCTATTCTTGGTAACAGAGCGCAAACGGGCTGTAATTCTGTCACAAATCCTGGGACAATCATGTTACCTGAAACTATACTGCTTCCAAACCAAACTGCTTTGGGTGTGATCAAAAGGTAAATTCTAATTTTCATCGTATCTGTTTTTAAAAATTTAATTATATTTTATAGAATTTTGACCAGCAATTTAACAATACTAAAAAATTATGAAGCGATAATTACTAGATAAAAAGGATACATGACCCGGGTATATATTTTTTTTATCTGTAGCAAATACAGACCAGTTTTGAAAATAATGATCACTAGGTTGTGGATATATAAAATTTATTCCAAACTGTTGTATGCATTCATTCTTAAGTTCTTTAATTTTATCAATACCACCTTCAGGTAAAAAATAATAATATGAATAAAAATGATTTGTTTGCGCTATTCCCCATATCCCACTTACCCTCTGATTTCCATTAGATAGCCACTGCCAATTTTTATCTTTATCCGCACAAATAACACTTGTTTCAACTGAACTCATAGCATTTTTACTAAAAAACAAAATAATGAAAATTAAATTGTAAAAATATTTCATATTTTCTCCCCTTTTTTTAAATGTGAAAAAATTTAATAGAAATTTTTAAAGATTAAATCATATACAATATTTGAGTTTAAAAAATTGGTCATCTTGTCATTTCCTAGAAAATAAAGACTTTTTTGGGAATATAAATGCTTATTATATCCGTTATTTTTAGTCTTTACATTTTTTAATACATCAACAAATCCCCCTATAAACAGGTCTGTATTTATTGCAAATAGAGACCAATTTGAAATTGAATAATTTGCAGGTTGGACTATGAAATATTCTCTGCCAAAATTTCTTTTGCACATTTGAATAGTTTTTGAAATGAAATTTTGTTCTTCATTAATTAAAAAATAGGAAAATTTAAAATTATATACTGCTCGTGGATTTTCTTTAATTGAATCCCATTTATTCCAAATCCCATTTACTTCAACATATTTTTTATTATTATCTTGAAGCCAGTACCAGTTTCTTTTTGTATCCACGCATATTATGTATGTTTTATCAAGGGAGTATATGCTTATATTTAATAAAATATTTGGTAATGCAAATAACATAAATAAAATTAATTTATATTTCATTTTATGCACCATCTTTTAATAAAAAGTTAATTTTTATTCTATTTAATATTGAGTTTAATGTAATAAAGCTTTTATTGAAATTCTCAATTGAATATTTATTGTTATAATAATCACTATGTATTCTAAATAATTTAGTATAAGTACTGCGACCAATTTTATAATCAATAGCGATTTTACCTTGGTAAAAATGATTATTATTTAAAGCAAATAAACTCCATCTGCTAGTTATATTATTAGCGGGGTATGGTGTTTCATAATGAATACCAAAGTCATTAACACATTTTCGTGATAAATAAAAAATTTTATTTAAAGGATCATCGGGAATAAAATAAGTAAAAAAAATACCCTCGACGTGAAACCTCTCCCACTTTCCTTTAATTATTATATAATTTCCATTTGCATCAAGTAACCACTTCCAATTATCTCGATTATCACTACAAAAAACATAAGTGTATTCTTGAGAATAGGAATTTATAAATATAGAATTTAAAATAAAAAAAATCATACAAGACATTAATATCTTTATTTTTTTCATAAAAATATCCTTTATTTAAATTAATTTATTATTTGGCAAGAGTATATTTTAATAAAATATAAATCAATAGATTTTTCTTATAAAAAAGTTATGGTATAAAAAAGATCGATAGTTTCCTTTAAAAAGCGAGCAATATTAGAAAAAAAATTAAAATTTAAATATTTAACAATTTTTATTAAAAATTAAAATTTGTTATTATTATATTTTTAATATCAATAATATAAAATATTATTTAGTAATTATGTTATCGCCCGCTTCATGACATGGTGAAAGTATAGAATCGGGGTGAGTGAGAAATTATTTGCTTTTTTGAAATTCATTTTATAGAACAAGTTTAATTTGAGAATGAATCTCAGTATCAAATTATTCCATAGTAATTTCAAGGAAATAAAGTAGATGAAAAAAACAATTAAACTTATTTCAATATTCACCATTTCTGCAATTGCATTTCAAACGGGATGCTCCAAAAATATTAAGAATAATTCTGCAAGTTCAAATGATAACAATTATTTGTCAACAAAATCTTCGCTCACATATGATTCAAATGTGGCCATGTCATCTTCTGAGATAAGGAATGTTGAAAAGGAATATGGAAAGTTACAAAATTTATTTATAAATTATGATGATATAGTCTCTCGTCATGATAAAGCTAAGTATTTAGAAGAGACTTATAAAGAGTATGACGTAAAAATTCAGCGAATTAAAAAAAATAATGAGAATATATCTAATCAAGAAGAAAATGATGAAAGCGAGAACAAAAATGTACCAAAAGAAACATGGCGCCTTTCAGCAACTTTTTATCCAGAGGGTACAAAAGTATTTGATACATTGGAACAACTTAATTCTGCTTTGCAATCAAAAATATATAATCATTTAAAGTCTAATTTTACAAAAATTACAGAAATTGAAAAAAGTTATCATGTTAAAATTAAGCATATATTAAACGATCATAAATATAAATTTGAACTCACTGCCGACTGGCTTGATTCTATTCTAAAATTTAATGATATAGCTTCATTAGAAAAGACATTATTAAATGCTTATCATTTAAAACAAATGGATAAAATAACAACTCTTTTTCATATTATTCGAGGTAAAGATCCTAAGACAGCGACTAAACTTTCCCCTCTTAAGGCAGGAAATGCTTTTATATTGGATGGTTTTGACGATCTTGCAACGGCATTAGAGAGTTCGCAACTCTCCAAGCAACTTGTGTATTTAATTCAAGGAACACTATTTTACCCTGCTTTTATCTTTTTTGTGGGAAGTGGGGTCGAAGGAGCTACGGAGCAGCATCAAGAGCTTAAAGTAGAATTAAAAAATCTGCTCTTAGAAAGTTATGAGCAAGAACTAGAAATTAAAGAAACAATTAAAAGTATTATTGATGAAAATCAAAAAATTCCCGATGATTTGATAAAATTAAGTATTGATAATTCTAATTTCAAGATAAATGTAATGAAGAAAATAGCAAAGCTCATAAATTCTTCAGAGGCAAATGTTCTTTCAGAGACGGCACAATTTATGAGAGATCAGCAAAGCAAATTAAAATATCAGGGGGATAATTTAACTATATCATTAAATAATGTTCCTGAAAAAATAAAAATAGCACTTGTTAATTTATCTAAAAATAACACAATTGATTCTTTTAATGTAAACGATAATAAATCATTAGATTTATTAATGCAATTAAAGAGATTTAAAGAAACGCAAGAAAATTCATTAAAGTCATATTATGAATCACACTTACCAGGTTCCTTAACGGAAAGTGGATTAATTTCTATGTACCGAGGGATGCTCGCTTTTGAAAGTAGAGCTTTGTTAAAATTATTAGAATCGTTTTCTTCAAGAAACGCAGCTATAAATTTGGGAAAATTTGAGTTTGCATCTTTTCTTGAAACTTTAGGTAATGGATTATTAGCTGCGGGACAAATGCATATGGTCTTGGGCGGATTGGTAAATGTGGCCTATGATATTAAAGAAATGCACTCCATTCAAGATTGGATCCAACTTGTCAATAACAGTCCTGTATTTGATGAGAATAAAAATGCAAAACCGGAAATGGTAGAAACTAAGAAAATATTAAATAATTTTTATAAACGTTTACAGGTTTTAACCGGATTTAAAACAGTAGGTACAATTTCCTTGACTGCGGGGCAATTAGCCATGCTTGTAGGAGGACCTTACGGTATATCCAATGTGCCACTTACTCTGAGCGGTGCAGGAGCCACTATTTTTGGCGTGGCTTTTGGACAGGCATTTGATAAAATCATTGAAAATAAATATGAATTTGAGGATCCTGAAGAAGGCTCTGAAGAACATAAAATCATTTCAGGAGAATATGATTTAGATAATCCCGATGAAAATAAAACCAATCCTCTGGAGCGAATTGTTTATCGCATCTCATTATTAAATGATTTGTCGCAAAAAAGAGCTGCTGTGCGTGTGTGGCATAAACTTTATACTAAATTAGAACGACATCCAAAAATGGATATTGAAGATTTAATTCAAAAAACAAGAAAGGGGTTTTTAACCGGGGCTGCTTATCATGTATTTTATTTAAAGGCATTAGACTCTATATTTCCAAAGGATAATCCTGTTTTAAGAAAAATAAATCATAATTTTTTAATTGAAGCGAAACAATATTTACTCGATAATAAAAATCTGAAAAATAAGAATTCTAATATATTATTTCATCGTTATATGATCCAGCATTTAAGTTATGTGAAAAGTGCTGTCGATAAAAAAATAACGGCTCCACTAGCTATGCCTGAAATTGATACTGTCAGTGATCTGTCACAGTTAACTCCATCCGATCTCGCTCGTGAAATTAAATATATTTTTGATTATACAGATATATTAGGTGTCAGCGAACAACTTGAGCAAAAAATTGTATCGAGAATTGTGAAGGGTGATGGTTCTTTATTAGACAAAGGAATTTTAGAAAAAGCTCATGATTATATCCAAGTTGAGAAAATTGGTTCCGTTGATATTGCCTCAAAAGAAAGTATTTTTTCTGGAATTAAATCAATTGCTAAAATATATCGCAATTATTATTTGCCCGATTTTTTAAGACCTGCCGAAACAAAAATAAATAAATTTGTAGCAACAGGAATGACCAATGAAAAAATTATTTTCTTTTTTGATAGGGAAAAGTTTTTAGATGATTTAAAGAATTTTAATAAGCTTTCTGAGGATAAAAAACTGGCATTTGGTGATATTTTAAAAACAATTTTTTATTCTCCTATCGATGAAACACCTATGAAAGCGAAATTTGGAAGCGATCTCCGCACTCCCCTTAAAAAAATATTTGACGGAATTTTTGGGCAAATTTCGAGACAAGAAACACTACGCCCCGTTCTACATACCATTCCACAGCAGCTTGAATTATACGATTATACTGAAAAATTATTTCATATTGAAAAACCGTCTTCGAATCGAAAGCAAACAATTTCAACCATTACAAATCGCGTTGTCAATGGCATAAATAGCGTCAATGTGGGAATGAATATTCTTTACACACCTGCACGTATTCAAAGCATTGCACGAATGTCGGGTGAAGGAGATCATCTTCGTGCTTCACGTGATAGTATAGAAATGATCTTTGACCATGGTGATTTAATTGTAGATGTCATTCGTGGGCCTCAACTTTTACAATCTCATGCCAAATTATATCGGAATCTTGCAGGAGCACAGGTTGCTCTTAATCTGGCAACAGCAGGATTTAGTATTTGGCAGGCGGTCGATGACTTAGCAGAAGCTTCGAAGGCAACGGGCAAAAGAAAGCAAGATTTAGAAGTTTCAGGCGGCATTGCTGCAGCATCTGCGGGTGTTTCCTTCGCTACCATTGGATTTATGCCGATGACGACCATGGCGGGTCCTATTGGGGCAGCAGCAGGATTTATATTAATGTCGGCACAAAGCATTTATTCAACAGTAAGGTTACATGAAAATTTAACAGAATTGGGTGTGGATGAAAAAACAACAGCCACTTTAGGCGCTTTTAGTCTTATGACTTTTGGCATGCAGTTCGATCATAGTAATGTTCCTGGAGTTGCTTATGCTACAAAGGTAAGGGCAAAGGAAAATCAAATAAAAGAAAGTATAACTGAATTTAATAAAGATTCACAAAAAAATAATTTTTATTTTACAAAAGTTATTGCTCCTAAAATAAGTTATTACTATCCCTATGAAATTCGAGAATCTACAATTGGTCATTGTAATATCGGAGGCTGTAGCACTTCATCGAAAGGTGGGCAATTGCTAGCTGAAAAAATTCATCAATGTCAAAGTCATAATGTATATCCCGAAAATGCATTAAATCAGTCTTTTTTTCAAGGACATAAGCAATTTTTAACTCAAAACTCAAATAAATTGGATTTAAAAAAATATAAAAAAAATGAAGTTCCAACAAGTTATTTATCTTGGGGTACTTCCCATACATTTTATGACGATACGCGTTATTGTGATTTTAATTCCTTTAAGGAATTTGCACCAATGCAGGTTTATCATTCAAATGATGCAATCTCATCAAATGTAAAAAAATCTCATTATGCTAATTTAATTCATGTTGGAATTGACGATCAATACAAACATGGTCAAGCTATTTCTTATATAAATGGCGAAGAAAATTTTAAGAACTTTTTTGTTATTAATAAAGGGCAATATGGATATCAATTGAAAGGTGCTAATTATGATGATTATTTTGAAGTAAGAAATTTAATAGCATCAGCAAATAATTTTCCAAATAAAATTTCTGGAAGAGAAGGTGTTAATACCATTTCATTGCAATCTTTAGAATTAGACGACAATAAATTGGATGAAAATCAAAATTATATTTTTGTAAAACAGCATGCTTCGCAAATTCATAAAGATAGCAAATTAGTTGAAAATATGGCTTATCAAGTTGCATTTAATGCTTTAGTCAAAGAGCAAAATATTTTTGAAAGTAAAAGACTTCCTGAAATTGAAGATGTGACTCATTTTATTGGTTCTCCATTTCCTGATTTTTACATAGGAACGGCTCGTGATGATTTTATTTATGGTAACAAAGGTAACGATAAGTTATTTGGTGGTGCTGGGAATGATGTATTAGCTGGGGGTGAAGGCATAGATGAACTCATTGGTGGAACAGGTGCAGATACTTATATTGTAAATAAAAATGATTTTCTAAATTCAAATGAGAATTATGATATTATTAATATTTTTGAGAAAAATAGTTCTCTGGAGCCCTTTTATAGTTCAGATAAAGAAGATAAAGATCTTATTTTAACTGATTTAGATCACCTTGGAGTTTATCGAGAAAATCAAGATCTTTGGATAGTCTCTAATTCTGAAGAACTTTTAAAAATTAGAGATTTAAATCGAAATGACCATATTAAAATTGCTAAAGTAAAAAACTTTTTTGGAATTATTAAAGAAAATAATCATAATTATCCTGTTATAGCTTCGAAAAATGGTTATATATTAAATTATGACCCTGAAAAAATAGATACAAATATAACTTGGATTTCTAATATTATGATAAATTCTGGAAGTCGTGTTGAAAGAAAAGATTTAGTTGATATTCATCAAAATATACAAACTGATTATGGCATACGAGTCGATAATAAAGATAATTTAAAACATATAAAAAATATTTATGGAACACCAAATTCAGATATAATAGTTGGAAATGATGAAGATAATATAATTATGAGCAATGGTGGCAATGATTATATAAAAACAGGAAAGGGCAATGATATTATTTTTGCTTCATTAGATTTATCCGAACAAACAAATATTTTAGACTTGGATGGTGGAGAAGGCGAAGACATATATAAAATAACTCTTTCTCAATCAAATTCTAAAAATAGAAATCCTGCTGAAATTCGTATTAAAGATATAAAAGAAGAAAATAATTCCTTCGTTGTTATTGATTTGCCAGACTATAGTGATGCAAAAGGAATTACAAAAGTATCGACTTCTCATAACGGTGATATGCAATTTTATGATGCATTGGGGAATACTCTATTTACACTTGAATTTAAGGATAAAAGCATTCCTGCTGATTTAAAAATAATCACACCCAAGGCAGTAAAACATTTAAAAGGTGAAGTTATTTTTCAATTATTAAGCGAAAAAAATAAAAATAAGGGTTCTATACTTAATATTGATGAGTTGATTTCAGGTATAAAACTTATTTAATATTAATTTATAATTGCTATTTTGTAAAAATTATAAAATAGCAAAATATTTATCTTTAGATAAAAAATAACTTACCCTAATTTAATGATATGTCTATTTTCATTTAATTTATAAAAATGATATTATAATAATATGTAAAATATGATACCTATTTATTTCAATGAAAATTTAATTATATAGATTACCTAATTCATAATATTTCTAACAAAATTATTTTTTACAATTATTTAGCTTGATTTTTTACAATTAAAATTTATCATTCAAAAATTACTTGTTCGGTCAGTCAACATTTATAAATATCTAGAGGTTCAACATGAGACGCTTTGCTACATTGCTGCCCATCTTTACAATATTATCAACAGCCATGTTATCTTGTGGAAAAAATACTAATAATTTATCAAATAATATAACTAAAAGCACAATAAATAAAAATTTGAGTCAAGCAAATTCTATAAAGACTTCCATTCCTAATGGAGAAACCACATCGGTATCTCTTTTACAGGGCTTTAATAAAATGGGTTATACTTTTACGGAATCTTGCTTTGAAAATGACAATATTTATTATCCTAAAAATATAGAAAAAAGTGTTGTTAACTTATCTGATAATATGAAAGAAGTAGATTTTAGAAATGTCTTAAATATTGGAGTTTCTGCGTCGGTGCCTGTTAAAGGTTTTGAGATTGCTCCTGAATTAAAATATGCTCGTGAGGCTTCTGTCTCTAGGCTCAGTCGCTCCACGACCTATTCTGTTTATGTAAGATTAGGTGATGCAAAAATCACAAAAGAAAAAGATAGTAAAATACGACTGAAACCTTCTTTGAATTCCTTATTTGATGCCAATGGTGTGTTAGTTGATAAATACAATTTTATGAAAAAATGTGGCGATGAAATCATTACGCAGCAAAGGTTGTCTGCAAAAATTTTAATTACCTTAAAATTAAACTTTGATTCACAAAAAATATTAAATTCAGTAGAGCAAAAACTTGGGGTTGCACAAAATATATTATCTGTTGGTGGAAAACCGGGGGTTAATGCAAATGTGAATTATTTAAATGAGGAAGTAAAAAAAGGTGTGCATTTGACATTATATGCTGTGCAGAATGGGGGCAAGCCAGCTGAACTTACAAAAATTCTTAATCTAAAAAACAAATGTGAATTGAGTAATATTAAGGAATGCCAAGGAGTTCTTGAAAAATTAAATCAATATGTAGGGGAAGATTTTTATAATCAATTGGATGCCAGCAAGCCTGAGAAATGGTCAATTGAATCATCGCATACCGTACCATATGATGAATTAAGTGTTGAAGATAATGCGGGTAGACAGCTTAGTTTTCCTTGGGTTTCTGATTACAATGATTCTATAGCGTATGGGAAAATGAAAGCCACTGTAAATCAGGCTATAGCAAAGCAAGTAGAAAATTATTTAATTGCAAATTCTTTATTAGAATCAAAAAATTTAGCTTTAGATGAAAAAAGAAATCTCGAGGATATATCTAATAAATCGCAATTAAATGTTGAAACTTTGCAAAACTTTTCCAAAGAATGTCATAAAAATAGCAGCGATTGTTTTGATACTTCGAAATTTAAATTAAGTAGTATGATATTGACTTATGATGATGCTTTCCTAAAACCAAATATTGGCACTATTGTTGCTAAAATTCGTTCTAGTAGTTTTCCTTTGATGGGACAAAATCATCGTTCTTCTGAGGACTTTTTGGATTTTAGAAATATTATTGATAGTGGAAAGTTTTCGAGCTTATATTTTAGATTAAAAACAATTGATAATAAGATCATTGAAGATACAAAAATAAGATTTGATATTATGTGCAATAAATCTTGGTATAAAGGTTTTGATCCCGTCATATTTAATGGATTACACGCTGGATATGAAGTATTAATAGGTACTGTTCAAAATAATTTTGATAATAATTGCGGTGGTAATGAAATGGGCTACATTGCTAATCCCTCTCATGTTCCGTATGCCGATTTCAGTGTTGAAGTATGGGGTAGGGAATAATTAAAAAATCCTTAAGGGAATAAAAAAAGGGAGCTCTTGAAAAGCTCCCTTTTTTTATTTTTAAAACACACAAGTTAGCGAAGAACTGCTAAAAGGTCGTTTCTTAAAATATTTTTAGCTATAAAGCGGCCTTTGTAGAATCCGCATGATTCGCACACAGAGTGTGGGAGTCTTGGGGAAGCGCAATTTGAGCACTTGGAAAGGTTTAAAGCGGTAAGCGCATCATGGGCACGGCGCATATTACGGCGTGAACGCGAAACTTTCATCTTTGGAGTTGGCATACTAGGATATCCTCATTTGTAATTTCAAGTAGTTATTCTACTGTGAACCACATTACACATTTTAGTCTAAAATAAACGAATGTGATAAACTTGAGAGTTTTTCCCCGCATCACATCACGTAACAAAACGTCCCACCTTCATAATAGAGACATTTGTCTATGTCAATAGCTATCCTGTGCGCTTTAATTCAGTTTGGTCAGATTGTGCTTTATTTTCTTCATCAACTTTGTTTGTTTCAGCTTGCTGAGGGGGTTCGTTTTTTGATGAATTCATCTTTAATGTTAGCCTCTTAGAGAATGCTCTAAGAGCTCCAGCGAGGGTTGATTCAACAATATCGCTTTCCCTAGGGACAGATTTTTTAATCATCATAGATAAAATAATACGTTCTTCATCTGATATTTCAGAATTTTGGATATTATTCTGAAAATTATGAAGAAATTCAAGTACATAGTTAATGGCTATGCCTTGTTCTGGGTTAAAATCGACATTTTCATAATTTCTCGCAACCCGTTCAGATAACGTGCTTTGGGGAATACTTTCCACCTGGTGCGTTGTAAGCATTTTGGCTGCTTCTTTGGGATTTGTAATTTTAAAAGAACTCTCTATATCTCTAATTTCATTGATAATAATATCTAAATCGGCTCTTGCTTTATGGGCAAGACGGTAAGCAGTCCAATGAAAGCCAGCTCTTACAGCATTTTGTGCAAGTGTATGTAGCTTTTCAGAGTCCTGGGTGCTCGCCTTATCAATGCGGATATTATAGACAATTGCTTTGTCTTCGCCCCAATATTTTAATGCGTCGTGCTTCTTTTTTGAAAGGACTTTGGCAAAGGTTTTAATAGAAGCGACAAATTTTGTATTTCCTGTTTTTTGGGGTGAGCCAAAAATACTGTTTCTTAAGGATTCATACTCTAATATTTTTTGAGAAAACTTTTCTGGTACGTATTCGATATGAGAAGAGGGATCGGCAAACCATTGTCTAATTTCATTGTCTTTTGCTTCTTGAGAGATGATGGAGGCCGCATGGGCATGTCCTTTTTCGAAGAGAAAATGAGTGTAGAGTAAAATTTGATCTGTCTTTTCATCAAGAATGTTGCCTATAAAAAGCTCATCCCCCACTGTCTTTTTCAGATGTGCTTGAATGGGTTGTAGGGAAAAGATAGCATAACCAATGCTCCAATTTGTTAATTTATAGTCTGACATCCGTTTTAAATATTTTTGAATGTGGGACGAGTGATTTTTAACTGCATCAAAGGATAAATTTTCAAACTCAACAAACATTTGAATTTTTTTAGCACACTGTTTTATGCTTGTAGGCAAATCACCTGATACAGAGGAATTAATTTTATCAATATTCTTTTTACATTCTACAAAATTTCCATCGTAGAATAAAGCATTCCATGCTTTTAATAGATAGGCTTCAAATATACTTAAATCACTTGAAACTCTTCCTGATAAGTCTAAAATAGTTTCTAAGATAAGAGCTCTATCTTTATGGGAAATATTTCTTTCTCCACAAAGAAGAAGAGAAAATAAAAGATGAATAGTACTTTCACCATCGTTATTTTCAATTGTAAAGCGAAGCACATTTAAAATGTGAGGGAATAAAATATTATTGTCAATCCATCCTATGCATGTTCGGAGAAATCTTGAAATAACACTGCCTCTTACGGGTTTCATTTTAGGAAAAAATTGAGTTCTATCACTTTTATCTGTATTATTATTTTCTATGTTAATGATATTTTTTAAAAGCAATTGAGTATTTTTAGATTCTTCCTCACTGCTAAAAGAATCTTGTTCTGCAAGTTTTTTTTGTATTTTGTAAATTTCATTTTCAATTTCATTTTTATATGAAATTTTTGATTCATAATTTACTTTAGATAATATTCCAGATTGCATTCCTAATTCTGTTAATTTGATAAATTCGGCGGTTCTTTTTTCTCTTTTGCGAATTTGCGAAGGGAAGAAACTTTTCATCGATAAAATAGCTTTTCTTTTCAAATCTTGTGTATTCCAATTAACAGCCTGATAATATTTTTCAGCTTGCTCAATTTTTCCAAGAGATAAAGATAAATCAGCAATATGTTCTCTAATTTTAGGGACAAGCAGAGGAGCTTCTTCTTGACATTCTTTTTCAATATTTTCACTTAGCATTTGAAGTTTTGAAATGATAAATTCCGCAGATGTATTATCACACAGTTCTTCAGTTGCAATAATAAGTGCTGTGTACGCACTATAAGCGCATTGTTTTAAATTTGAACGAGATAAATATTCCGATATATGAATAATTTCGCTCAAAGTATTTTTTTCTCCTATGCTATTACACATATAACCAGATAGAATATAATAAATTTTTGCTTTTGTTTCTTTATTTAAAAGCAATGAAAGACTGAGCCAAATAAATTGGTTTTCCCAGTAGTAGCATATTAAATGACCAGTTAATATGTCTCTGTTTTCTGAAACAAGTCCTATTTTAATGGCAACATTTAATGCCTCATAAGCCATATGTAGAGGATCTTTTTTCTTTTTATCTTCATCTTCGTCTTCTTCAGAAATGGGCGCATTTTCTTGAATGGGAGTATCATCAAATTTAATTAGATCTTCTGCTTCCTCATTCAAATTTATAATATTTTCTTTACCTTCATGATACTTTTCTGAAAAAATTTCTTGAATGGCAGGTACTTTACTACTTAATAGCTCAATAATATCTGTATTTATTTGTAAATCGACCATGGCCCATGTAGAGAGAAATCTTGCTTGCTGACTTTCGAGATTATTTAATTTTGTGACCCATTGAAAGCGAGTTTTATCTTCTCTTAAATTTGTAAATACGATATCTTGATGTTTTAACAGGTGCATTAGTTTTTTTGATTCTTCATTTTCAATTTCTTCTTCAGATCGTGTTCCAATAATCCATTTTATAGAGCTAGAATGTTTTTTTATAATATTTAAAATGATGGGAAGTGATGAATGATCACAACGGTTAATATCATCAATAATAATAAATGAAATTTTCGAAGAGGATAATATAATTTCAAATATTTTCTCAATATTACTATTTATCCATTCATGTCTAATTTGAATTAAGGTATTTTGAAATTTTTTCTTTTGAATTTCTTTATCTTCACTATATTTTTTTAGTGATGGTAAAACATAAAATAGTGTTTCAATTTGATTGCCAAGATTGTAAAAAAATGATTTTATTTCTTGTAAAAATATAGGATTTAAAAAGATAGTATGATTTAATAGACTTTCACACATGCTGTTTAATGTTGAAAAGGGGACTTTGATGGAACTAAATTTAACAATATGATAGAAGGAGAATTTGTTAATGGAACTAATTCCTAAATTTAAACTACGCATGAGTTGATGTTTATTCGCGGAATTAGTTAAAGCATCGATCCATAGGCGATTGTTTTCTATTTTGCTTTTATCAAAAATATAATCACATAAAACTTCAGGAATATCGAATGATTTATTCAAAATATTTGTGAAATGTTTGTCTTTAAATTCAGGTTGAAAATTACTGAATAGGGAACTTATATTTTGATTCTCTGGGGATTCCGAAAGTTTATTTGAAATCATCATAAATTCAAATGCAATTTCACGTGCTTTTGAGGATCTTTTTTCAGGAATGGGATGCAAAGATCTCGTTAATATTGTGCGAACTCTTTTTATAGATTCAAATAAAGGATGACGATTTGTCCATTTAACCCATTCTCCTCCTAAAATAAGTGAATTTGGTTCGGGTAAAATAAAGAGCTGCCAAAGTGAATTTAGAACACTCTGTCCCTCTAATTTGATCATTCCAAGATCCCAAGCCATTATAGCAGCAAGGCTAAAAATATCAGATTCTTCTTTAAAATTACCTTCAATAAATCCGCGTGCTTCAGGGGCAATCCAAAAATTCTTTTCAATTATTTTTTTTGATAAAGATATTTTTTCTTCATTATTTTCATCAATATGATTGTGAGGAATAAGATGAAAATAACCACCATCAAGCAAAACAATATGTGGGACTTCTTCTTTACGTTCAAAAAATTCAGATTCATAGGTTTGCTTAATATCAATTGTTGCTCTGTCGCGAATGAGGATATTTTGCGGTTTTAAATTCCCATGGATAATCCCTTTTGAATGATAAAAAGAGAGGTTTTCAAAAATACGTACCCACATTCTAAGTCTATTTTTTAATCTATTTACATCTGTGATTTTTTGTGGGGTTTCTTTTTTATTGGCATCAAATAATGTAACACCTTCAACCCAACGAGAAAGTATTTCAAAATCGTTATTTTTAAAAAATATTTCCATATTTTCACCGTATTCAAATTGAAGTGTATTTTGAATACGATCAAAATTTTCTTGGATTTTGAGTTTAAAAAATCTTGACTTATTTAGTCCCTCTATTTTTACTGTTTTTTTCCGAAGTTCATCAGCTCGTTGCATACGAGCTATCATAGGGCTGCTTTTGATTTTACGGCTCGCAACCTTATCGACAGACGCATCTTCTCTTTGTGAAATTTGAGCTATGAGTCTTTCATTATCCATAATACCTCGAACCTTAAATCGACTTTTTTCCAATAGAGTTATCGGTGTAAAGTTTTTGTTCCATAGGATTGTTACAAAAAAATAAAAACCCTTATAATTCTTAATATGCCCTATGCGCTTAAAGTATTATTTTTAAGTGCGTTACGTTAAGGAGTGGTATTTATGGGAGAATCAGTGCATTTGTCTGAGTTTGCAGATCATGCGTCATGGGTTGAAATCAGTCGTTCTGCTTTTGCGCATAATGTGAGTGTTTACCGTAATTTAATGGAATCTTATATCCTTTTAGGGGGTGTTTTAAAGGGGAATGCATATGGGCACGGTTTTTCTCAATGTCTTGAAATAATTCATGATTATGTAGATGCTATTTTTGTGATCAGTCCACTCGATGCTTTTAAAATTAGAAAATATGAAAAAGAAAATGATTTGGTGCAAAAAAGAGTCATTGTTTTAGGCTCAATAAGTCCTGAAGAAATTGTACATTGTGCCATGAAGGTGATTGAAGTGGTGATATCTGATAATCATTGGCCAAGCTATATTCCGCATTTGAAGCGTTCTGAAAAAACAAGAGGAAACAGCTACAGACCTCTCAGAGCTCATATCCACATAGACTCTGGGCTTTCCCGGGAAGGTTTTCAAGTTGATGATTTGCCTGAAAAAATTTCTTTTTTACACAATTTATCTTCGCTCATTCACGTACAGGGTGTGATGTCTCACTTTGCAAATACGGAAGACGTTACAGAACAGTCCTATGCTTTTGAACAAATGGGAAAACTAAATAAAGCTTATGATGTTATTACAGAAAATTTAGGTTTGGAGTATAAACTGGAGAAACACATTGCGCAAAGTGCTTCCACTTTGATTATTCCTCATTCGCAAAATGATATGGTCAGGTTGGGTATTTCTTTGTATGGCTTATGGCCTTCCAGTGAAACTAAGTTATCTGCTAAAATAGTATTGCCCGAACTTCCTCATTTAAAAGCGGCATTAAGTTGGAAATGTAAGAGTCAAAGTGTGAAAAAAATTCATTCGGGAACTTATATTGGATATGGTTGTACCTATCGCGCTGAAAGAGATCTCAGAGTCGCTTTGCTTCCTATAGGGTATTTTGATGGTTATCCCCGACATTTATCAAATAAAGGCTATGTGCTTGTGAATGGCACGCGCTGTAAAATTTTGGGGAGAGTGATGATGAATCATATAATTGTTGACGTAACCGAAGCAACAGGCGATGAATCCCATGAAGTTGTTGCGACACTGATTGGAAAGGATGGTGCGGAATCGGTTACTGCTGAAAATTTAGCAGAATGGGCTCAAACCATCAATTATGAAATTGTGACGCGAATTGGTTCACATCTTAAAAGAATGGTCGTTGATTAGTGAAAACAGATTTTTTTAACTATGATTTGCCTGAAGAACTTATTGCTCAAATCCCTCTGGAAAATCGAAGCGAAAGCCGCCTTCTTGTTTGCAATTCAAATAATCAATCAATTCAAGATAAAATGTTTAAAGAAATTCCTAATGTTTTAAACGAGGTTTTTCAATTAAAAAAAACGCAATCTAAAGTTTTATTGATAGCTAATGATTCGCGGGTATATCCCGCTCGCGTTCGTATTCGCAGAAAAACAGGGGCACGGGGCGAAGTCTTTTTTTTAGAGACTGGGGCGAAAAAGACTTATCGCTGTCTTTTAAGGCCAAAAAGCAAATTAAAAATAGATGAAGTTATTTATGCTGATATTGAAGAAGAAAAGCCCTTATTTAAGGTGACAAATTTAGAACCTCCTGAAGTTAGTATTATTGGTTCTGTTTCTTTAGATGATATTTTGAATCAATATGGTGAAATGCCTTTGCCTCCCTATATTAAAAGAGATCCGCATAAAAATAAATCAAACATAAATTTAGATAAAGAACGGTATCAAACAATTTATTCTAATATGAATGAAATAGGAAGTTCTGCAGCTCCCACAGCAGGTCTTCATTTTACACCTGAAATTATTTCGGAATGTAAAAATTCAAATATTGAATTTGCTTACGTAACACTTCATGTTGGATTAGGTACATTTTTACCAGTAATGGCTGAAAATATTGAAAGTCATCAAATGCATGAAGAATATTATCATATTTCTCATAATACAGTCGAAAAAATTGCAGAATATATTGAAAATAATTGGCCTATCGTATTTGTGGGAACGACTTCCTTAAGAACTGTTGAAAGTTTTTTCCGTCTTGCTTTTCCCGATTTAAATCAAAATACAATATACAAAATGGGAAGTGATAAAAAATTAATAAATTATTTAACCCCTTATTCTAATAAATGGTTACCAACTAAAATATTTATTTATCCTAAAGATGAAAAAGATAAATTCATTCCCTTAATTGGTAAGGCGATTATCACAAATTTTCATCAACCTGGCAGTACTCTTGCTATGCTCGTTGCTGCTTTAATGGGTGTGAAATTCTGGCAAGTCTTTTACACACATGCTATAGAAAAAAAGTATCGTTTTTTTAGTTATGGAGATTCTAGTCTTCTTGTTTTTGGAGCAAATGTCTAATCATGTTATCTAATCGAAATTTGATCGAATTTACAAAAATAAAATCATTACAATTACCTTTAGATTTTCATAAAGGAAAATATGATACCGAAAATTTAAAAGCACATGATTTAGAAAATGAGTTTTCCCTTTTAATAGAAAAAGGCATAGCAAGAGAAAATGAGAAATCACTTCTGGAACAGGTTGGGCCACGTATTACCAAATTAAAATTTGGAAATGTGGAACTTGAGACCCCTATTTTTATGCCCGTGGGGACTGTGGGAAGTGTGAAATCTCTTTCTCCTGAAGATGTTTATTCTATTGGTTACCGCGTTATATTAGGGAATACGTATCATTTGAATTTACGCCCCGGAATGGAATTAATGCGTGATTTTGGTGGCTTGCATGAATTTATGCGTTGGCCTGGCGCTATTTTAACAGATAGCGGTGGTTTTCAAGTTATGAGCCTTGCTAAAATTCGTAAAATCACAGAAGAGGGTGCCACTTTCGCCAATCACATCAATGGCGCAAAAATAACCTTAACACCTGAAAATGTTGTTGAAATTCAGGAAGATATCGATTCCGATATTCAAATGGTACTCGATGAATGTACTCCTTATCCGGCAACTCATGCGGAAGCTTTGGCAAGTATGGAACGTTCCATGCGTTGGGCAAAAAGAGCTCGTCAGGCACGTAAGAAATTAAATCGTGCTCAATTTGGTATTGTGCAAGGCGGTATGTATGGTGATCTCCGAGTTAAAAGTATTAAACAATTGATTGAGAATGATTTTGAAGGTTACGCTATTGGGGGATTATCTGTAGGCGAATCTAAAAGAGAAATGCGTCGTTTACTTTCAGCAACAATACCTTGGATGCCTGAAAATAAACCTCGTTACCTTATGGGCGTGGGTGCTCCCGACGATCTCATTGATGCCATTTTGCTTGGAATCGATATGTTCGATTGCGTTATGCCAACACGCAACGCGCGCAATGGAAGTGTCTTTGTGAGATCCTCGGCGGCACCAACAGGAAAAATACAAATTAAAAATTCTGCTCACAAATCAAGTCGTGAACCCTTAGATTCACAATGCCTTTGCTATACATGCAAAAATTATTCCAGAGCTTATTTACGTCATCTTTTTGTTGCAGAAGAACTATTGGTTTTTCGCCTCATGTCGATTCATAACTTACAGTTTCTTTATGATTTGACCCACGAAATGAGAGAAGCCATACGATCAGGAGAACTCTTTCATTCTCTTCCTGATATTAGAAGGAAGTACGCACCCGGGAGTGTTTGATTCATGGGAAATGCGCCGCAAAATAATATAAGGCTCAATAGTCACGACAAAAGCATACCTGTTTTTGTTTCACCCCATGAAGCGCAAGGGTTTATGAATGAAGTCATTCGAACTTCAAAAAATAAAAAAGATAAAAAAAATGAAATAAAAAAATGGTGGTTTTGGCTAGGTTTTATGGGTGGAATATTTATATCAAGCCTAGGAATTTTTTTTACTTTTACGACAGTTTATTTTATTCAAAACTCAATTATGGAAAAGCCAAATCTTATTTATGAGAAAGTCATTTGCGAAAAGAAGTAAAAATCGTTAAAATCGTTTTGACTTTATAAGAACTTTCATTTTGAGGTTAATTATGCACTGTAAATTTATTTATTCGAATAGTAAAAAACTTTTAATATTATCTTCACTGGCTGTCCTAGCAATTGTAGGTTGTACATCTTCGCCTAATTATGTAAAATCAGAGGTTATTGCAAACTCTACGAAAACATTAAAAACTCCTGAGTGGGTTTTAAATCCAAGTATTGTCTTGGAAGAGGGTAGTAATGTTATTTTTGTTCATAAAGTAACACTAAGCGGTTCTTCTCGTCCCGATGCCTGTGTTTCCATGGCGCGCACCCAAGCTGTGGGCGAAATGATGAAATATATTAAAAATGCAGTGACAACTTCAGGTCATGTAGAAGATCTTAATGGTTCTAATGATCCTTCTCTTTCTTCCTTAACAGCATTTTTATCCCAGGGAAATATCTCAGGAGCTAAAGTAACAACAACATACTGGGAACAAACCATGGAGGCAGATGATTCTGGAATAAAGCCTGTGAAAAAACTGATGTGTGCTGTTCAAGTTTCTATAGATAAAACAACTTTAGATAAACAAATGCGCGATGCAATAAATGGAGCTCCTGGAGGAAATCCAGAAATTCGTAAAAAATTACTCGATGCACAAAAAAGCTTTATAGATAACGTAGGCAAAAAAGACTCTGGTACAAAAGAAGAAAAAGAGAGCGGCGCGGATCTTACAATTCCAAAATCAACTGAAGCTGCACTTCATGAATCAGAAATTCAATAGTAATAAATTAGATATTAAAAAAATAATATAAAAGTAATTATAAAAAAATTATTTCCAAAGGTGAGTTATGTATTTTACAAGTATTCGGAAAAATATTGCTGTAACAATATTTTTCTTATCAAGTTCTTATTCCCTTGCTTATGCA
This sequence comes from Silvanigrella aquatica, assembly GCF_001907975.1. Classification (NCBI taxonomy): domain Bacteria; kingdom Pseudomonadati; phylum Bdellovibrionota; class Oligoflexia; order Silvanigrellales; family Silvanigrellaceae; genus Silvanigrella; species Silvanigrella aquatica. Next base: position 923,639 of record NZ_CP017834.1, read on the forward strand.
CAAACAGATCCCTGCTCTACTCTTGCGGACATGCAATCAAAATCAGATGCTACTTTGTTTGTAGGTTATGGTTCGGGGCCATCGCAAAAAGAATCTGATCAAAATGCACAAATAGATTTAGCACGTAATATCAGACAAAAGGTAACAGCTTCTTCTGCTGTGGAAGAATCTAATCAAGAAACAACTTTAAAAGCTTCCTCTAAATCCGTAGTATCTGAAATTTTAATAGGAGCTAAAGTATTAAAGAGGTGTCCTAACAATTCGTCATTTTCAACAGTTGTTACATTAGAAAAAGCAAATTTTATTTCATCATTAAATGAAAAATTAACGACAAATATTAAGAAAGCAGTTAGTTTAAATAAGGCTATTTCTACCGCAAAAACAGAAGAAATACTTGCACAACAAGTAGAATCTTCTAAAAAATTTCTTGCAGATTATCAAGAAAACTTTGAAGCGGATTTAGAATTATGCAAAGTTTATAAAGGGTGTGCTAATTTGAATTCGGAAAATGCCATTCAAGAACTTTCTGAATTGGTTGCCAAACAAGGTGATAAAGATCAATATCTTTTAGTCACAAATGAGGACAAGGTATCAACTGCTCTGCGCGAAAATATTATTACTTTATTAGAAGCCGATAATATTAAAATCATGGATGAATCGGTTTCTGAAGATTCGAAAAATTCAAAGCGTAAAATACGAGCGAGTTGCAAAGCTAAAGTGGGTTCCAAAATTCCAGGCTCAAACGATCGCATTGTGGAAACAACTTGTACAGTGGAAGCTTATATTGGCAAACAAAAAAAGTTTCGTAAAGTTTTCAGCTGTAAGGCAACTGCCGATGCTGAAATTTCTACAGACGATGCTGTATCTTCATGTTCGGGGCGACTTCAGTTAGAATAATAATAATGTAAAAATGACATAAAAATCACACCCCTGTTATAAAAACCAATGAGAGTGAAATTTTATTATAAATAAATTATCCTTTAATTTTTATCATTTAGAGCAATAAATTATTTGTAAATAATAATTTAGTTGATAAAATTTAAAAAATTATACAGTATTTTTTAGTTGGTATTGTTAACATTCATTAAAAATTAAGTTATATAGTATTTTTTGAATAAGTTTGTTATTTTTTTTGATAAACTATATTTTAATGAATATTTGTTCATTAATATTAAATATCAATATTTTCTTGATTTCGTCATTCAGGAGGAATCTAAAATGCCTTTGGTACAGCTTATTTATTTTAGTCAAGTGAATTCAAATACAATAAATTTAACAGAAACTAATAAATCCATATTAAATTCTGCTATTAGTAGGAATAGAGAATTTGGTATTACGGGGGTCTTACTTCATAATAATAATTATTATCTGCAAATGATTGAAGGACCCAGAGACAACGTAAATCATATTTATTCGCGACTTCATCAAGACAATAGGCATAAAAATTTACAAATATTGATGTTTAAAGATATTTTTGAAAGATATTTTAAGGATTGGTCTATGGGCTGGGCAAGTGGGGGGCTTGAAAAATATAAGATATTTTATAAATACTGCTCTACTCAAACCTTAAATCCAAATGAATTGACGGGCGTTTCAGCGTTTAATTTGCTTCAAGATTTTGTTAACTTAGGTGCTATTCAAAATATTCAAAAAGAATGTGAATTTCCTTATCAGCATTAATAATATAATCCAATAGCAATCGGTATTTCAATATTTATAATATTATAATATCCATCAAAAGTTTTATCTTTTGTTCCAAAAACCGACCAAGCATAATCATATAATCTTCCAGGCTGAGGAAAAATATAGTCATTTCCAAAAGAAAATTGACAAATTTCCCTTAACTTTAAGTATTTTTCTTCCCCACCATCTAAAATAAAGTATGTAAAATACTGATTTTGATTATTTTGTGATGACACCCATTTTCCTTTTACTTTGGTTATACCATTGTTTAGCCAATGCCAATTTCGATTTTTATTTGAGCAAAATATGGAAGCCTCATCAGCATAACTTACGATGTGTGTTGTAGTTATTGAAGTTAAAAAAATAATTTTTAAATAAGACTTAATGTTCATTTTTAAAATCCTTTTGTTTTTTGGGGAAAAAATATTTTAAGAAAAATAAAATTATATTTTGAAATTGAATGATATAAAATTTATTGCATATAGTCAATCTAATATTAAGAATATTTTTAATAAAAATGGGCTTCTATTATGAATTATAATAAAGGATAATACTTTATTTTATCTATAAAACCATCTTTTAAATTAGAGACATCAATTGCAAAGACAGCCCATGCTGATAATAAGCCGTCTGAAGGATGTGGATATTGGAAATATTCTCCGAATTGTTGTATGCAATCTTTTTTTAATAAATTATATTGTTCTTCACCATTATCTAGTATAAATATTTTATAAAAAGTAATGTGACTTAATTTTTTTTTAAACCATTTTCCTTGTACTTTTATATTTCCTTCAGATAACCAATGCCAATATTTATTAGAATTAGCACAAATCACATAGCTTTCAGTTGCCGATATTTTAAAATTTATTAAAAAAAATGAAATAAATAATGTATTTATTATTATCAAATTTTTATAAAATCTCATATAATTTACCTTTTTTTGCTATATAGTAAGATTTCTTGTTTCATTAAAGAGGTTAAATTGAATATTTTTATATATACATTTCATATCATTTTTGTCAAGATTGGATCATGTGACTTTTTAAAAGTCAGTTATTGAAAAATAGGAAATATTATTATGCGTAAATTAAATACGGCACTTGTTGGATTTGGACTTTCGGGCTCCACTTTTCATGCTCCCATCCTTTCACAACTTCCTGGATTTTGCCTATCTCATATCAGTTCTTCTAAAAAGGCTCTTGTCCAAAGCCGCTACCCAGAGGCTTGCCTCATTTCAAATTTTGAGGATTTATGTGGAGTTTCTAAAATTGATTTAATTGTTATTACATCTCCACATGCTACGCATTATCAAATTGCAAAAAAGGCATTAGAATCGGGGAGGAATGTTATTGTCGAAAAACCTTTTGTTTTAAATCTTAATGAGGGAGAGAAATTAATTAATATTGCAAAACAAAATAAGCTGTTTTTAAGTGTATTTCAGAACAGACGATGGGATAATGGTTTTTTAACTTTAAAAAAATATTTAAAGGAAAATATTTTTGGCGATATTTTTCTTTATGAATCCTATTTTGATAGATATCGTCCTAATGTAGATCATTCGAAATGGAAAGAAAATGATCAAATTGATTCCGGTATTTTTTATGATCTTGGTGTGCATCTGATCGATCAATCTCTAAATCTTTTCGGAATGCCTCATGAAGTTTTTGCTGATTTTGAAAAGCAAAGAAGCGGTGCTAAAGCTATTGATTATTTCAATTTAATATTAAAATATGAAAAATTACGTGTTACTTTAGGCTCCTCCTCTGTTATGACAACGCCACGACCAGTTCATGCTCTTTATGGGACAAAAGGATCCTTTGTTAAATATGGTCTCGATCCCCAAGAAAATGATTTACGGGCAAGTAAAAAATTCAATTCAGAAAATTGGGGTGAGGAAAATGAAAGTTATTCGCCAACAATAACAATTGAAAATGAAAATAACTTTACAAAAACACACGTTAAAAGTTTAAAAGGAAGTTATCAAGCATATTATGAGGCTGTTTATCAATCGATTGTTTATGGAAAAGAAAATCCTGTGACTCCTGAGTCTGCCTTAAATAATATTAAAATTATAGAATGTGCTATGGCAAGCGCGCAGCATAAGAAGTGGGTTCCCATTGTTTAGTTTTATGAGTTTGTTTTATCCGTAATAAACGAAGAGCATTTAAAGTAACAATGACTGTGGCTCCCGTGTCTGCTAAAATTGCCATCCAAAGCTGGGTATCTCCTAAAATTGTCAGTACTAAGAAAATCGCTTTTAAGCCTATAGCTATGGCGATATTTTGTTTGATATTAGCCATTGTTTTTCGCGATAAATGGATAGTGTCGACAACAGCGCTCAAATTATTTTTTGCAATGACGATCTGTGCGGTGTCTACAGCCACATCCGTGCCATTGCCCATGGCAATGCCCACATGAGCCGCTGCCAAAGCGGCTGCGTCGTTAATGCCATCGCCCACCATAATAATGGGCTCGCTTGAGGTTTGCTTTTGAATATATTTTAATTTTTCTTCAGGCAAGAGTTCGGAATGCAATTCAATATTTAAATCTTGGGTTATATTTTTTGCGCATAAGTTATTATCACCTGTCAAAATGATATTTTGAATTCCCATTTGGTTTAATTTAAATAAAGATTCTTTTGTGTCTGGTTTTAATTGATCGGATAGAGAAATAAATCCTTTTGCTGTTACATCTTCAACAATAACGGCAATTGACTTTCCTTGTTCTTGATATTTTTTTATTTCAAGCATTTGATTTTCTGATAAACAATTTAAACTTTCGGCATATTTTGGAGAGCATATGATAATTTTTTTATTATTTAATACTCCTTGTATTCCTTTTCCTGCAAGTGAAATTACATTTGAAATAGGTTCAATAAAAATATTTCTTTTTTGAGCCTCATCACAAATCGCTTTAGCGAGTGGATGGTTCGATTTTATTTCAAGAGAAGCTCCTAATTTTAGAACTTCATTTTCATTCTGATCAAAAGAAATCACATTTTCAATTTTTAAATGACCTGTCGTAATTGTGCCTGTTTTGTCAAAAGCAATTTTTTTAATTTTACCGATTTCTTCCAACGCAGAGGCATCTTTTATCAGAATTCCCATTTTGGTTGCCGCTGTAATAGCAGAAGCAATGGCCGATGGAGTTGATATGATTAAAGCACAGGGACAGCCGATTAAAAGTATGGTGAGTCCACGATAAATCCATTGTGTCCATGATTCTGAAAAGAATAAAGGAGGAACAATAGCCACGAGTAAGCCGATTGCTAAGACAAGGGGTGTATAAATTTTACTAAATTTTTCAATACTCCGGACAATACGGGTTTTAGAACTTTGTGCAGTTTCAACTAATTTCATTAAGCGTGTTACGGTATTCTGATGTCCAGGAACCGTTGCCGTTATAAGAAGATTCCCATCAAGACAAATCGAGCCCGCAATGACTTTTTCACCCAAAGATTTGTATTGTGGTTCCGATTCTCCAGTTAAAAGAGATTCATCCAAAAAACTGGCTCCTTGTCGAATCTCTCCATCCACGGGAATTCTTTCTCCCGCTTTTATTTCAATAATATCGTATTTTTGAATTTCAGATTGCCTTATTAATTGCGAAGATCCCTCTTTTAAAATACGAAGGGCAAATTCAGGAAGTAAAGAAGCCAATGAATTAATACCTGCTTTTGCTTTTTCCGTAGTGAAGGCCTCCAGGCTTTCTCCAATTTTAAATAAAATCATAACCGCAGCGGCTTCTTCTGCAGCCCCAATAAAAATAGCACCGATAGCAGATATGCTCATTAGAGTTTCAACGCTAAAGACATAGCCCACTTTCATAAATAAAGTAGCTTTTTTAAGCGCAGGAAAAAGAGATATTATGGTTAAAATAGCAAAGGCCAGTAAGCCCATGTTTTTTGAAAAAGATTCAATAACCATAGAGATTAAAAATGCGGAACTTAGAAAAATAATGGGTAACCAGCTCATTTTATTGTGAGTGTGTAGGTGTTGATGAGTCTGCATACTTTTTGAATGCAGATGTGAATTTCTTTGATGAGCTTCATTATTTAATCTGATTTTTTTATCAATAATGGATTTGTTTTTTGGAGATCGCATTCTGATTCTAAAATTATTTTGTGTTTTTAATTTTATTTCATTGTTGTCTTGATTTATTTTATTCTCAATAATTTGTTCTGTAATAAGGTAACCTAAAGATTGGATGCCTTCTTCAAGTTTATATTTTGCTTCTAAATCATCTAAAAAAGAAACAGACAAAGTTGAGGTCGAAAAATTAACCTTTGCTTCTTTAATGCCATTCATTTTATTACAGAAGGTTTCTACTTTGGCAGCGCATCCCCCGCAATCCATGCCTTCTATAATATAGACTAAGTTAAGCTCATTTTGATTTCTCATGGGCGCCTCAGATAGTATGCATTTTATTGCAATGAGTTTGACAACAGGTTGTTCTCTGATTAGCCTATTATAGGCTAGGGGGGTATATTATGTCAACTCAAAAAAAATCCAATTCGAAACATACTATTACAAATAAAAGCAAACTCCTGATTCGAGTCAAAAAAATTAAAGGACAGTTGGAGGGAGTTGAAAAAGCCTTAGAAATCGATAAAGATTGTAAAGAAATTTTACATATTATTTCTTCTATTCGGGGTGCCCTTGGGGGTTTGATGGCGGAAGTGATGGAGAGTCATATTCTAAATCATATGGGCGATGACAATGTTTCTTTAAGTGAAAAAGAAGTGCTTATGGCGCAAGAATTAGTGGAATCTATGAAAGCATTTATGAAATAAGGGGAATGTAGCTAAGTCATCAAAAAACCTCCTTTGTTTCCCAAAAGAGGTTTTAATTCGGCTCCATTTTTAATTCATGCAAAGTCTTCGGAAGGAGACCCATTTTTTATTCATGCAAAGTTGTCGGAAGGACACTACTTGACGGATTTTACATTTGGCTTTCTAAATAGAATTTTCTTCTTTTGGTTTGGGAATATTTAAGAATGCTTTATTTTTGAGTATATAACTCCATCGAAAATATTACCATTTTGGAGAAAAAAATTTCTTAAAACGCCTTCTTTTATAAAACCAGATTTTTCAAGAACTTTGCAAGAAGGTATGTTAAATATAAAAACCATTGCACTTATTCTTGCCAAAGAAAGTTCACTAAAACCATACTCGCAAACTTTTTGAATAACTTTAGGCATAATCCCCTGCCCCCAATACTTTTTTGAAAGCCAATATCCAATTTCTGCTTGGTGTGTTGGTAATTTATATAGTTTTTCAAATCCAATGGAACCAATAATTTTACCTTCTTGGTTGCGAATAGCAAAATGAATAATTTTTTTAAATTTCTTTGCTTCTGCAAAAGCATAGAGTAATAAATTTTTAGAGTGAACTAATTCATATGGAAATGGTATAGTACCTGTATTTTCTGAAAATTCTTTTTCATTTAGTAAAAGTACAAGCTCATCTTGATCTTGTTCCATGAATTCTGACAAATAAATATCATTATCAACGTATATTTTTATAATATTTTCCATTTATTTTCCTACGCTAGAAAGTGCCACTTCTGAATATTCTTTTTTGCTACATAAAGCATGAAAATTTATTATTTTATTTTGCGCAATAGAATTTATTACTGCAATATCAACGTCGTATTGAAAATCATCTTTTACTCGTGTTACAATTCTTTTCATTCTTACTATAATTTTATTTCCACTGATAATTGTATCTTCAATATTTGTATGAATATTTTTATAATAATTATTTATGGCAGATAAACTAATTTTTAGCTCTTCTAAACTCAATTCTACTGAATTAAAATAAGCTTTTATGTTACTAGCATAATAATACGAAAGATCATTTATTTGATCTGGCTTAAAAATATTTTGATATCTGTTGCTAATAAAATTTAATGATTCTTTATTGATCATGAAAAATCTTTCTTTAAATTCAAATAAGTTATAATTTTATGTCTATAATTAAAAAGAGAAATAAAAAAACCAAAAATAGAGATAGCCAAAAACATCCACATTAGTCCTGAAAAAGCGTATAAAAATACCTGTGAATTAGTAGGTGTATTTTCATAAGGCAAATTCAGGTTCGTATGTGTACTATAAAAGTTATGTTTTAGTAATTGAAGAGCTAAACTTGTTACAGCAACTCCTATGGCACCACCTATTAAAGTGTTTGTAAAAAAAATTCCTGAAGCAGCACCTTTTTTTTCTGGAGAAGCAATTTTTAATGCCATAGAAGTGGAGCTATTAAACATAAATGCTGAAGATATCCCAAGTAATAATAACGGCATAATTATCATAATATATGAAGGATTTTCATTTAAATTTATTGAAAGGTAAAATGCTATTGCTGCAATCAAAAAGCTTAATGTAACAAATAATTTTTCGCCAATTTTATCCGATATTTTTCCTATAATTATTGAAAGACATGCAAATGGTATAGTCATTGATAATAGAAAGTAACCAGATTTAACTGGACTGTAATTCAAAATATCTAATAAATATATTGGGAGTATAAATAAAACAGAAAAATAAATAAATTGAAATAGCATTCTTAATAAGTTTATTATAAAAAAATCTTTATTAAATAATAATTTAAAATCTATAATAGGATTAGAAGCTTTTTTTTCTACATAATATAGTATTCCAAAAGTAAAAAATAATATAAATAAACAGATTGAGATTAGTTGGAAATTTGATGAATTTTTTTGAATAATATCTAAAAAAATCATTATAAAACATAAGCTTATTGCAAGAATTATTGCACCAAAGTAATCTAAAATAGGCTTACGATGTTTCAAAATATCTGGCTTAATGCATAGGGTTGAAAAAATAATTGCAAATAATATAAAAGGAACATTTATAAAAAATATCCAACGCCAACCAAAATATTGTAATAGATAGCCACCTAATGTTGGGCCAATAGCTTGAGCAAGACCCATCACGGTAATATTTATACTTACAGCTAACCCAAGTTGTTTTTCAGAAAATGTTTTAGAAATAACTACTATTGATATTGGTAAACTAAGTGCAAAAGCAACACCTTCTATTATTCTTGCGATTATCAATATCAATATACTATTTGAACATCCAGCCATAATAAGTGAGATAAGCCATAATAGCAGGCTAAAAATAAAAACTCGTTTTGTTCCAATATAATCGCCTAATTTTCCACCTATAATCATAAACATTCCAGCAACAATTATATAAATACTTATTACCCATGGCATCACACTCATGTCTGTTTGGAATTCGCGTGCAATTATAGGTAACGATAAATTCACCTCAGTTAAGCTTGAATTAGAAGTAAAAATTGTTAAGCATGTTGCTAAGATTACGCCAATTTTTTTAAAATTTATTGAGGACAAAATTCGAAAAAAATTTCTGTCTAAAATTTGCATAGACTTCCTAATATTTAAAGAATCATTTGAGAAAATTTTATATATCTATTTCAATTTTTTATCATCTAGATATTTTTGAAATATTCTTAGATACGTTTTTTAACAATGTTTCTGAGATGATTGCTAAATTCTGATTTTCCATAATAGAGTAATGATTTGCTTTTATTTTTATTTCTATTAAATTTGGTGCATAATCCAAGACGCCATTACTATTTTTTATAGATTCATAAAATTTATTTTCTTCCATATTCATTTCAACTTTTAGTTGAACAGGAATTGTAGCATTGAAAAGCGTGACATCGCCTAAATACTTTTGAGGTCTATACTCTCGTAACATTTCTAGTTCTATTTTATAAACTTTTAATGCTTTTTCTCTATATTCAGATGGCAAGGTTTGAAAGAACTTATCTTCCTCGAGATTGAAAAACAAGTCGTCTAATTCTTGAGCATAAATTTTAGTTGCATTGTTATAAATAAAGCTGTCAATCATGTAAATATTTATAACTCTATCACCTAAAAGTGTTAAACGTTGCGCAATTTCAAAAGCAATTGTTCCTCCTAATGACCACCCGCCTAGATGATAAGGGCCATAAGGAGCAATCTTTTTAATATAATCAACATATTTTTCAGCAAGCTTTTCTATGGAATTTATAAATGGACCATCATTATAAATATTATATGAATCAATTGCGTAAATTGAAAATTCGTTTTGGATGAGCTTTGCAAAATCTGAATATACTTCAGCTCCTGCATGTCCTGGATGAATTAAAAATAGCATTGGTTTAAAAAGATTTTCTTTAAATTTTATAATAGGTTGGTATGTTTTTAATCCAGTTATATGATCTAATAAACCCAAGCTTTGTTTTTCTATTGTGTTATTTTCTAATACCCATACAACTGAAATATTTACTAAAAAACGCTGATTTATTTTTGATATTAATTGAACAGATAGTAAAGAATTTCCTCCTTTATTATAGAATTCATCATTTATATTTATTGAATCAATTCCTAAAACAGATTTCCATATGTCTAAAACTTCTTGTTCGATTTTATCTTTTTTTGATGTAAATATATCATTAGATAAATGATTTTTATTAATATCATTTTTATATAAATTAGGAGATATTAGTGATATAAATTTGTTTGAAAATTCTTTATCCTGACTGTTTTTTTTACATGTTGAACTAGTTAACCAATGTCTTTTTCTTTCAAATGGGTAAGAAGGAAGAGCGACTTTTATTCTATTTTCATTTATATATAGTTTATCGAAATTAATTTTAATTCCACTAACCCATAAACTTCCAAGAGTTTTGAAAGTTTCCATTTCTGCTGGCGTCGTTTGTTTAAAGGATGGTAAGGATTGCAGATATATTATACTTTTAAGATCTTTTAAACAGGATTTTGCAAGTGAATTCAAAGTTTGCCCAGGCCCGATTTCTAGAAAAATACTTGCCTCATTGGCTAAATTTTTTATTCCTTTTTCAAACTGAACTGTATTTCTCAAATGATTTACCCAGTACTCAGGATTAGTTGCTTCTTCACTTTGAATAATGGTTCCTGTTAAATTTGATATAAAAGGAATTTTAGGGGATGATATATTTATTTTCTCTAAAATTAACTTAAATTCAGCTAAAATAGGTTCCATCATATTTGAATGAAAAGCATGAGAGGTTCTTAAACTTTGAAATAAAATATTATGTTCTTGCAGTCTTTTTTCAAGATCTTCAATCTTATTGAATTCTCCAGACAAAACACATGAATTATCAGAATTGATAGCTGCTACAGAAATGGAAGAGTTTAATATTGGCTTTAAATCATCTAAGGAAGAAAAGATAGAAATCATTTTTCCTCTTGGCATTTGTTGCATTAATTTTGCTCTAGAATAAATGAGAAAAATAGCATCTTCAAGACTAAAAACTTCTGCTATGCAAGCTGCTACATATTCGCCTAAACTATGTCCAATCATTACGTCTGGTTTGATTCCCCATGACATATAAAGTTGAGACAAAGCATATTCAACTATAAATATTGCCGGTTGAGCAAAAACTGTATTATCTAAATTACCATCAGATATTAAATTGAGTTCTTTTGGATATAATAGACCTAATAGATCAATGCCAGAATATTTGTTTAATATATTTGCACAATTGTCTATACAGTTTCGATAAGTTTCTTCTGTTAAATACAATTTTCTTGCCATATTAACATATTGAGAGCCTTGACCTGGAAACAAAAAAGATAACTTTGCTACTTTATTAGGATCCATTTTGTTCTGAATATGGACTATCGATCTTGAATTATTTAATTCATTTTTAGTGTATACAATGAGAGCTTTTTTATATAAAAATTCATGATAACAAGTTTGAAGAGTATAAGAAATATCACGATAATTTAAATTTGTATTTTGTTCTAAAAAATTTAAAAGTTTTTTTTCTTTTTTTTCTAAGGCAGAGATTGATTTTGCAGAAATGCAGAAAAGGCTACATGTATTTGTGTCAGGGTCAGAAACACGTAGTGGTGCTTCTTGTAGGATTATATGGGCGTTCGTCCCTCCTATGCCAAATGAACTAACCCCTGCAATACGTGGTAGATTTTTGGTAATCCAAGGTTTTGTTTTATTATTCACATAAAAAGGACTATCTTCGAAGTTTATATTGGTATTTGGACTTTGAAAATTTAAACTAGCAGGTAATATTTTATGTTTCAATGCGAGAATCGTTTTTATCAAGCCAGAAATTCCAGCGGCAACATCTAAATGTCCTATATTTGTTTTTACGGAGCCTATTGCGCAAAAATTCTTCTGTTTTGTTGATTGTTGAAATGCATTATTCAAAGCCGAAATTTCAATAGGATCCCCTAATAATGTACCGGTCCCATGAGCTTCAATATAACTTATTGAATCTGCTGTAATACCAGCAATATTAATTGCTTCTGAAATAACATCAGATTGTTTTTGAACACTAGGAGCAGTATATCCAACTTTTAAATTTCCATCGTTATTTATTGCGGTACCTTTTATAATGGCATCAATACGATCACCATCTGCTAATGCTGCTTCATATCGCTTTAAAACAACTACCCCAACTCCATTTCCGCAAACCGTTCCACTAGAAAGTTTATCAAAAGCCCGACAATGTCCATCCTTTGATAAAGTTAAACCTTCTTGATACATGTAACCAGTTTTTTGATGTGTTTGAATAGAAACTGTTCCCGCTAGTGCTATAGTGCAATCACCGCTAAGTAAACTTTGACATGCTGTGTGAACAGCAACAAGGGATGTAGAACATGCCGTTTGGATATTAAGACTTGGACCCGTTAAATTTAAAGCATGAGAAACTCGTGTAGATAGTTGGTCTTTACTATTTGAAATAATAAGCTGAAATGTACTAAAGTTTTTCAAAACTTCTTCATTTGAAAGTAGCTGATATAAGTATAGGTTTGTAGATGAACCTGCAAAAACACCTATAGCACTTTTGTATTTTGAAGAAGTATAAGCTGCATTTTCGAGTGCTTCCCAAGCACATTCCATAAAAATGCGATGTTGAGGGTTCATTATTATAGACTCTTGCGGGCTATAGTTGAAAAACTCAGCATCAAACTTATCCGAATCTTCTAATACTCCACCCGCATTGACATAGTTAGGATTTTCTAAAGTAGTTGTATCTATTTCTTCTGATTGCATTTCTTCTTTGCTAAAAAATGAGATGCATTCTTTTTCATTGTAAATATTTTCCCAAAATTCTTCTATATTTTTAGCTAAAGGAAATCTGCCTGCCATACCAATAACAGCAATTTCATATCCAGTTGTTTCATTATTTGAATTATTCATTTAATTAAGTCCATTATTATTTTTTGAATTAATTCGATCTTTATAACTAAGAAAACTTCTTTTCGGCATTTTCTTAGTTTGAGAGATATTTATTTCGCTTGAAGAAATTGAATTTAGTTTCTCAATTTCTAATGAAATAAGTCTAATAGTTGGATATTTAAAAAGATCAATTATTGAAACTTTATACCCTATTTTGTTCAAACGATAATGCACTTTAGTTATTAATAGTGAATTTCCGCCTAAAGTAAAAAAACTAGTGTCAATATCAACTTTTTGTAACGATAAAACCTCACACCAAATAGAAGCTATTAAATCTTCCACTTTATTTTGTGGGATAGAATTAGGAGTTATATTAATTAATTTATTATAATTTGGTGGAGGTAATTTATTTCGATCAATTTTTTTATTGCTAGTTAAGGGGAATTCACTTAATTTAATAAAAAAATATGGAATCATATATTCGACAAGTTCTTGTGCTAAATATGTTTTTAAAATTGCAGAAAATTCTCTTTCTGAATCTGGAATTTTGTTCTCAGAAATTACCGGAATATAGTAAGCTATAATTTGTTTTTGTTCGTTATAAGAATGAACATTACAAATGCATTTTTCAATAAATTCATGTTTACTTAATGCATGTTCAATTTCACTTATTTCAATTCTATGACCTAATATTTTAACCTGTGAATCACTACGCCCTATATATTCCAACCCTTTATCTTCCAACCATCGTACTAAATCGCCTGTTTTATATATCCTAGAGTTTTCTATACTTGACATAAATGGATTATCAATAAATTTTTCACTTGTTAGCTTTGGTTGATTTAAATATCCCCGAGCTAGTCCATTGCCAGATATATGAAGTTCACCTATGACTCCATCTGGAACTAAATTTAAATTATCATTTAAGATATATATTTGAGTATTTGCAAAGCAATTACCAATAATTTTATAGTCTGTAGATACTAATAATTCATTATATGTTGACCATATTGTTGTTTCTGTGGGTCCATATACATTCCATACTTTTCGTGAAAGATTAAGGAGCTTTTTAGCTAAACTTTCATTTAATTGTTCACCACCAACTAAAGTTATCATATCTTTTGGAGTACTATTACTTAATAAATCAACTAACATACTCCAGACTGAGGGAGTTGCTTGAACAATGCAATTTGAATTTTCTTTGATATAAAATGCAAATTTTTCAGGATCCCTAGCTTCAATATGTGAGAGAAAACGTAGTTTCGCTCCAGAAATTAAAGGTAAAAATATTTCTAAAACAGAAATATCAAAATTAATTGATGTTCCACTGATTAAGCAATTTTCACTCGAAATATGTAGTTTTTTTCTAAAATCTTGCAACAAATTAGTGACTGATGCGTGTTCAATCATAACTCCTTTTGGTAAACCAGTTGATCCCGATGTATAAAGGACATAAGCGAGGTCATTTGCAGAGCTAATATTTTGTGATGTAGGAAACGATTCGTTATATTCATTTTTATTAAAATCATTTAATAAAACTATTATATTATTGTATTGATTTAGAAAAAATTTATTATTTAAAATTTTTTCTTCACTAATTATTAAAGTAATTTTTGAATCTTCAATAATCCCCTTAAGGCGTTTTTCAGGATAAGTGGAATCAAGTGGTACATAAGCGGCTCCCGTTTTTAAAATAGCGAGTAAAACAATAACCATTTCTAAGCTACGATCCAAACATATACCTATTAAACTGTCGTTTAATATATTCTTTTGATAATGTTCATAATATTTTTCATTAATAAAAAAAGAATACTTATTTGATATTAAGTCAAGTTCTCTGTAAGTTATTTGATTGTCTTCAAAATATACAGCAATTAAATCAGGAGTTTTTGCAACTTGTTCTGCAAATAGTTGATGAATTGTTTTATTCTTGAAACAAAGTTCCTCTGTTTTATTACGGTTGTATAATAATTCTTGTATTTCAAGCTTTGATTGCAACTGGATAGAACTAATCTTTGTATCTGGATTTTCAGCAATACAACATAATATATTTTTAAAATGAGTTTTTATTTTTGCAATAGTTTCTTCTCGAAATAAACTCGTATTGTATTCAATGCGGCAAGTTAATCCTGATTTTTTTTCACATAAATGAAATGTTAAATCAAATTGAGAAGTATCGTAGCAATTATGAATTACTTCAGATTGTAAATCAGATAATTTAAGGTACTCATCAGTAGATTTTTGTTGGAGCAGCATCATAACTTGAAAAATTGGATTTCTACTGGTATCTCTTTGAATATCCAAAATTTCTAAAAGTTTTTCAAAAGGAATATCTTGATTATTATACGCATCTGAACAGTTTTGTTTAACTTGTTCTAAAAAATCGATATAAGTTTGATTAACAGTTATTTTATTACGAATAACTATTGTATTTGCAAAAAAACCAATTATAGATTTCATACGTTCATTGCTTCTATTCGCAATAGGAGTCCCAACAATTATATCATCTTGATTTGAATATCTATGAAGAAGTATGTTTAACCCAGAGAGTAGTACCATAAAAAGTGTAGCACTGTTATTTTTTCCAATATTTTTTAGAGACTCTGATAGTTCTCCTTCTAATTCAAAATAAAAACTTTTTCCAACATGCTTTGCAACTAATGGGCGTTGATAATCAGTTTTTAGCTCTAATTGAGAATAATTAGAAAGAGTTTTTTCCCAAAATTTGATTTGTTCCTTAAAGGAGCTTTCTTGTATTAATTTCTTTTGATAAAGTGAAAATTCTGAATATTGATAGTTTAAAGGATTTAAATTTTTTACAATATTATTATTTAATCTATTATAAATTATACTTAGTTCATCAAATAATATATTTATTGACCAACCATCTGTTATAATATGATGTTGATTTATAAATAAAATATGTTCTCTTTCAGTCAATTTATATAGTTTTACTGTAAAAAGAGGTCCAACTGCTAAATCGAATAAGCTGTGAGACTCTTGTTTTAGTATTGAATCAATTTCCGACTCTTGTATAATATGAACATTTAAATCAATTAAGTAAGGAGGAAGTGAAAATTGTTGAGGGTTTGATTGTTCATCAAGCCTAAAAACTGAACGGAGACTTTGATGTCTTTCTATTAAAATATTAAATGATTTTTCTAAATTTTTAATATTAATTAAGCCCGTCAATTTGATTGCTAAGGGGACATTATAAATTCCTGCCTCATATTGTTCAAGGAACCAAATTCTTTGTTGTGTGAAGGAAAGTATTCCAATATGATTATCATCAAATTTATCTTTACAATTATACATATCAATAGAGTTTTTTTGAGGAAAAAGATGACTCGCTAGTGCAATCGGGGTTGGATAGTTAAAAATAATTGAAACTGGACAGGATACAGATAAAACTTGTTGAATATTATGTATTGCTTGATTTGCAGTTAAGGAATCTCCACCTAGTTCAAAAAAATTGTCATTGATGTCGATTGATGAAATACCAAGATATTGGCTCCATATTTTTGCAATTTCAATTGCAAAGTCATTTTTGCTCATTACGTTACTATTATTTGCGACAAAAATCTTCTTTTCATCTTTTGAATTTAATGATTTAACTTCGATAAAATTTAATTTTTCAATCCAATATTTTTCGTGTTGAAAAGGATAAGTAGGTAGAGAGACTTTTTTACCAGAAAAATTTGTATTATATATTTTCCAATTAATTAAAATTCCTGAAAGCCACATTTTTGCTAATAAAATAGAAATGTTTAAGCTATAATCAGTGTTTTTACCCTTTGGATGAGGATGTAAATTTAATATCGAAAGATCGAAATAATTTTCACTGTTTTTTTCTAACTTATCTAAAAAAATCGATTGTGAATCAATATTTAAAAATAAATACTTTTCGAAGTTTCTATTTATAAAGTCTAAACCAGAATGCGGTTTTGATGATTCTAAAATATATTTAGTCCAGTATTTATAGTTTTTTGCATCTTCTGAGGTAATTAATTCAGATGCATAAGGAGATATTAAAGCCGTTTTGGGTTCAAAGAATGATATTTCTAATATATCATCAATATGATTTGGCAATAATTTGGAATTGTATGCTACTAATTTAAGGCCATCAGTTAGAGAAAAAACCTCAGCCAAACAAGCTGCAGCATATATTCCAGTACTATGAGAGATTAAAACATCGGGTTTAGCACCCAATTCGATCCATAATTTCCCCATAGCATATTCAAAAATAAATAATATTAATGTTTTTATTTCAGAATAATTTGTTAATGAATGTTTGTTTTTAAAATCAAATGGAATTTCTATATGACTGAATAAATTTGGATATAAAATTGTTCGAATATCAATTTTAATCATTTCTTTCACAAGGCAGGAACATGTATCAATTGTTTCTCTAAATACAGAATAATTCTGATATAAATTCCAAGACATATTAATGTAATAATCGTGATTTCCTAAGAAAACAAATGCAACCTGAGGAACATTATTTACTCTGGATTCTGATAGAAACATGTCTTGAGAGCTTGTTTTTTTTGGATTAAAAATTAATTCATTTCGATCTTTTGCTATTATGACTGAGCGAAAAGAGAAAGGGCATCTCCCTGTTTGATACGTATAAGCAGTATCTTCTAGGCTCACTTCAGGATTATTTTCAAGAAAATGAAATAAATTAAGGCGCATTTTTTCTAAGGACTTGGGATTTTTAGCTGATAATGGAATAATTTTCCATTCGTGTTCCTTTAATTCAGTATGAGAAATTATTTTTGAAGGGGCTTCTTCGAGAACCAGATGAACATTTGTTCCGCCAATACCAAATGAACTGAGTCCTGCACGTCTTGGTAAGTTTCCTTCCTTTTCCCATTTTTTTAGCTTAGTATTAACATAAAATGGGCTATTCAAAAAATCAATTTCAGGATGTGGTGAAGAAAAATGAAGAGATGGAGGCAATTGTTTGTGTGTAAAGCACAGAGCTGTTTTTATCAATCCAGCAACACCCGCGGTAGCGTCAAGATGTCCTATATTTGTTTTTACAGATCCAAGAGCACAATATTGTTTTTTCTTAGTTTTTTCCTTAAATGCTTCTATTAAACCCGCAAGCTCAATTGGGTCTCCTTTTTTTGTGCCTGTTCCATGAGCTTCGACATAGCTAATTGTTTCGGGTGATATTCCAGCTATAGCTTGCGCTTCTGCAATGACAGATGATTGTCCACGAGTACTAGGTGCCGTATACCCAATTTTACGATTGCCATCATTATTTATGGCAAAACCTTTTATTACTGTATAAATAGTATCTTTATCAGTAATTGCTTCCTCTAAGCGTTTCAATACAACGATACCAACGCCATTTCCAGGTACTGTTCCGTTAGCTTCCGCATCAAAGGCCTTACAATGTCCATCCGGGGATAAAATCATCCCATTTTGGTATAAATAACCTGTTTTTATTGGCATTTCAATTGTAGCTGCTCCTGCAAGAGCAACATCACATTGATAAGTAATTAAATTTTGACAAGCTTGAGCAATTGCAAGAAGTGAGGTGGAACAACCAGATTGTATAGTATAACTCGGTCCAGTAAAGTTCAATTTATAAGAAACGCGTGTACTGAAAAAATCACTTCCATTATTAATGTTCAATTGATAATTGCTAACATGTTTTTTTACTTCTTCATTTTGAGCTAAGTTTTGTTGATAATAGCTATTTGAGCCTAATCCAGAGACTCCCGCTATGACACTTATACGTCCTGCTTCATTTTCTGAATAATAACCGGCATTTTCTAAGGCCTCCCAAGCGCATTCTAAAAAAACTCTATGCTGGGGATCCATTGTCTCAGCTTCACGTGGAGAAATATTAAAAAAATTCGCATCAAATAATTCAGCACCTTCCAAATATCCTTTTGCTCTCACATAATTTTCATTCTCTAAGAGCTCTGTGCTGACACCATTGTTTAATAGTTCTTCTAATGAAAAAGTGGAAATGGATTCCTTTCCTAGACAAAGATTTTCCCAAAATTCATTTATGTTTTTGGCTCCAGGAAATCTTCCTGCCATACCGATAATTGCAATTGAATTAGTCATAATTGATTCTCTATATTTGTATTTACTATCTTAGCAAAGCTAATATTTCGAGCAGCTAATCTTTTCATTGCTCTACTCTCGCCCAATGAAAGTTGTGAATTAAATTCTATTTTTTGATTAGAAAAATAGTTTACCTGTTCACTGATCGTTGTGTATGTAAAAAGTTCATTTAATGGGATCGATTTTTTCAAAGAATTTTCAAGATTATTATGAAGTCTCATTAATAATAAAGAGTTTCCTCCAATATCGAAAAAATTATCATTTATATCAATTTTATTTGTTTCTAATGTTAATTTCCAGGAGTTAAAAATGATATTTGTTAGACTATCTTTTTCTGAAATTAAAGAATTTAAGTATGAACTTTGAGTAGAAATATTTGTATATTCAAATAAAATTGATAATGGTATTTCTTTCTTTAAAAGATTTTCTAATTTAGAATGTAGTCTCATTAATAATAAAGAATCTCCACCAATATCAAAGAAATTATTGTCAGAATTAATATTTCCTAATTCTAGTATTTCTTGCCATATTTTAAGAACTTCATTTTCAATGTTAAACTTCTTTTCTGATTCCAAATTTCTATTATTTTCACTTAGCTCAATTTTATGTTGAATAGGATCAGGTAGAGCATTGTAATCAACTTTTCCAGTCCTTGTGAGAGGAATTGAATCAAGTTCCATAAATAATCCTGGAATCATATACTGAGGTAACTTTTGCTTCAAATAGCTTATTATTTCTTCTTGGTCTACAAATTTATTGTTATTCTGAACAAAGTAAGCTATAATAATTTTTCTTTTTTCAGAATTTTCTTTTAATTTTACAGCGCATCTTTGTATGCCTGGATGAGCTGATAAACAAATTTCGATTTCCTTTAGTTCAATTCGATAACCACGAAGTTTAACCTGTTGATCAATTCTACCAACGATTTCAATATCGCCATTATCTAAATAACAAGCAAGGTCACCAGTACGATATAAAAATGTGTCAAAATTTTTATTTTCTGCATAAGGATTTAAAATAAATTTAGTATTATTTAACTCGATATTATTAAGATAACCACGAGCTACTCCAGGTCCACTAATGCATAATTCACCACTAACTCCAGCAGGAAGTAATTCTAAATAGTCATTTAAAATATAACATTTTGCACCTGAAATTGGTTTACCAATTGGAATTGATGAAGCATTATCTAATAAAGATTTGACAACAAAATATGTCGAAAAAGTCGTGCATTCAGTAGGACCATAAATATTATTAACTATTAGATTCTTTGCCTGTGTACTATCAATAAGAGTTTTTATTAAATCTGGCCTAGCTGCCTCACCGCCAATATATAATTTTCTTAGTTTATAGAATACTGAAATGTCTTGACTGGCGAGTTCATTGAATAATCCTGTCGTTAGAAATGATATAGAAATTTTATTCTGAGAAATATAATTAGCTAATGATTGTGGTTGAAGCAATACATTTTTATCAACGACACATGATACAGCACCATTTAGTAGTGCTCCCCAAATTTCAAAAGTTGAAGCATCGAAAAATATTTTTGATGCTTGCATGATCCGATCTTCAGGTATTATTGTAACATAATTTGTATTTTTAACTAAGCGGGTGACGCCTTTATGTTCTATTTTAACTCCCTTTGGTCTTCCTGTTGTGCCTGAGGTATACATAACATAGGCTAAATCTTGTGGGCAATTAATATTAGATAAATTTTGATTTTTATCTACTTCAAGTTTTTGATTATGAACATCTTCAATTAGGATGATTTTATAATTATTTTTTTGTAAAAAGGAATTTTTTATCAATAATTTTTCTTGTGTAATTACTATTGGAGCTTTGGTATCATCGATTATATATTTTATTCTCTCAATAGGATCTTCAGGATCAATCGGAACAAATGCCCCACCTGCTTTTAATATTGCAAGAAATGAAATATAAACATCAATATTTTTATCCATGAAAACAATTATTAAGTTATCTTTTTGAAATTTTTTTGCAAACAAATCTTGAAATATTTTTCTTATATTATGTCCAAGATAATTTGATTTTTTATTTAAATCT